>JBBSTI010000006.1:0-45284 GCA_038236005.1 Mycobacteriales bacterium | reverse complement strand
TGAACATGCTCATCTGCCCCCCCAAACCGGACACCAAGGGTGCAGATGAGCATGATCACCGGGCAGGGGTTCGTACGCTGGACCGATGAGCGGGCTGTTCGACCAGCTGTTGACCACGCCGAGCTGGGCCGTGCTGCTCGTGGTCGGGCTGGTGGTGTTCGCCGAGGACGCGATCTTTGTCGGCTTCGTGCTGCCCGGCGAGACGGTGGCGGTGCTCGGCGGGGTCGCGGCCCGGCTCGGCAACGTGCCGCTGTGGACGGTCTTGACGGTCGTCGTCGTGGCCGCGGTCGTGGGGGACAGCGTCGGCTACGAGATCGGCAAGCACGTCGGTCCGCGGGTGCTGGCGTCCCGGTTGTTCGACAAGCGTCGTGCCCGGCTCGAGCAGGCGCAGTCCTTTCTGGCCCGCAGGGGCGGGGCCGCGGTGGTCCTCGGTCGCTGGGTGGCGTTCTTCCGGGCCGTGATGCCGGCGCTCGCCGGGTCGGCGCGCATGCCCTACCGCCGTTTCCTGGCGTTCAACGCTGCCGGCGGGACCGTCTGGGGCGTCGTGGTGGTCATGCTGGGCTACCTGGCCGGTGATGCGTACAAGAGGGTCGAGAAGAGCTTCGGGACGGGTACGGCGATCGTGGTCGGGGTGCTCGTCGTCGGCGGGCTGGTCGTGTGGCAGGCGCGCAAGCACCGGGCCGAGGTAGCGCCGACCCGCACCCTGAGCTGAGGAGCCCCGACCGAGGTCTCTTGTCAGCGGGGGCGGCGCATCTGGCAGCCGCGCGAGGTGCTCAGTGCTGTGGACGCCTTCGCCGCCCGGGCCGCTCGGCGGTCGGTGGGCTGACCCGCAGCACGCGCAGCGCGACCAGCCCGACCAGCAGGCCCAGCGCCGGGCCGCCCTGGATGCCGGAGGCGGTGACGAGCAGGGTGAGCAACGCCGGGATCCGGGTGGCGTCCTCGCGCAGCGCATTGCTGGCAGAGGCGGCGAGCGCACCGACCAGCGCGAGGCCGGCAGCGGTGCCGACCAGGCGTGGGTCGACGCCGGTCACCACCGCGGCGGCCAGGGGAGCCACGGCGGCGAGCGCGAGGTAGGTGAGCCCGCCGGTCGCCGCGGCCGGCCACCGCAGGGCCGGGTCGGGCCCGGCCGTCGGGCCGGCGGTCAGCGCTCCGGTGATCGCGGCGAGGTTGACCGTCGGGGCGCCGAACGGCGCGCCCGCGGCGGACGCGAGCCCGGTGCCGACCAGCAGGGTCCCGGTCGGCGGGTCATAGCCCTCGGCCTTGAGCACGGACAGCCCGACGAGGTTCTGCCCGGCCATCGTGACCAGGTAGAGCGGCACGGCGACCCGGACGACCGCGTCCCACGAGAACCGGGGCGACACGAGCTCGAGGCCCAGCGGGGCGCCTCCCAGCGGCGGCAGGTCGCCGGCCAGCAGCACGACGACCACCAGGGCCAGCAGGGCGGCGGGGGCCGACCAGCGGGGAGCGACGCGTGACGCGAGCAGCCAGACGACCGCGATCGCGCCGGCCTGGAGCGGCAGGTCGACGACGCCGCGGGCCGGTTGCAGGCAGAACGGCAGCAGCACCCCGGCGAGCACCGCGGCCGTCAGCGGAAGGGGCAACCGGCCCACCAGCCGGGTGACCGGACGGATCAGCCCGGTGAGCACGATGAGCGCCGCGGCTACCAGGAACGCTCCCACGGTGAGCGCGAAGCCCCCGTCCAGCGGGCCGACCGTCACCAGCAGGGCCAGGCCGGGGGTCGACCAGACCACGGCGACCGGGATCCGCAACCGGGCGGACAGCGCCACGCTGCCGAGCGCCATGAGCACCCCGAGACCCACCAGCGCCGAGCTGACCTGCCCGGGGGTGGCGCCGGCAGCGGTCAGCCCCGCGATGACGACGGCGACCGAGCTGGCGTAGCCGATCGCCGCGGCGGACACCCCGGTCGCGACGGCCTGGCCGGTCGGTCGTTCCATAGACAGAACGATAGCCTCGGCGACGTGGAGGTCAGCGAGCGTGTCGGTGCACGACTGCGTGATCTTCGTACGGCACGAGGGTGGTCGTTGTCAGAGCTGGCCCGGCGGACCGGGCTCGGGAAGGGCACCCTGTCCGAGCTGGAGAGCGGGCAGCGCAACCCCACGCTGGCGACGCTGTTCGCGATCACCACCGCCCTCGGGCTGCCGCTCTCGGCTGCGGTCCCGGACGAGGCGGGACCGGTGTCCGGGGACGCCGTCGACGCCTTCCTGGTGGAGCGGCTCGCAGGCGCCGACATCTTCCGGCTGCACGTCCGGCCCGGCGTCGTCCAGGTCTCGGCGCCCCACGCCCCCGGGGTGACCGAGCAGGTGCTCGTGGTCGCGGGCCGGCTGGTCGTCGCGGACGGCGTCGTGCTCGGGCCGGGGGAGGCCTTGAGCTATGACGGCGCCGTCGAGCACCGGTGGGAGGCGCTGGACGGACCGGTCTCGGCGGTCCTGGTCATGCGCTATCCGGTGCAGGACCGGCCGGGCTGACGCCCGTGGCCCATTGCTCGTCGCACGCGCGCTGGCGTTCCCGCCGGGCGCGCTGCAGGGCACCGGAGGCGTACGCAAGACGCAACGACTCCTCGAGCCAACCGAGTCGTTGCTCCGGCGTCGTCGCGGCGATCCGCTTCGCTTGCGCCGCTGCCAGCCCCTGCCAGGTTCCCTCGACCCAGATCACGGCTGTTCCCGCAGACCTTCCAGGGCTCGGACGTCGGCCAGGTCCTGCGGTCGGCCTGCCGTTCGCTTCATGACCAGCAGGTGCTCGATCGAGGCGACCGGCACGAGGGAGCCGGCCAGGTCCAGAACGGTCGCCTGTGCCCTCAGCTCCTCCCAGGGCAGGGGAGAGGCAGTGAACAGGTCGACCTCCCGGAAGGGGTCCGTCGGGTCGTAGAGCGAGAAAACCATGACGTTGCGCTCGGTGCGCCACTGCTCCCGGACCACCGGGTCCGCGAACTGATAGGGGTCGACGGGCAGCCGGGGCAGCAGCCCCAGACCGAGCAGGACGTCCAGCGCCTTCCGGACCGAGGCGGGCGCAAGGTCCAGGACCAGGTCGAGGTCGACCGTCATGCGGGCGTGCCCCTGGAGGACGACCGCCGCGCCACCCACCACGACGTACGACACCCCGGCGTCCGTCAGCGCGCTGAAGACGTCCAGGTAGCCAGCCACGCGGTCAGCCTGGCACGTGCGTGCCTTCGGTCGGGTGGCCCTGCGTTCATCTCGGGGTAGCGGAGGCTCGGGGCGCCCGCTCTCAGAGGGATCCCGGGGGCTCGGACGGGAGGTGGGCGCAGGCGCACCCCGGCCAGGCAGCTCGGGACCTGTAGACCGTCGTGGTCAACGCCGGGATCGGCGCCGCGGTCAGCCGGCTCGGTGCGACCACGTGCCTGCCCCCGCCCTGAGCGCCCGCCACGCCGTGCGTCCTGGTCATCGGGGGTTCCCCGGACGCCATAACCATGATCAGGGAAACGTCTGATGGGCCCGGTGCTCATCGGGGGTTCCCCCGATGACCGGCGGTCGGTCAGACCACGTGCTGGCCGACGACGTCCACGGTCGGCTGGCGGAACAGCCGCGCCTGGCGGGCCGGGTCGCGCACCGCCGGTCTGCTCGAGCCCGCTTCCAGCGAGGCGCGCCAGCCAAAGACGTCCTCCAGCGCGCCGCTGCATGCCTGCTGGACGAACCCGGACACCGCGGCGCACCGGATACTGGAGGCGTGACTTCCGCACCTGCCCCCCGCCTTGTCGCCACCGATCTCGACGGAACCCTGCTCGGCAGCGACGGCAACGTCTCCGCCCGTACGGGGGAGGTGCTGAGAAGGGTCGAGCAGGCTGGTGTCCCGTTCGTCATGGTCACCGGTCGGCCGCCGCGCTGGATGGACCTGGTCGCCGAGCAGACCGGCCATCGGGGGCTCGCGATCTGCGCGAACGGGGCTCTGGTCTACGACCTGCATCGACGTGAGGTCGTGGCTAGCTCGTTGCTGGACGCTCCAGCCGCCGTGCAGGTGGCGAAGGCTCTGCGGGCCGAGCTGCCCGAGCTGGGGTTCGCGGTCGAGCGGGTCGACGGGGCGTTCGGTCACGAGAGCGCGTATCAGCCGTCGTTCGAGCATCCCGGGTCGCAGGTCCTGGAGCTGGACGACCTGCTGGCGACCGACGTGGTGAAGCTGCTGGCACGCCACCCCGCGATGGGCCCCGACGATCTGCTCGCCGTTGCGGTGCGGACCGTCGGAGACAGCGTGACCCTGACGCACAGCAGCAGCGAGGGGCTCCTGGAGATCAGCGCGGCCGGGATCACCAAGGCCAGCGGGCTGGCGGCCCTGGCTGCGGACCTGGGGATCGACGCGGCTGACGTGATCGCTTTCGGCGACATGCCCAACGATCTGCCGATGCTGGCCTGGGCAGGGCGCTCGGTGGCGGTCGCCAACGCGCACGCCGAGGTGCTGGCAGCCGCGGACGAGATGACCGGCACCAACGACGAGCACGGTGTGGCGCAGGTCCTGGAACGATGGTTCTGACGCCGCGTGAACCGATCCGGGTCACGGTGCGTCTGAGGGTCATGCGCCGCACGCCGCTGGTCCTGCTCCTGCTGCTTGCTGCCTGCGGAACACCCGCGGTCGCGCCGGGTGCGCCGCCGATCAGCGACCAGGCGGCGCTGACCGACGGGGCGGCGGTGACCGGCACCGGCACGGTCGTCGCCGTGCCCGGACGGCCGGCACGGTTCTGCGGCAACCCGTCGTCGCCGGCGATCGGCTACCGCCCCGGGGAGGAGCCTGCGCCGACCTTCTGCGAGCTGGGGATCGACCTGGTCGACCTGGACCTCGGGTCGCTCCCCGATCCGCGTATCAAGAACGGTGCGACCCAGGACTTGATCACACTGACCGGGGTCATTCGGGACGGGACGGTCACCGTCCGGACCCAGCAGCCCCCCGTCGACCGGGACGTGCGCCTCGTCCAGGAACCGCCCTGCCCCGAACCGTCGGGCGGCTGGCCCGCGGAGGGCCCCGGGCACAACCTTCCCGAGGTCCAGATGCAGACCGTCTTCGACTACCTCGACGCCCACCCGACGCCCTTCGTCTCCTTCCAGCGCCCGACGACGAGCACCGCCATCATCGGCTTCGCGGTGCGGGACGACGCCGAGCGGGACGCGGTCGAGACGGCGCTGCGCCCCACGCTGGGGGACGCCCTGTGCGTCGTGGACGCCCGGCGGACCGAGGCAGAGCTGGAGGCTGCGCGCCAGGACCCGGTGCTCGACCCGACGCCGCCAGGCTCAGAGGGGCAGGGATACGGGGGCAGCATGGTGCTCGGTGACGACCTGCAGGGCCGGGTCGTGGTCAGGACGATCTGGGTCACGCCCGACCAGCGCGCGGCGGCCGATCGTTACCCGGCAGGGCTGGTCGTCTTCGAGCCGGACCTGCGTCCGGTCTAGCGTCCGCCCGACACGCGTGCGCCGCCGATCGAGCCGGACCAGGTGCGCACGACGCCGGACCGCACGGCGTGGCTCGGGGAGCCGGACCGCGTCATCGTGCCGGTGCCCTGGTGCTGCGGACTAGCCTGGTCGGGTGGCCGCGATGTCGCCGGAAGAGACCAGAGCGGTGCTGCGGCGCGCCGCCGAGCTGGACGCTCTTCTGCAGACAGCCCCCGACGACCACCTCGACGAGGACGTGGTCCGCCAGGCGGCCGCAGAGGTCGGCCTATCGGCCGACAACGTCGAGCGGGCCGTCGCCGAGCTGAGGTCTGGCCGGCTGGTGCAGGCAGCAGACCTGCCGACGGGTCGACGTGCCGGCCTCGATGCGGTCGTCGTCCTCACCCACCCCACCGCGCGTACCGAGGCCGTCGAGCACTGGCTCTCCAGCCAGTGGTTCGAGCTGCGTCGACGCCGCGGTGCCACCAGCGACTGGGAGCCCCGCGGCGGCCTGGCCGCCAAGGCCCGCCGAGCGACGGACCTGCAGAAGACGCTCCGGCTCCAGGACGTACGCACGCTGCGGGTCGAGCCGCAGGGCGAAGGAGTGCGAGTGACGGCCGACCTCGGCGATCTGCGCAACGGCCTGATCGGCGGGATGGTCCTGGTGCCCGCCGGGGTGGTCGGCGGCCTGACCGCCGTGCTGCTCGGCATCGGGCCGGAGACGGTGCTCGCCGCGCCGGCCGCGATCGCGGCCGGCGGCGTGGGTTGGGCCGGCGCCCGCCGCACGCTGACGGCTCGGCGGCAGCAGGTCCAGAACACGCTGCAGCTGATGCTCGACGACCCGCCCGCCGTGCGGGTGCGTCCAGGCATCGCGGAGATCAGCCAGCTGTTCCGGCGTCGCGACCGCCACTAGCGGCTCTGCCGGGCAGTACCTCTAGACCCGGCCAGGAAGGTCGGGTCTAGAGGTACTGTCCCGTCCCGCCGGCGAGCGGCCCCTGAGGCATCTGCTGCTGCGGCGCCCCTTCGATCTGCGGTCGTCCACCGCGCATCTGCTCCAGCTGCACCCGCGCCGCCATCTGCTGCGCGAACAGCGCGGTCTGGATCCCGTGGAACAGCCCTTCGAGCCAGCCGACGAGCTGGGCCTGAGCCACCCGCAGCTCGGCGTCGCTCGGGGTCTGGCCTTCCTCGAACGGAAGCGTCAGACGCTCCAGCTCGTCGCGCAGCTCGGGTGCGAGGCCGTCGGACAGCTCGGCGATCGAGCTGGCGTGCACCCGGGCGAGCCGTTCGCGGGCGGCGTCGTCCAGCGGCGCCGTACGCACCTCTTCCAGCAGCTGCTTGACCATCGACCCGATCCGCATCACCTTGGCGGGCTGCTCGACCATCTCGGCCGGGTTGCGCTCCTCTGTCCCGTCGGCCTCGGGCACCTCGACCGTCCCGGTCGGCTGACCGTCCGGACCGACCATGACCACCTGGTGGCGCTTGCGCTCTGACGTGGGCTGCTCGGTGGTGCTGTCTGCACGTAGGTCCTGGCCGGTCGGCTGGTCGGGGGAGGGCTCGCTCATGGCACCTCTCTGCCCAGCGGTCGGAGGGTGATGCGAAGGTGCAGGTATGACCGACACCCAGCAGCCAGGACATGCCGCGACCACGACGCCCGCGACGACCCCGGCCACGTCTTCGGACGCCCGCAAGACCTGGAAGACTCTGGAGCCCGTCCACGCGATGATCTACTTCGCTCCCGAGGCGCAGGAGGAGTATGCGGCGATCGGGCTCGACCTCAAGGCCAACCGGGCGCTCGGCTACGTCCCGGCCCGGGCGGCCGCCATGGGTGCGGTCGGACCGGGGATCGTGCACGCCACGTTCTTCAGCTTCTCGCGTCTGGCCTGCGAGTTCGGGCTCGCCGGGGCCTGGGACGCGGTCAGCCCCGCCGAGGTGCTCGCCGCCCGCTACCGAGGCGCGGATCGCGCGCTGCGCCGGATGTGCGGCGACGCGCTCGACGGCCCGGACGTCGCCGAGGCGGTCACGCTCTGCCGTACGGCCTGCGAAGGGGCGAGCGACGAGGGCCGCCCGCTGTATGCCGCCCACGCCGACCTGCCCTGGCCCGAGGCGCCGCACCTGCAGCTGTTCCACGCGATCATGTTGCTGCGCGAGTTCCGCGGTGACGGGCACATCGCCGCGCTGGTCACCGAGGGTGTCAGCGGGATCGAGGCCGCAGTCATGGCGGTCTCGATGGGCGACAGCTGGAGCCGCCGGGCGATGCAGAAGACCCGGGTCTACTCCGACGACGAGTGGGAGACCGCGGTGCACGGTCTGGTAGCGCGAGGTTGGCTTGCTCCCGGCGCCGGGGAAGGCGACGTCCTCGTCACCGACGAGGGGTCCGCTCACCGTCAGAACATCGAGGACCTCACGGACACGCTCGCGCTGCCGACCTGGGCCCGGATCGGCGTGGAGGGGTGCACGCGGGCACGTGAGCTGGTGCGCCCGCTGTCCCAGGCCATCACCGATTCCGGTGGCGTGGGCGTCAAGTAGTAGCCCGGAGCGTTTGGTCGGTCCCGTCCGGGTCCATCACCAGAGCATGGACATCACCGAGCTCATCCTGGACGATCACCACGAGCAGCGCCGCGCGTTTGCCCGGCTCGACGACGTGGATCCCGGCGACACCGAGTCGCTGCGGCTGCTCTGGAACGAGCTGGCCGAGTTCCTCGAGGCGCACGCCGCCGCCGAGGAAGCGGTCTTCTACCCCGAGCTGCTGCGGGTCGCGGACGCCGATGGGTCCGAGACCGAGGACGCGATCGGCGACCACAACGACATCCGTGACGCGATCGCCGAGTCCCGCGAGCACGACCCCGGCAGCGAGGCGTGGTGGAAGGCGGTCGGCAAGGCCCGCGCCGCCAACACCGAGCACATGGGTGAGGAGGAGGACGAGGGCCTCGCCAGCTTCCGCAGGTCGGCGACCCTGGAGAAGCGCGACGAGATCGGCAGGCTGTTCACCGCCGCCAAGAGCCGCGAGATCGTCCCGCTGCTCGACTCCGGCGACAAGGACCCCGAGGACTACATCAAGGCCGAGCGCTCCCGCTAGGGCACCCGCCGAGACATCGCCGAGCGCTGCCTCAGTAGTCCACCGCACAGTCGACCGGGCTGCCCGGGTCGGCTACCGCCCTGTCGATCAGCAACCCGCCGGACGGGTCGTCGACAAGCTCGTAGACCAGGTCCCACCGGCTGCACGCCTGTCCGTCGGCGCCGGCCGATGCGTCCTGCGTGGTCTCGAACGTCGTGCGGACGAGCAGGCGGTCGCCGGCGTCGTCGATCGACACGATCGTCACGACGTCGAAGCGGCTGGAAGCCGTCCCCGCCGCGAGATCAGCCTGGGAGGTGCGCTGCTGCGCAGCCGGCGACAGCGCCGCCCAGGCCGCGTCGCTGTCGCCCTCGTTGATGCCTCGCACGTAGTCGGTGAGCGCGTCGACCGCGAGCGGCCCGGCTGCGCTCCCGCTCGTGTCGATGACGTCACCGGGCGGTTCGGCGATGCCAGGATCGTCCATCGTTCCCGGACCGTTGCTGTCCGGGCCAAAGCCGTCGCAGGCGCCGGCGTCCTCCAGCGGCCCGTTGCCCGCCCAGGTGCTGAACGTGTTCCTGGCTCGCGTGCTCGGCACGGCGAAGGCGATCAGGTCAGCATCGGCGAGCTTGGCCTCGACGAGCCCGACGACCGTGCCGTCCAGGGTGAGCAGCGGGCCACCGCTGTTGCCCGGGTTGATGCCTGCGTCGGTCTGGATGAGGTTCACCAGGTCGAGCCCGGGGAGGTCGCGCCCGAGCCCGCTCACCGAACCGCGCGTGAAGGACTGAGGGCCGGCCAGCGGGTAGCCGATCGCGGCGACCTCGTCCCCGACGTCGGGCTGGCGGTCGCCGAGGGTGAACAGGTGTCCGTCGAGCGGCTCGTCCAGGCGCACCAGGGCCAGCTCCTTGTCGTTGTCGATGCCGACCACGGTGCCCTCCACGGTGCGGTCCTCGCCGCGGACCTCCACCCTGCGGCTGCCGGACACGACGTGGGCGACCGTCGCCACCAGGTCGGGCTCGAGCAGGAACCCGGTGCCGGTGCCGGTCCCGTCGCAGGAGGTGGCGTCGATGCGTACGACGCCCCCGGAGACCTGCTTGTACAGCGCGCTGAACGAGGCCGGCACCACGGACGGGCTGGCGGACGGGCTGGCGGACGGGCTGGGGGTCGGGCTGGGGGTCGGGCTGGGGGTCGGGCTGGGGGTCGGGCTGGGCAGCGCGATCGGCGACGGGTCCGCTGGGGCGTCCCGGGTGAGGGCAAGCGTCCCCGCGACGGCCCCTCCGGTCAGGGCGAGCACCCCGAGGGCTGCCGCGACCACGAGGACGGGGCTGCGTGCAGGGCGAGCAGAAACTGGTCCTGACCCGACAGGGACCTCGCGGCCCCCGGCGGTGTCCAGGACAGTGGTAGGCGCGTCGTCATGGTCCGGCAGCTGGGAGGGAAAGCGGCTCCCGCACTGCACGCAGTAATCCTGGGCCGGACCTCGCTGTGTGCCGCATGCCCTGCACCACATGGCCGCCCCTCTCGTCCGGGGCATTGTGCACCTTCCTGGCCCGACTAGCGCACCTGCAGGACGATCTTCCCGACGTGGCCGCTCTCCTCGAGCAGCTGATGGGCCCTGGCGGCCTCGGCGAGCGGGAGCACCTGGTCGACGACCGGACGCACGGCACCGGAGGCGACGGCAGGCCACACGTCCTGCAGGACGCCGGCCACGACCCGGGCCTTCTGGCCGGCCGGGCGAGAGCGCAGGCTGGTGGCGTGCACGGAGGCCCGCTTGGACAGCATCTTGCCGAGGTCCAGCTCGGCCTTGCTGCCGCCTTGCAGGCCGATGACGACGAGCCGGCCACCGTCGGCCAGCGCCTCGATGTTGCGGGCCAGATATTTGGCGCCCATCACGTCCAGGATCACGTCGGCCCCGCCCAGCTCCTTGACGACCGGGACGAAGTCCGCGTCCTTGTAGAGCACGACCCGCTCGGCGCCGAGCTGAGCCGCGCGCTCAGCCTTGTCGTTCGACCCCACCGTCGTCACGACCCGCGCGCCGAGGTGCACCGCCAGCTGGATCGCCAGCGTGCCGATGCCGGACGTTCCGCCGTGCACGAGCAGCAGCTCGCCACGCTGAAGGTCAGCCCGGTCGACCACGTTGCTCCAGACCGTGCAGGCCACCTCAGGCAGCCCGCCGGCCTCGATGAGCGAGACTCCGGCCGGGATCGGCAGCACCTGCCCGACCGGCACCGTCACGAGCTCGGCGTAGCCGCCGCCGGACAGCAGCGCACACACCTCGTCGCCCACCTCGAACCCGGTCGCCCCGTCGCCCAGCGCTGCGACACGCCCCGAGCACTCGAGCCCCGGCACCTCGGACTCGCCGGGCGGCGCAGGATAAAGGCCCTGCCGCTGCATGATGTCGGCCCGGTTGACCGCGGTGGCATGCACCTCGATCAGCACCTCGCCGTGCCCAGGGACCGGGTCAGGCACCTCGGCGATCGTGAGGACCTCGGGTCCGCCGAAGGTGGGAAGCGTCATGGCCTGCATCCACCAAGCGTAGGTCGGTGCGGGTCGAGCTGCACGGCTGGATAGGTTGGCGCGATGAGCAGCTTTTACGAACCGCTCGCCGACGGGGTGTGGCGCTCCACGGTGCACACCACCGGGCCGTGGGACGCGAGCTCGCAGCACGGGGGGCCGCCGAGCGCGCTGCTGGGGCGGGCGATCGAGGGGTGCGAGCCACGCCCGGAGCTGATGGTGGCGAGGGTGACCGTCGAGATCCTGGGGCCGATCCCGGTGGCCGAGCTGACGGTCCGCTCCCGGGTCGTGCGGCCGGGGCGCAGGATCGAGCTGGTCGAGGCTGAGCTTGGCGACGCGGCGGGCCGGCCGTGCGCCCGGGCGACGGCGTGGCGCGTCCTGCGGGCCCCGGCCGACGTCTCGGTCCCGGACCGACGCCCGGCACCGCTGCCGGTCCCGACGCACCCGACGACGGAGCAGCTGTCGGCGGCGTGGGGGTCGGCCGTCGACGGCTACCTGTCGGCGGTCGAGTGGCGTGGGGTGTCCGGGTCGTTCGCTGAGCCTGGTCCGGGCGTCGTGTGGACCCGTCTGCTGCACACGCTGGTGCCGGACGAGGAGCCGTCCGGGTTGCAGCGGCTGCTGGCGGTGGCCGACAGCGGCAGCGGCATCAGCAGCGAGCTGGACCTTGCCACGACCTACTTCATCAACCCGGAGCTGACCGTGCACCTGCACCGGGAGCCGGTCGGCGAGTGGGTCTGCCTCGACGCCTCGACGTCCATCACGCCCGGCGGCACCGGGCTCGCGACCACGGTGCTGTCCGACGTCGACGGGCCGCTGGGCGTCGGGGCCCAGTCGCTGCTCGTCGCCGACCGCTGACCGCCACGCCGGAGCAGGCCGGAACGGCGTCTTCCGTCCGCGAGGCAGCAGAGTGATCACCATGTCGAGCCCACGGGTGCCTGGTCCACGTACTTTCCGGGTGGCTGCGGTCACCGCGCTCGTCCCCGCGGCGGTTGTCGCTGGGTGGGCTCTGATCGGCGACCTGTCGAGCGAGGGCTTCGCGGCGACCGAGCTGGACTATGCGCGCCGGCCGCCCGAGCTGGCCGTGTGGGAGTCGGTCCTGATCGGGGTGGGCGTCGGTGCGCTCGCAGTGTGGGCGGTGGTGGTTGGGCTCCGGCACCGACTGCGGCGCACCGCGCTGGTCCCGAGCGTGCTGGTCGGCCTGCTGCTCGCCGGGGTCGGCCGGGTTGCCACCGCCGGGGTGGTCGGCGCCAACATCGGCTATGGGCTGGCGCTCCTGCTGCTCCTGCCGACGGCTGCGGTGCTGCTCGCCCTGGCGGTCGCCCTGGCCTGGCGGCCACGCGCTCGGCGCACCGGCTGACCCCCCCCCCAGCAACCAGACGTCGAGCGATCGATCGATCAGACGCCGACGAACTCCCAGTGCCACGCCTCGGGCCTGGATCCGCCCTGCTGAGCCCAGGACGGGTGGGTCCAGCCGAACTGGCGGGCGTTCGCCACCATCCACTCGTGTGCCGGGGTGCCGAAGGTCTCGATGCCGCCGCAGAAGTCGACCGCCACGCCCCAGCCGTGGTTGCTGGTGCCGGGGACGGCGGCCAGGCCGGGCTTGCGGGCGAACACGTCGACCTGCCCGGCGTAGGAGCGGTAGGAGTCCGTGACGCACAGCTGGTTGCCGTAGGCGGCGTTCATGGCCTGGAAGGCGGCGGCCGCGTCGGCGCGGAGCGCGTGGCTGCCGACCCCGATCGGGCAGAGGGCGGAGGCGGGCAGGAAACCGTTGGCGTAGGACGAGACCCCTGGGGCGCCGTCGCAGGTGGCGGAGAAGGTGCGGAAGGTGCTGGAGGAGCTCGCGGTCGCTGCGGTTGCCGCGGCCGCGGCGGCGGCGGCCTGACGAGCAGCCTCGGCCTTCTCCGCCTCGGTGCGGGCCGCCTGAGCCGCCTCGAGCTGAGCGTTCGCCTCGGTCAGCTGCGTCTTGATCTGCTCGGCGCGCGCGGTGAGCGCGGTGACCTGTGCGGCGACCTCCGCCTGCTGGGCGCTGGCTTCTGCTTCCAGCTGGTCGGCCTCGGTCTGCAGCTGGTCGGCTTTCAGCCGAGCGGCGTCCGCGGAGCGCAGCAGGTCGTTCTGGTTGCTGCGCACGTAGCCCAGCTCGGCCGAGGCCAGGGTGGTCTCGCTGAGCGTGCCGGGCGGGGCGACCAGCACGAGCTGGAGGTCGCTGGGAGCAGGCTGCAGGTAGGACTTGCGGACGACGTTGGCGAGCCGGGCCCGCTCGGTCGCGGCCTGGATCCGGGCCTGCTCCGAGGCGGCCCTGGCCTGCTCGGCCTGCCGCTGGGTCGCGGCGAGCCTGGCCTGGCTCTCCTCGAGCCGGGTCGTCCCGGCGATCAGCTCGGCGGTCGCGGCCTCGACCTGGGCCTGGAGCGCGTCGACCTGCGCCTGAGCGCCGTCGACAGCCTGCTGGGCGACGTCCGGCGACGGGACGGTCTGTGCCGAGGCGCTCGTGGACAGCACACCGGTCGCCGCCACCAGGGCGAGGGTGGGGATCCAGAGACGGGAGCGCATGACTACGGACGGTACCCGCCGGAGCGGACGTAGGGGACGCAACTGACATGCTTCTGTGGACGAGTTCGTCACAGACTTGTCATGGAGCGCCACGTGTAAAGAGATCGGCAGAGTGGGGGCTCGACTGAACCGCCCTGACGGCCAGGTTCAGCGCGGCTGGGCCTTGTTGGCCGCTCCGCCGGCGCCCACCGGCGTCGTCACGTCGCGGTCCGCCGCGGCGATCTCAGCCTCCGCGTCGGCGAGGCCGCGGGAGGCGACCGTCACCAGCGAGGGCAGCACGCCGCGGATCGCCTGCACGCCCCGGACCCAGCCCTGGCCGTACACGTGCCGGGACCGTCGTCCGATCCCGTCGGCGAGCCGGTCGACGGCCGGGAGCAGCGGATAGGTCCGACCGAACGGTCCCGACAATCCCGACCGCATGCTTCGCAGACCCGGCCGTTCGTCCACCCCGCGCACCATGTCGGTGTCGGTGAAGGCCAGGTAGGCCACCCCCACGCGCACGTGGTGGTGTCGCAGCTCGGCCCCCAGGCTGTGGGCGAACGCCTCGACGCCGGCCTTGCTCGCGCAGTAGGCCCCCATGAACGGTGCGTGGGCCATGGCGGCGACCGAGGCGATCTGCAGGAGGTAGCCGTTGCTCTGGATGATCGCCGGCAGGAAGGCCCGTGCCGTGCGGATCGAGCCGAACAGGTTGACCTCGAGGGTCTTGTCGAAGCTGGCCGGGTCGGCGAGCAGCAGCGGGCCGGCGGCGGCGATCCCGGCGTTGGCGACCAGCACGTCGACCCGCCCGAAGTCGGCCACCACCCGGCGGGCCACGTCGGCGAGGGCAGCGGCGTCGGTGACGTCCACGTCGTAGGCCCGCGCTCCTGGCAGCTCGGCCGCGCTCGCGGCCAGCAGCTCGGGCTCGAGGCCGAGCAGCGCGACCCGCGCCCCCCGGGAGGTCAGCTCGCGAGCCAGCTCCTTGCCGATCCCGCGCGCCGCGCCGGTGATCGCGATCACCTGGCCGTTGACGTCTCCCGCACCGAACCGCTTGCTCATCTGGGCCTCCCGCTCGCTGGTGCGCCGACGGTACGCCCGTGCCGGTGGGGTGTCAGAACAGGGCGTCGAGGTCGACCTCGAGGTCGAACGGCACGCTGACCCGCCCGCGCCCGGTCAGCTGCTGGACCTCCTCGTAGATGTCGCCCACCAGCTGCATCACGTGCAGCCGCGGCTCGGGGTCGGGCTCGAGCCGCCAGTAGGCAGGGACGCCGGCCTGCGCGTACTCGGTGGGCTTGAGGAACCGGTCGTTCTTGCGGCTGCTGGGGCTCACCACCTCCACCACGAGGGCGAAGCCCGAGGCGTCGAGCCCCATCTCGTGCCACCCCGCCGGGGCGTCGCGACGCACGATCCCGCCGTCCGGCTTGCGCCCGTCGTCGCCCATCTTGATGCCGATCTCGACGAGCACCTCCCACTCCGGCGGGAGCTGCGGGGCGAGCTGCATCATCAGGCGCATCGACGCCTTCTGGTGCGGCACGGTCATCGGTGGACCCACCACGAGCACGCCGTCGACGACCTCGTAGCGAAGCCCGCGGTCGTCGGGCAGGTCGATGGTCTCGTCGAACGTCCAGGACTTCTCGTGGAGGTGGGGCTGCACGTCGGCTCCTCGGGGTCGGTGGTCATGCTCCCACCCTGACGGCCGCGAGACCAGGGATCAGCCTCGCGGGGACATCTGTGGAGAACAGTCCGGCGCGCACGGCTCGCACTCCAGCTCGAGCGTCGCGTGCGCGATCCCGTACGCGCCCATCAGGCCTTTCACCGCCTCCCCGACCACCCGCGCGTCCTCCAGCGACGGGTGCCCGTCGACGAGCACGTGCCCGGAGGCGGCCCGCAGCCGATCCGAGATCGACCAGACGTGCACGTCGTGCAGCTCCAGCACGCCGGGCAGCGCGAGCGCGTCGGCGTGCAGCGCGTCGACGTCGAGCCCGGCCGGGGTCGACTCCAGCAGGACCTCGGTCGACTCCCGGAGCAGACGCACCGCGTACGCCCCGATCACGACGCCGACCACGATCGTGACCGCCGGGTCGAGCCACCCGAAGCCACCGGTCAGCAGGATCACCAGCCCGGCGGCCGCCACGCCGAGCGAGACGAGCGCGTCGGCGAGCAGGTGCAGCGTCGCGCCGCGCAGATTCATGTCCGGCCCGTGTGCGAGCCCGCCTGTCGCGTGCTCGTGCCCACCTTGCGCTCCTGCATGGGCGTGCCCCCCGCCCACCACGTACGCCCCGAGGCCGTTCAGCGCCGCCGCGACCAGGGCGACGACGAGCACGACCGCGCCGTCCACCGGGCTCGGGTTCAAGAGCCGGGCGATGGCCGCGTAGCCGAGCAGCGCCGTCACGATCAGCAGCATCGCGGCGTTGGCCTGGGCCGCGAGCACGCCGGAGCGATGCCAGCCCCAGGACCGGCCCGAGGTCGCGGGCCGTCGGGTGAGACGCACGGCGACCAGGGCGAGCAGCACCGCGCCGGTGTCGGTGAGGTTGTGACCGGCGTCGGCGAGCAGCCCGAGCGAGCCGGCCGCGATCCCCGCCACGACCTGCCCGGCCGTGACGCCGATGTTGAGTCCGGTGGCGACCACCAGCCGCCGCTCGCTGTCCATGAGGCCAGGCTAGGAGTTCGGTGCGTAGGGCATGGGCCTACGAGTGCGGGCCCAAGGTCTGGGCTCGGGAGGGAAGCACCCCGCGGCCAGGCGCGTTCTGGCGTCGCGTCTTTCTCCTACGACAACCGCACCGGCCGTCCGACCGGCCCCGTCATGAGCGTGCTGGGAACGGTTGTCCCGGGGATCGGTCGGGTGCACGCGCAGACCGGGCCGTACGCAGAAGCCTGGCGCGCCCGCAACCTGACGGCGCTGACCCGGCCCGGCCCGCGGTGGGTCGTGCTCGGCGACTCGCTGTGCCAGTCGATCGGGGCGCCGGCGCCCGATCGTGGCTGGGTCGATCAGCTGCACGCGCGCCTCGGGCTCGAGCACACGGTCGTCAACCTGTCCGCCAGCGGCGCTGTCGCCGCGGATCTGCTGGACACCCAGCTGCCGGTCTGGCGCGCTCTGCCCGCTCGGACCGACGACGACCCGCGCCCGGACCTGCTCACCGTGCTGGTCGGGTCCAACGACCTGTTCCGGCGCGCGAACCGCCGTGCGCTGCCCGGGCGGTTCCGGGCCCTGGTCGACCAGCTGCCAGCCGCCGCGGTGGTCGCGACGATGCCGCAGCCGCGCCAGGCCTCCCGTGCGGTGAACGCGGTGCTGGCCGTGACCCCGGGGGTGGTCGTCGCCGACATGGGACAGGTGCAGTCCTGGCGCGGCCGGCTCGCCGACGACCACTTCCACCCGGACGAGACCGGCTACGGACTGATCGCCGACGTGTTCGCTCCCTCGGTCGCGACCGCCCTGCGCGCTCCTGCCGTCTGAGCGGTCAGCCCCGGAGCCCGGCGGACAGCGCGTCGAGCGCGGCCTTCTCGGCGCCGGCATCCGGCTGCTTCGCGCGTACGGACGTCAGGACGTCGTCGATCTTCCCGTCCAGGGTCGTCCACCGCTCGGGATCCTTGGCCTGCAGCGCAGCCTGGGAGTCGTCCCAGCCGGTCTCGAGGTCCTTGACGCGGGTGACGGCCTGGTCCTGCTGACCCTGAGCGATCAGGTCCAGGGTGCTCGTCGTGACCGTCCGGAACGAGGCGAGGTCCGCGGCCGTGAACGGGACGACGGCCTGACCGGGCGCCAGCGTCGGGGCTGCCGACGGGCCTTCGGCCAGGGTGGCGCTGCCCTTGTGCTGGGAGGCGTAGCCGAGCACGGCGGCGGCGACGGCGGCGGCGACCAGCCACCCGATCAGGACCTGGCGCTGGGTGCTCGCCGAGCTCGTGCGGGTGGCCGTCGTGCGGCCGGCGGTGGTGACGTCCACGCGGGACCGGGTCAGGTAGAGCACCGTGACCGCGATGGCGGCCAAGAAGATCAGGCTGGTGCCGAGCGTCCCGACCCCGAGGCCGCCGTCGATCGTGTCGAACCCGAAGAAGTCGCCGAGGTTGGCGCCCAACGGGCGGGTCAGGATGTAGGCCAGCCAGAACGCCAGCACCGGGTTCGCCCCCTGGCGCCAGCCGATCGCCACGACCGCGATCAGGGCGGCCGGGAACAGCACCGACTGGCCGGGGGTCCAGCCGGTCAGCTCCAGGATGCCGTCGCCGGTGGCGGTGCCCAGGGCGAACGTGACGAGCACGGTCAGCCAGTAGAAGGCCTCTCGCGGCACGGTGTTGATGGTGTGGATCGACAGGGTCTGCTCACGGGAGAACCAGATCGCGAACACGATCGCGAGCAGCACCCCGAACACCGTGCTGCTGAGCCACAGCGGGACGGCCCACTGGTCGGTGAGGATGTCGGTGTAGAGGGTGCCCGTCACGCTGACCACGACGACGGTGAGCCAGTAGACCGACGGCACGTAGCGGGGCTGCCGGAACTGCCAGACCAGCGAGGCGGCGAGCACGACGGTGAACAGCACCGCCGTGCCCGACAGACCCAGGCCGAGGTTGACGTTGATGTAGTCGGCGAGCGACTCACCGACGGTGGTGCACAGGATCTTGATGACCCAGAACCACAGGGTCACCTCCGGCACCTTGTTGAGAAGCTCGCGTCGGCGACCCGTGGTCGCGGTGGTAGTCACGGCCGGAAGGTAGGGATCGAAAGGTGAGAGGATCCTGAGCGAGCTCTCACAGCTCGCGCAGCTCCGCCGGACCGGCCCGGCCGGCCAGCCGGCCGACCGCGACGACGACCAGGGCGGAGACCGCCAGCACCGAGGTCGCGAGCACGACCAGGTAGGCCGCGGGGATCGCGACGCTGGACGGCGGCGGGTCGAAGATGCCGGTGAGCACCTTGACCAGCTGGTAGGAGATGACGGCCGTGATGGCCGCCCCACCCACGATCCCGCCGACCAGGAGCGCCCTGGCCTCCGAGCCGAAGAAGCGTCCGCGCTGCTTCGCCGTGGCTCCGAGCGAGGCCAGTAGCACCAGGGCCCGTCGGCGCTGTCGGATGCCGAGCAGGAGCGCGAGGCCGGAGCAGGCCAGGGCCAGCACGATGCCGAAGCCCAGCTCGAGCCGGGACAGGCCCGACAGGTCGGCCGCAGCGAGCCCGCTCGCGGTGGTGACGGTCTCGCGTGCGCTCACCACGTCGGAGACCTGGGCCCCGGTCGTGGCGAGCGAGCCCTGCAGCGCGCGAGCGGTGCCGGACGGGTCGGAGGAGGAGATCAGGAAGGTGCCGACCGCGTCCGACCCGGTCTGCTGCGCGAGGTAGGAGGCGTTGGCGACGACGAAGGAGTCCTTCGGCGCGGTCGGGAACTCGGTGATCTGCCCGATGACGTGGAAGTCGACGGGTCGGTAGGCCCGGTCGGTCCCGGTCTGCAGGCGCAGTCGTACGAGATCGCCGGTGTGCAGCTGGTAGTCCGCAAGGGTCTCCGCGGACAGCAGCACGCCGTCCGGGGTCTTGCCCAGATCGGTCAGCGCCTGGGCGATGGTGCTGCCGGGGGTGAAGGAGTCCTGCAACGGAGCCGCTCGCCCGATCGTGGCGGGGTCGATGCCGTACAGGTCCTGCAGGTCCGGCCCGACGTAGGCGAACCGGTGCTGCAGCGGCTCCACCGCACGGACGCCGGGGGCGGTCGCCAGCTCGCCGGCGGCCGAAGGCGGCACCGCGGAGCCAGGCGGCTCGGTGACTGCCACGTCGGCGCCGACCGTGAGGGCGACGTCCAGGCTGGCCTGCTGGTCGTAGGTGGCGGTGAAGACGGCCGTGGACGCGCTGAGCCCGATCGCGACCGCGAGGCCGGCGGCGCCGCGGGCGATCACCTGGCGGCGCCGACGCAGCGACGCGGCCTCCAGCTCCGGGGCGCGCCCGGGCTCGTCCCGGGCGAAGCGGCCGGTGCGGCGGGCGAGCACGGCCGTGCTGATCCGCCAGACCAGCAGGGCCAGACCGGGCCAGGCCAGCGCTGGGGCGAGCAGCGCGGCGTAGTTGACCGAGGTCTGCGCGACCCCTTCCGGGGCGAGCACCACCCGGTAGCCGCCGCGCGAGGTGAGGTACAGCGTGAGAGCAGCACCGGCGAGCAGGACGGCGTCCAGCCCGATCCGCAGCGGCCACGGGTTGCGCGTCGTGGCGGGGCCGGCGGCGGCGTCCCGGACGCTGGCTGCGCCGCGCCGCAGAACGCCGTACGCGGCGGGTGCGAGCTGCGTCGCCAGGGCGACGAGCACGCCGGTCGCCAGGCCGAGAAGGGCACCGGTCAGACCTAGCGACGCGCCGGTCGGCAGCGCGAGCCGGATCGCCAGCGCAGCCCCCAGCAGGCCGAGCGCGCTGCCGAGGACGACCGTGACGGCTACCTCGCCGGCCACCAGCGACAGCACCGCACCGGGGGTCGCCCCGCGCATCTGCAGCAGCGCCACCTCCCGGCGACGACGCTGCCCGCGCAGCGCGACCACCAGGGCCGCGACGACGGCGGCGAGCGCCACCCCGGGCACCCCCAGCAGCAGCACCAGCAGCAACGAGTAGATGGCGTCCTGCCGGGCCCCGGCGAGGGTCGCGCCGAGGTTGTCCCCGACCAGGGCACCGCCGGCCACGCTGACCTGCAGGTTGTTGGCCCGCTGGTCGATCAGGGTCGCGGCGGCGTCCGGAGAGCTGGGCAGGGCGGCATGGTCGAAACCGACGTGCAGCTGCCTGACGACCGGGGCAGTCCCGACGAGGCCCGCGAACTGGTCCGGGGGGACGAGCACGATGTTGTCCGGCGGCGCGGTCGCTCCGGCGCCGGCGGGGGCGCCGACGACCTGGAAGAAGGAGTCCGCGGCGGGCAGCTCGACCACGCCGGCCACCGTGAGGTCCACGGTCGTGCCGTCCGGACGCTGCACGGAGAACGTGCCGCCCGGGACCACCGACAGGTTGGCCGCGGTCTGCTGGGCCAGCAGCACCCCGGTCTTCGCGCCGACCAGCGGCCGGATCTCGCCCGGGAAGCTCTCCGCGTAGCCGGGCGGCAGCGCGACGACCTGGGCCTGGCCGGTGGTGCGGGTGCCGGCCTTCCCGGAGGAGACGAGCGCGGGGACCGCGGCGCGCAGCACCTCGGCCTGGGCGCGGACGTCGGGCAGCGCCGTCACGGCGTTCGTCACCGAGACGGGGTCACCTTGTGCGGTCAGCTGCACCTGCCAGTCCACGGGCACCTGGGCGGCTGCTCGCGTCGTCAGGTCCGCGCGGCTCGCCACGACGAAGCTGGACAAGGACGCGACGAAGGCCACCGCGACGGCCAGCGCCAGTGCGGCCCCGAGGACGGTGACCGGGCTGCGCCGCACGAGGCCGAAGGCCCAGCGGGCGGGGCGGCGAAAGATCATGAAACACCGGCCAGGGGGAGCACGCTGCCGTCACGCATCTGCAGCTGTTGGGGCAGCATCGCCGCGAGGTCGTCGTCGTGGGTCGCGACCACCAGGGCGCCGCCGACGCTGCGGACCCGGTCGCGCAACAGCTGCACGACCAGTGCGCCCGTGGTGCTGTCGAGCGCCCCGGTGGGCTCGTCGGCGAGCAGCAGCCGCGGCTGTCCGGAGAGCACCCGGGCGACGGCGACCCGCTGCTGCTGCCCGCCGGACAGCTCGGCCGGCAGCGCGTCGAGCGCGTCGGCGAGCTGCACGTCCGTCAGCGCGGCGACCGCGGCCGCGGCGCTGGCCTCCCGGTCCTGGCCGCGCAGCCGCAGAGGCAGGGCGACGTTCTCGACCGCGGTCAGCTCGGCGACCAGTGACGGCGCCTGGAACACCATGCCGATCGCGGCGCGGCGTCCCGGCTCGTCCTGGGGCAGGCCTGGCCAGGCCAGCGAGCCGCTGACCGGCAGCAGCCCGGCCAGCGCCAGCAGCAGCGTCGACTTGCCGCTGCCCGAACGGCCGACCAGCGCCAGCTCGTCCCCGTCCTGCAGCTCCAGGTCGACGCCCTGCAGCACCCGGGTGCGGCCGTAGCGCAACGACAGCTCGACGCAGCGCACCAGCGGGGTCACGCTGCACCCGCCAGGGTGGCGGCGGTGAGTCGGCCCTCGCGCAGCTCGACGACCCGGTCCGCGCTCCGGGCGACCGCGGCCGAGTGAGTGACCAGCACGGCTCCGGCCCCGCTCGGTCGCTGCTCCCGGAGCAACGCCAGGATCGCGGTCTCCTCGGTGCGGCTGATCTCAGCGGTCGGTTCGTCGGCCAGCAGCAGCACCGGGTCGCCGATCAGGGCGACCGCGAGGTTGGCGCGGGCGGTCTCGCCGCCGGACAGGGTGACCGGCCGGGCGTGGTGCCGCTCGTGCAGCCCGACGGCGTCCAGCAGGGCGCGCGCCTGCCTCGTGTCGGTGGAGCCGTTCCGGAAGCTGCCGGCCAGCAGGACGTTGGCGAGCACGTCGAGGTGCTCCACCAGGCCGCTCGCCTGGGTCACGACCCCGATCAGGGCCCCGCGCAGTCGCGCCTGCTCGGTCGGCGACCGGTGCGAGAGACGCTCGCCGCCCACCCGGACGCTGCCCCCGTCGGGGTTGTCCAGGCCGGCGAGCAGGCCCAGCAGGGTGGACTTGCCTGAGCCCGAAGGCCCGATGACGGCCACCGTCTCACCCGGCTCCACGACCAGGTCGGCGTCACGCAGGGCGGCGACCTCGGCGTCGACCCGGCCGCCACGGCGGTAGAAGCGGTGCAGGCCGATCGCCTGCAGCACCGGGCCGCTCACGTTCCCGGTGCTCACGCCAGCGTCAGGCTCTGCGAGATGGTGGCGTACGCGTCCACGTTGTCGGCGCCGACCGGACCGAAGAGCGCGAGCCGCAAGCCGTTGCTGCCGGTCCCGACCAGGTATTCCTCGACCTCGTCGCGCACCTGACGGCCGGTCACCGGGTCCGGCGCGGAGTTGCGCCGGTAGACCACCTTGACGGCCGGTCCGGCCGGCAGCGTGGCGGTGTCCACCGAGACCAGCTCGAAGGCTGGCTGCGCGCTCTTCAGCCTGGGCACTTCTTGCTGCTTGACGGCGTCGACGGTGACCGCGCTGGGCAGTGCGGCGGTGTCGGCGGTGATCCCGTTGAGCTTGTCGGTAAAGGTGACCGTGGCACCGGTCTCGGTCTCGGCCCACCCCTCGGGGTGGCTGAAGGAGTAGCCCGCGGCCGGGTTGGCGTACGGGACGAAGGCAAGGTTGTCGGGGATGTCACCGGGCGGGTTGCTCTCGACCGGCACCGGCGCCTGGCTGCCGGCGGCCGGCGCTGCGGTCGACGGCGTGGCCGCACCGGACGCGCCGGTGGTGGGGGAGCCGGTCGGGGTCGAGCTGCCCGAGGTGGAGCCCACGGGCGGCGAGGCTGCCGGGGTCGGCGAGCTCGACCCGCAGGCGGCGAGGACCGCGAGCAGGGGCGCGGCGGCGGCCAGTCGGAGCGTGCAGGTGCGGCGTCGAGGAGTCATGGCCCCACTGTCACCAGCGGGGCTGGCAAAGGGCTGAACTGACCGGGGCACACCGGCGGGCTGTCACCGGTGCGGGACGGGCCCGAGCAGCGGAAAGCCCGTCAGGGCCGACGCTGGGTGCGTCGGCCCTGACGGGTCTGGGAGAGGCTCGCCGGTCAGGGCTCACCGGGTCCGGCAAGCGATCCTGCCGGGGTCGGCCCGGCTAGGGCGCCGGGGTGGTCGGAGCCGTGGTGCTGCCTCCCGTCGTGCCGCCGCCGGTCTGACCGTCCGTGCTGCCGGGGGCGTCGGGACCGTCCGAGGTCCCGGTGTCGTTCGGACCGTCGGCGGTCTCGGGTCCCTGCTGCCCGTCGGCCTGCTCGCCGGCCCCTTCCGAGCCCTTCGCGCCTTCCGAGCCCTCGTTGTCGTTCTCCTGCGCGAGCACCGCACCCGAGCCGGCGTCGACCTTGACGTCGACCTGGCCGGCCGGGGCCTTCACGGTCACCTCGTAGACGACGAAGCCGTTCTCGTCGCCCAGCTGCACGTCGGTGGCCGTCCCGCCCGCAGCCTTCTCGGCGGCGGCCTTCGCCGCCTCGGGCGGGACGGTCGCGAGCTTCGCCAGCTGGTCGGCCTGCACCTTCTCGGACGCGGGGGTGTCCCTGCCCTCCGGTGTGGTCTCGGCCGGCGCGGTGACGGTCCCGGTGATGGCCGGCCCGTCGCCGTTGCCGCCGGTCGCCGCGTTCGCGACCGAGAGGCCGCCACCGAGCAGGGCCACGGTGCCGATCGCGGCGGCCGCGACCGTCTTCTTCGTCCTGGGGATGCGCATGACACTCCGTCCTGTCCCCGCGATCTGCGGGGACAGGGACAGGGTTGCCCGGGCCTGCTGTGCTCTTGCTGACCGATCCTGAAGGCCCGGGGGAACTCAGCTCAGACGGGGACGAGCTCGGGCACCTCAGCCGACGGCAGCCGCACGACGAGCCGCGCCCCACGCTCGGAAGGGGCCACGACGACGCTGCCGCCGGTGCTCAGCACGGCGTCGTGCACGATCGCCAGGCCGAGCCCGCTGCCGCCGGTGTCGCGGGCCCGGGAGTCCTGCAGCCGTTCGAACCGTCGGAACACGCGGGCAGCGGCCTCTGCGGGGATGCCGGGCCCGTCGTCGGCGACGACCAGCTCGACCTGTCCGGCGTGCGTCGTCAGGCTCACCTCGACCCGCGACCCGGCGTAGCGCACCGCGTTGTCGAGCAGGTTGCGCACCACGCGGCTGAGCAGGTCCGCGTCCCCGGACACCAGCGCGGCCGAGACACCCGCGGTGCTCAGCGTGACCCGGGCTGCCGACCCTCCCGCCGCCCGCAGCTGCGCCACCTGGGTGAAGACCACCTCGTCGAGGTCGACCAGCTCACGGCGGTGGGGACGGCTGGTCTCGTCCAGGCGGGCCAGGGCGAGCAGGTCGTCGACCAGCCTGGCGAGGCGGGCGGTGTCCTCCAGCATCCCGGGCAGCCGGTCGGCGAGCCGCGCCGCGTCCGGGTGCAGCAGGTTGACCTCGAGCTGGGCGTGCAGCGCCGCGAGCGGGCTGCGCAGCTCGTGCGCGGCGTCGGCCACGAAGCGCCGCTGAGCGTTCGCGGCTGCTTCCAGCCGCCCGAGCAGCTCGTTCATGGTCTCGGCCAGCGCCCGGACCTGATCGCGGGCCGGCGGCGGCTGCACCCGCAGGTGCAGGTCGGTCGCGGTGATCGCGGCCACCTGTCGTCGAAGGCGTTCCACCGTGCGCAGGGTGTAGCGGGTCAGCGCGAGCACGATCCCCGCCAGCATCGCCAGCAGGATCGGCAGACCCACGGCCAGCGCGACGCTCAGCCGCCTGATCACCTCTTCGATCTCGCCCACCGAGGACACCACGACGACGGTGTACGGCTCTCCCCGCACGACCTTCAGTCGCTCGTCGTCGTCGAGCTTGCCGCTGCGCGCCCCGGACGCGTCTACGACCGGGGGATCGTCCTTCAGGCCTTCGGTCGCGGCCACGACCCGGCCGTCCGGGCCGAGGATCTGCGCCTCGGTGAGGTCGCCGGACTGCGGCAGCCGGACAGGCAGCGTCCCGGCGGCGACCAGCTGCCCGAGGTCGCTGGCCCGCTGCTCGGCGGCGTCGTCCAGGGACGCGACCAGACCGGAGCGCAGCGTCAGCACCAGCAGCACGCCCGCGACGGCCAGCGCGACCGCGACGACCCCGGTCGCCGCCAGCGTGATCCGCGCCGAGATCGAGAGCCGGCTCCAGGCTGGGCTCCGACCTGACCGACCTGACCGACCTGACCGACCCGACCGACCCGGACCGCGCACGGGCGCGTCAGGCGTCGGCGTTGAGGCGATAACCCACCCCCCGGATGGTCTCCAGGCTCTGCCGCCCGAACGGTGCGTCGATCTTCCGGCGCAGATAGCTGACGTACACCTCGACGATGTTGCTGTCGCCCTCGTAGTGCTCGTCCCAGACGCCGGCGATGATCGCGCTCTTGCGTACGGCCTGGCCCGGATGACGCATGAGGAAGTCCAGCAGCGCGAACTCGCGCGGGCGCAGCTCGATCGGCTGCCCACCCCGGCTCACCCGGTGCTCCGACGGGTCCAGCACCAGGTCACCCACCGTCAGCACCGAGGGTCGTTCCCCGCCGCCCCGTCGCACGAGGGCCCGTAGGTGCGCCAGCAGCACGACGAAGGAGAACGGCTTGGTCAGGTAGTCGTCGGCGCCGAGGTCCAGCGCGTCGGCCTCGTCGTACTCGCCGTCCTTGGCCGTCAGCATGAGGATCGGCGTCCAGACGTTCTCCGAGCGCAGCGTGCGGCACACGTCGTAGCCCGACAGACGCGGCAGCATGATGTCCAGCAGGATCGCGTCATAGCCGTGCTCGCGGGCCAGGTGCAGCCCGGCCACGCCATCCGCGGCGACGTCCACGGCGAAGCCCTCGCCGACCAGGCCGTCCTTGAGCGCCTGGGCCAGGCGGGGCTCGTCCTCCACGACCAGCATGCGCATGACGGTGTCCTTCCCTGGTGCGAACCGTAGCGCCGACCGGCGTCAGGTGATGCCGATCGTGACCGCGGCACCTGAGAGAAGGCTGAGCCGGCCGCTCTCAGCATCGCTTCAAGCGTGCTGAGCAGGCTGCGCTCACGTCCCGAGCACCGGGGCCCGAGCCGAGGAGCCCGGCATGCGCATCGTCCACGTCACCGACGCCTATCTCCCCAAGCGGGGCGGCATCGAGGTGCAGGTCAGCCAGCTGGCCCGTCGCCAGGCCGAGGCCGGTCACGACGTCTCGGTGGTGACCCGGGCGCCGGGACCGCCGAGCCGGGACCCGGTGCGGGTCGACCGGGTGGGGGGTGGCCTCGCACCGTGGCAGTGGGCCCCTGCCGCGAGGCGGGTGTCGGCGCTCGTCGCAGCGACGCACGCAGACGTGGTGCACTGCCACCTGTCGGTGGTCTCGCCGGCCGCGGTGATCGCCCTGCGGGCAGCGTCCCGCACGGGCGTTCCGGCGGTGGCGACCTACCACTCGGTCCTGCCGCGGGAGCCGCACCGCGGGCTCCCGCTGCGCCGGCTCCCGTTCGACGCGACGACGATCGACTGGACCGCGGTCAGCCGGGTCGCGGCGGCCTCGGTGGAGCGGCTGCTCGGGCCGGACCTCGCGGTGAACGTGCTCCCGAACGGGTTGGATCTTGCCGCCTGGCGAACGCCCTTCGCGGTGCGCCTGACCGACGAGGTGGTGCTCGCCTGGGTGGGTCGGGTCACCGGGCGCAAGCGGCCGTTCGCGGCGCTGCGCATCCTGGCCCGGGCGCAGGCCCGGCTCGACCGTGGGACCAGCGGTACGCGGCTACGCCTGGACGTGGTCGGCGACGGTCCGTGGGCCGGCGCCGCGCGGCTCGAGGCCCGCCGACTCGGGGTGGCGGCGCAGGTGCGCTGGTGCGGCTCGCTCGACCACCGGGGTGTGGCCGACGTGCTCGCCGGCGCGGACGCCTTCCTCGCCACCGCGACGGCCGAGTCCTTCGGGATCGCCGCGATGGAGGCGCGTGCGTGCGGCCTGCCGGTCCTGGCCCGGAGCGGCACCGGGCTGGCCGAGCTGATCCAGGACGGGGTCTCCGGGCTGCTCGGCGCCGACGACGACGGCCTCGCCCGTGCTGTCGTCCGGATCGCCGACCCGCACCTGCGGCAGAGGATCACCGAGCACAACACGGTCGTCGCGGCACCAGCCGGCTGGGCCGAGTCCCTGCGCCAGGCAGAGCGGGCCTACGACCGGGCCGCCGGACTGGTGCGTCGCCACGAAACCCCGTCCCAGGGCACCACGGGACGGCCGCGCCCGGGCACGCACGCATCAGCACCCTCTCAGGCGCCCTCCCTAGCGTCGCGGGTATGAGCCTCGCCGTCGAGCCGTTGCGCATGCCGAGCGTGCTCCGGTGCGATGCGCCGGGGAGCGAGGACCTCGACCCTGCCGCCACCCCCGCTTCCCGCAGGACCTTCGTGCTCGGGGCGGTGGTCGCGGCCGCGGTGCTGGTGGTCGGGGTGCGCCACCGGGCCACGCTCGGCGCCGGGCTCGTCGTCCTGGGCAGCGCCCAGGTCGGCTGGCTCGTGGCCGCGGTGGTCGCGACGCTCGGGCTGCTGGTCGCCGGCACCGTGTCCCAGCTGGGCACCATCCCGGTCCGTCCCTCGGTGCGTCAGCTGTTCGGCGTCCAGGTGGCGGCGTCCTTCGCCAACCAGCTGCTGCCGGGCGGGGTCGGCGGCATGGCGGTCAACGTCCGCTTCCTGCGCCGGCTGGGCCTGACCCGGTCCTCCGCGATGGGCGCCGTCGGCCTCAACTCGCTCGCGACCGGCATCACGCACGCCCTGCTGCTCGTCGGCGTCCTGGTGCTCGCGCCCGGTGTCGTGAGATCCTGGACGGCGGTCCTGCCCCGATCGGGCGGTGGCGGGCTGAGCTGGCACACGGGCGCCGTCGTGCTCGCCTTCGTGCTGCTGACGCTGGCGGCGATCTTGACCTGGCGCAGCCGATCGACGTCGCCGTCGTCGCGCCGCAGCACCCGGGACAGGCCCAGCCGCGCCAGCGCGGTGCGGGCCGAGCTGGGTGCGCTGGCAGGGGTCCTGCGCGACCCTCTGCGGGCCGTCCAGCTGTGGGGCGGCTCGGCGAGCGCCGGCGTGCTGCACGGGGTGATCCTGCTGGCGGTGCTGCGTTCGCTCGGCGACGGGGCGCCCGCGCTGGCCGTCGTGGCGGTCTATCTTGCCGCGTCGGGGATGTCGGCCGTCGTCCCGGCCCCGGGCGCGGTCGGCCCGCTGGACCTGCTGCTGGTGGCCGGGCTCGTGGCCGTCGGCTCAAGCTCGCCCACGGCCGTGGCTGCGGTCCTGGGCTACCGCCTGGTGACCGTCTGGCTGCCGCTGGCGCCGTCCGCCCTGATCTTCGCATCGCTGGTCCGGCGTCGGCTGCTCTGACGTCGAGGTCTCGGCTCGGCAGGATTCAGCGTCCGCACAGGCTCGTCCGTCGATCATGCACGCACCCCTGCAGAGCGTGGGGGAGGACGGAGACCCATGCACATCCCCAAGACCAAGAAGACCATCGTCGGTGCCGCGATCGCCTCCGCGGCCCTGCTGGTCGGGGGCCTCACGGTTGCGAACGCCGCGATCGCCGGTGATGGTCCGACCATCACCGGCACGATCAAGGCGCCGCCGGACGCCAACGGCCCTGAGACCCCGCAGAGCGAGCAGGCCGAGATCGACCGGCTTACCTCGCTGGCGACGCTCACCCCTGAGCAGGCCAAGGCCGCTGCGGAGAAGGTTGTTGGTGGCGCCGCCACGAGCGCGGAGATCGACGAGGAGGACGGGTTCGTCGTGTATGAGGTCGACGTGACCACCTCGGCCTCGCAGCTGGAGGTGACCGTCGACGCCGGCTCCGGCGCGATCCTCGCGCAGGAGGTCGACGACGACGGGCCCACGATCGTCGGGACGATCCCGGCGCCGCTGGAGAGCGACGGCCCGGACACCCCGCAGGCCGACCAGGCCGAGACGGCACAGCTGCAGGCGCTGGCCACCGTCACGTCCGAGCGAGCCTCGGCCGCCGCGGAGAAGGCGACCGGCGGGACGGTCACCCGCACGCAGATCGACGAGCAGGACGGGTTCGTCGTCTACGACGTCGACGTCACCACCCCGATGGGGCAGGTGGAGGTCACGGTCGACGCCGGTTCCGGGAAGGTGCTGGCCCAGGAGACCGACGACGAGAGCGGCGAGACTGCTGACGAGCCGGACTCCTCCGGAACCACGGACGGACAGACCGAAGATGGCACGGTCACGACCCCAGCTTCCTAGCCGCCGTCAGTGATGCCCGGCAGCGACCGGGCGGCATCCGGCCCCGATCGTGACGAACGCCGGCACGGTCGGGGCCGAGCGGCCTCACAGGTAGGTGCCGGCGAGCAGGAGGATGAGCCAGGTGGCGACGGCCAGCTGCATCGGCCGGTCGGACGTCAGGAGCCGCTCGGGTGCCTCGGCCTGGCCACGGTGGACCAGCAGCAGGTGGCGGAGCATGGCCAGCATGAAGGGCAGCAACGAGGAGGCCAGCAGGAGCTGGTCGTCGCCCAGCAGCGACGTCGACCACTGGGCGTAGGACAGCAGGGTGGCGGTGACGCCGATGCCGAGCACCTGGTCGAGGAAGCCGGGTGGGTAGGCCGCGAGCACCGCGCGGGTGCTGCCGCCGGGGTGAGCGGCGGCCTGCTCGGAGCGGCGCTTGCCGGCGACCAGGACGAGCGAGCCGAACAGGGCGACCATGAGGAACCACTGGGACAGGACGACCCCGGTGGCCGTCCCGCCTGCCACCGCCCGCAGCACGAACCCGCCGCTGACCCCGACGATGTCGAGCACCGCTCGGTGCTTGAGGTAGGTGGAGTAGGCCGCGGTCAGAGCCAGATAGGCCGCGAGGACACCGAGGAACGCCGCGCCGAGGGTGGCGGCCACGGTCAGCGCCGTGACGGCTAGCACGGCTGCGGCGAGCAGTGCCGCCCGCACGGTCACGGCGCCGGCGGCCACGGGGCGGTGCCGCTTGGTCGGGTGTCGCCGGTCCTGCTCGACGTCCAACGCGTCGTTGACCAGGTAGGTGGCCGAGGCGGCGAGGCAGAAGGCCAGGACGGCCAGGACGAGCCGGACCCAGACTGCTGGCTGCAGCAGCACCCCACCTGCCGCTGGTGCGGCGATCAGGAGCGACTGCTTGACCCACTGGTGGGGGCGAGCGGTGCGCAGCAGGCCGCTGACCATCCCGACGCTGGACCGGGCCGGCCATGAGGGGGACCCGCCGCCGGGGACCTCGACCGACCCAGGAGGCGTCGCCAGCGAAGTCATCCCGTCACCCCCGGCACGGCGGTGCCGCGTACGAAGACGGCGACAAAGTCGCGCTGGTCAGGATGCAGGTAGCGGTCGGCGGAGCGGGACTGGGCGGGAAGCACGGACGTGGCCGAGAGCCGGCCCCCGGCGGTGCTGAAGGCGTCGACCGAGACCTGTGAGGTGTGGATGTCGAGCTGCATCCCGGTCACCGCACCCGCGCTCACCAGCGCGTCCGCGAGCGTCTGGAGCCGCATCGGCCCACCCTCGACCACGACGAGGTCGCCGTTCGCGGTGACCCCGGCGCCGGTGCGGGACGTGTATTCGTTCTGCTGCCCGAGCTTTCCCCACGCCCGGTGGGGGTTCGCGTCCAGCCCCGCGACGGGCCGGCCGCCCTCGACGACCAGAGCCAGGTTCTGCCGTACGGCCAGCACGCCCGGTCCCGCCGTGGCGCCACCGGTCCAGGCACGGACGTCGACCCGCCCGTCGCGGCCGACGACCAGCGACGCCCCCCCGGCCTGCAGGCGACGGAAGCTGTGCCCGTCCAGCACGAAGCCGCCAGGCCGGTCGTGCGCCTTGAAGCCTGCGTTGAACGTGGCGACCAGCGAGCTCTGCAGCGCCGCCGGGACCCTGCTGGGCAGCGCGCCGGGCACCGGTCCGGGCTCCTTGAGCCCGGGCACCAGGGCCGCGACGGTCCTGCTCTGGTCCATCAGCAGAGCCCCCGCGAGCACTCCGGGGTGCGCTGTGTCCGGCCGGAAGTACGTGGTCCAGCTTGTCGGCGCGCCGGTCACGTTCGGACCGGTCGGGGTCCACAGGCCCTCGCCGGGCAGCTGAGGACCACGCACGGCTGACGCGACCGCGCGGGGGACGTGGCTGTCCGCTGCCGCAGGCCTGGTCGCCGCCCCGCGGACGGTGGGCAGGTCGGTGGGCGCGACGGTGGCGGTCGACGACGGCTGGTCACGGGAGTACTTCCAGGTCTCGACGGCGCTGATGATCGGGCCCAGACCGTGGTCACCGAGCCACGTGATGCTCGCGACGTTCCACGGCCCGGCGCCCGGTGCGTTCAGCGCCTGGGCGTAGGAGACGCTGGCAGGCACGGTCACCACGACACCCACCAGGGCGGTGGCGACCAGGGCCTGGCGGAGCCGCTGACGTGGCTGCTGGCGGGTGCGACGTGGAGGTTCGGCGGCCCCTCGCCCGGCGGCGCCCGGGTGGCACGGAGCGGGTTGGACCGGTGCTGACGGCTGCGGGGCCATGGGAGGCCTCCTCTCGACAGGTCCCACCGTGCCCGCCCGGCCTGTGCGGGGGCTGAAGCCAGGAAGAGTCAGCGAAAGATGCCCGTGTGCCCCAGGGAGTAGCGGCCGGGCTGCGGGAACACAGACAGCCCGTGCGGGCCCTTGCCGACCGGGATCCGCGCGATCAGGCGTCCGTCGGTGGTGTCGATCGCGTACACCTCGGCGTCGTATCGGCCGGACAGCCACAGCACCTTGCCGTCGGCCGACACCCCACCCATGTCCGGGCTCGCGCCCGGTGACAGGGTCCAGGTCGCCCGCACCTCCCTGGTCGCCACGTCGACGACCGAGACGGTGCCCTCGCCGCGGTTGGAGACGTACATGTCCTGGGAGTCCCGGCTGAGGTAGATGCCGTGCGCTTCTCGGCCGGTCGGGATGAACCCGGTCTGGGCGAAGGTCTTCGCGTCGATCACGTAGACCCCGTTAGCCACCATGTCGGCGACGAAGAACACCGACCCGTCGGGCGCGAGCCGGACGTCCTGCGGCATCCTGCCGGCCCCGAGCGGCAGCTCGCCGACGATCGTGCGGGAGGCCGCGTCGACCTTGATCAGCCGTCCCGCGAACTCGCAGCTGGCGACGAAGAACGTGCCGTCGGCGGAGAAGTCCGCATGGTTGACGCCCTTGCACGTCGGCACGGACAGCGAGCTCTGCGGCGCCATCGTGTGCGGGTCGCGAAAGTCGATCCGCTTGAGCCGCTCAGCCATGACGATCGCCGAGTGGCCGTCCGGCGTGAAATACAGGTTGTAGGGCGCCTCGACCGGGATCGGCGCGCCCGGCTTGCCGGTCTTCGGGTCGATCGGGGTGAGCGTGTTGCCCTTGTTGTTGTTGACCCACAGGGTCTTCAGGTCGTACGAGGGGACGACGTGCTGCGGCAGCACACCCACCGGGAAGCTGTCGATGATCTGGTAGGTCGCCGGGTCGATGACGTCCACGGTGTTGCTCCCGCTGTTCGGCACGTAGATCAGGTTCGGGTCCCCGGCCACCTCCGGAATGAGCATCCCGACCCGGTCGGCGGCGTACACATCCTTGCCGTCCAGCAGCGGCGGCATGCCGGGGAGCCCGGTGGACAGCGCGCTCGGGTCGGTCGTCGGCGAAGGCGCGGGGGTGCTGGGCTGCGGCGTGCTGGGCGTGCTGGGCGTGCTGGGCGTGCTGGGCGCGGGCGTGCTGGACGGCGGCGTGCTCGGGAGCGCGGGCCCCGACGAGCAGGCCGTCGTCACGGCGAGCAGCAGGAGCAAGGTGGCGGAGCGCTTCACCGGGTGGGTTCCTCGGGGTCGCGGTCTGGGACAGGCAGGAGGGGACGGTCAGGCGGGGAGCAGGGTGCTGGCGGTGACGGCGGTCAGGCCCTTGGCGGCAAACCCGTCCAGGACGCCGGGCATCGCGTCGACGGTGCCACGGTGGCCGAGGTGCAGGCTCACGATCGAGCCGGGCCGCACGGCAGCGAGCACCCGGGCCTGCACCGCCTTAGCACCCGGCTCGCGATAGTCCTCGGGGTCGACGTCGTACGCCAGGCTCGTGCGGTAGCCGGCCAGCCCGGCGGCAGCCAGGATCTCCGGGGTCGCGGTCGGGGTGCCGGAGGGCCGGAAGAACCGTCCCGCCGTCCCGGTGGCGGTCAGCAGAACGTCGCGGCACCGGGTGATCTCGGCCAGCGTGGCGGCCGGGCCGAGCCGGCGCAGCGACGGGTGGTCGTAGGTGTGGTTGCCCAGCTCGTGCCCGCCTGCCTTCAGCCGCTCGAGCACGGGGGCGGTCTTCGAGTCTGCCAGCCAGGTGCCGACCCCGAGCACGGTGACGTGCGCCCCGCGGCTCTCGGCGGCGTCCAGGAGAGCGAGCGTCAGGGCCGGGTCGCCGAAGCCGTGGAACGTCAGGGCGACAGCGGCACCCGCGCGTGGCCCGTTTACCACCTCCAGGGCGGGCCCGGTCGGCGGGGCGGTGCTGGCCGGCGGCGTGGTGCCCGTCGGGGTGGTGCCCGTCGAGGTGATGCCCGTCGGGGTGGTGGCGGACAGGACAGGGGTCTTGGCCGGCGACGGAGTCTGGCCCGGCGACGGGGTCGCCGGGCCAGAGCTGGAACAAGCGCTCGTCAGAGCCAGGGCGGCCGCTGCACCGCCCAGAAGGACGGTGCGGCGATCTGGATGGCTCACTGGTTCTTCACTCTCGGACCTCGAACGGTGGCGATGTTCGGCTGATGCCGTCCAGAACGGCGTGTCGTCGGTGCACGAGCAAGATCGGGCAACCGAAAGAGTCTGGCATGCCGCTGGCGGGAAACCTTGAGTCCACCTGAGCGAGCCGTTCACCGGTGACGTTTCTCGCGGAGCACCGCCGGAGACCGACAGGACATGTATCAGCCCGCAGCAGACCGTCCCCGGCGGCCGGTCCGATGGTGACGACGACCCGACAGCGCCCGCCGGCCAGGGAGAGCTCTCCGCGGCGTCCTCGTCGGCGCCGGGTGGTGGCGGGGGTGGTGCTCCTGGTCGTCCTGGTGCTCAGCGTCTCGGTCGGCCGGGCCCTGCTGGCCCCCGGGACGGACAGCACGGCGGCCCGGCTGGCTGAGTGGGGCCGGGACCATCACCTGTCCTGGGTGATCGACCGCCTGGAGACGGCCACCTATCAGGCGCCGAAAGAGGGCGGCACCCCGGCTGCCGACTCGCCGCTGGCACGCCCACGCCCCAGCGCAGCCGCGCCCGACCGGCAGCGGCCGGTCACCGAGCTGCCCGCGATCCTCCCGGTCGCGCCGGCACCGCTGCCGGGAGAGGGTGCTTGGACGACCGTCGACACCGTCGCCGGCAAGCCCGCCCTGCGGACCGCGTTCCTGCGTCCGGACGCGGTGCACACCGGCCTGACCGCGGGAGTGGTGTGGATGGACCCGACCCTGGTGAGCATGACGCTGCATCCCGGCACCCTGGAACCGGGCGGGGCGTTCGCCACACCGCCCCAGGTCACGACCCAGGAACGACCGAACATGCTCGGTGCGTTCAACGGAGGTTTCCGGCTGGAGAGCGCACGGGGCGGGTTCCTGCTGGACGGTCGCACGGTCGGGACCCTGCGGGACGGTGCGGCCAGCCTGGTCATCACCCGCGACGGTGTCCCGCACGTGCAGCAGTGGGGCCGCGACGCGAGCCGCACCCCGGACGTCGTGGCCGTACGTCAGAACTTGGACCTGCTGGTCGACGGCGGACGGGTCGTCCCTGGGCTCGACGCCAACCGAGGCGGGGCCTGGGGCAAGACGCTGGGCAACAAGCTCTTCGTCTGGCGTTCGGGTGTCGGCGAGACCGCGTCCGGCGCGCTGGTCTACGTCGCGAGCGACGGGCTGTCTGCCCAGAGTCTCGCGACGCTGCTCCAGCGAGCGGGCGCCGTGCGCGCGATGGAGCTCGACATCAACCCGCAGTGGACCTCCTTCGTGCTGTACCCGCAGGTGAGCAACCTGCTGCCCGACATGCAGCACGACGCGACCCGCTACCGGGCCGGCTCGAGCCGAGACTTCATCACGGTCACCAGGCGTGGTCCGTGACTCGCGACCGTCGCGGCCCGGACGAGCGGCTGTCGGGCTGGGGTCGCACGCAGCCGACCTGGGCCACCGTCCGTACGCCTTCGCCGGGACAGGAGCCAGCGGCCGTTCTCGCGTCGGGGCCCCGGGGAGTGCTGGCGCGGGGGAGCGGTCGCAGCTATGGCGACGCCGCGCAGAACTCCGGTGGCGAGGTGCTCAAGCAGGCTTCTCAGGTCTCGCAGGTGATCGTCGACGCGCCGGCCGGGACGGTCACCGCGAGCGGTGGGGCGACCCTGCACGAGATCCTCCAGGCCTCGCTGCCGTTCGGGCTGTGCCTGCCCGTGGTGCCCGGCACCCGGCACGTGACCGTCGGGGGCGCCGTCGCTGCAGACGTGCACGGCAAGAACCACCGCAGCTGCGGCAGCCTCGGCCCGCACCTACGGCAGATCGTGCTGCTCGACGGCACCGGGCGCACCCGGGTGCTGCAGCCCGGCCCAGAGCGGTGGGCCACCGTCGGCGGGATGGGCCTGACCGGTGTCGTCCTGTCGGCGACGATCGCGCTGCCCCGGGTCGGGACGAGCCTGCTGGAGGTCCAGGACGGACGGACCCGTGACCTCGCCGGCACCCTGGCGGCGCTCGAGCGGGGCAGCGCCGACTCCCCGTACGCAGTGGCCTGGATCGACGTGCTGGCCCGGAGCGCTGGCTTCGGCCGCGGGATCGTCACCACCGCGCGCCACCTCGCCGCCGACGAGCTGCCGCCGGGCACGGCACCGCTCGCGCACCGGGCCGGCACCCGGCTGGCGGCGCCACCGGTCCCGGTCCCGCTGGTGACGCCGCGGACCGTCCGAGCGTTCACCGCCGCGCGATGGGCCCTTCCGACCGATGCGAAACCCCGGGTGGCCCGGCTAGGAGACTTCCTGCACCCGCTCGACGGGCTCGGGGGCTGGAACCGGCTCTACGGTCCGGCCGGGTTCGTCCAGCACCAGCACGTCCTACCGCTCGGCGCCGAGCGGGTGCTCGAGCAGGTCTGCCGGCTGCTGGCGCCGCTCTCGCCGTTCCTCGGGGTGCTCAAACGGTTCGGTGAAGCCGACCCGGCCCCGTTGTCCTTCCCCCGGCCGGGCTGGTCGCTAGCCGTGGACCTCCCCGCCGGTACGCCGGGGCTCGCCGCGGCCCTGGACCGCGTCGACGAGCGGGTCGCCGAGGCGGGAGGGGCGGTCTACCTGGCGAAGGACGCCCGGTTGCGCCGTGACCTGGTACAGGTGATGTATCCGCGGCTCGTCGAGTGGCGCGCGGTGCGTGACCGGCTTGACCCCGACCACCGCTTCCGGTCCGACCTGGATCGGCGCCTGAACCTTTCTGGAGCCTTCGATGCGTGACGGACTGGGTCGCTACGGACGGGTCCTGCTGCTGGGCGGGACCAGCGAGATCGGTCGGGCGGTGCTGGACGCGCTGCCGCTCGCGCCCGACGCCGACGTGATGCTCGCCGGACGAGACGTGGCTGTCACCCGGCCCGGAGCCCGCAGCCTGGCGTACGACGCCCGCGATCCGTCCGGCCACGACGACCTCGTGGCGGCGGCGACCGCCGGCGGCGACCTCGACCTGGTCATCGCCGCGACCGGTGTGCTCGACGACCAGGGCGCACCGTCGGCGAGGGCGCGCGCGGTCCTGGAGACCAACCTGACCGGGCTCGTGTCGGTGCTGGCGCCGCTCGCCGAGGGGATGCGGGCCCAGCGGCACGGCACCCTGGTGGTGCTGTCCTCGGTGGCTGCGGTCCGGCCGCGTCGGGCCAACTACCTCTACGGCGCCAGCAAGGCGGGCCTGGACGCCTGGACCCGGGGACTGGCCGACGAGCTGCACGGCAGCGGTGTGCGGGTGCTCCTGGTGCGTCCCGGGTTCGTCCACGGCCGGATGACGGCCGGGCTCACGCCAGCACCGTTCTCGACCACGCCGGAGGTGGTGGGTGCCCGGGTGGCGCGCGCGCTGCGGACCGGCCGGGACCTCACGTACGCCCCGGCGCCGCTGCGTCTGCTGACCCCGGTGCTGTCCCTGCTGCCGCGGCCGCTGTGGCGGCGCCTGCCCGGCTGAGGACTGCCGGGCTGAGCCAGCAGGTCGCGCCGGTCGTAGCGCCGCGACGCACGCACCCGTCCCGCGTCAGCACCTGGAGCGCGACACCGCCGAGCCGGACCGGGAACCCCGCTCGACGGCCAGCGCTGTCGCGACCCCGGTCGCCAGCAGAGCCAGCTGCGTCGCGAACGATCGTGACAGATCAAGGGTCTCCGGCCCGACCATCATGATCAGCAAGGCAGCCAGCAGGCCGAGCTGCACAGCGGCGATGCGTCGTCGAACCGGTTCGTCGTTCACCATCATGGGCCTCTCGTCTGAGCGATCCGCTGACGCGGCGCGCGACCGAGCATGCGCGCCGACGGCTTGCGCATCGCTGAACGCGGGTGGGGAAGCGATCTGCCACCGCCCCTGCTCAGCGGTTCAGGACGACCCCGTCGATGACGGCTCCCTGCTGGTCCACGGCCTGGACGACCAGGCGGTCCTCGTACGCCGAGAGGTCCAGGAAGTTCCGGACCGACCTCGACACCACGGTGTCGGTGTTCGAGCCGGTCGGCCGCAGCTTCGCGCCGGCGCCCGACACGAGGTAGGTGGTGCCGTCCACGACCCGGTTGCGCTGGTAGTCGTGGTCGTGCCCGGCCATCACGAGCGGCACGCGGTGCTTGGCGAACAGCGGCCCGAAGGCCGCCCTCACCGCCAGGTCGGAGCCGTGCACGCCGGCCGAGTACATCGGGTGATGCATGGCGACCACGGTCCAGGGCGTCGAGGCGGCGGAGAGCGCCCCGTCCAGCCACGCGAGCTGCTCGGGGTTGTTCGGGTCGTTGCTGTCCACGACCACGACGGTCACCAGGCCGACGGCCCGGCTGAACCACCGGCCGGGCTGGCCGAGCGCCGCGAGCTGTGCTGGTCCGTTGCCCTGGCCTACGTCATGGTTGCCGAGCGCAGCCAGCAGCGGTATGCCCGGGGCGAGCACCTCGGAGAACGGGCCGAGCACCGCCTCCTGGGCCTTTGCCGGGTCGCCGTTCTCGTAGATGTTGTCGCCGAGCAGCACCAGGGCGTCCCAGCTGCCGGCCCCGCGCGTCGCGGCAGCGTCGGCGGTCGCTTGCTCCTGGGCGTCGCCGGTCCCGACGTCGCCGACCACGACCAGCCGCGAGCCGGGCTCGGCCTGCGCCGACCGGATGCTGTCCGTGACCGCTGAGGACGTGGACCCGGTCGTCCCGGTCGGGCCGCCGGTCGGGCCGGAGCAGCCCGCGACCAGCAGCGCTGTTGCCAGCCCGAGCGGGACCAGCACGCGCCTTCGGGCAGACAGAGTCACCGCACCAGGGTGCCGGTCGGCACCTGAGAGGCTCCTGAACCTCAGCGACCTGCCCTGGATGCCCGCAGCGCTCTCACTGCTCTCAGCGGTTCTTCAGCAACACCCGCGAGACTCCCCACTCGTGAGAGCGCACCCAGGACCGGTCGGGACACCCCGGTGAGGACCTCGTCGGCCCGCCGGCGACGGCCGCAGCCCGGCGCGCGCTGCGGCCCGCGGTGCCGGCACACGGTCGTGCTGTTCCACGCGCACCCCGACGACGAGGCGATCTACACCGGCGGGACGATGGCGTTGCTGGCCGCGGCCGGTCACCGGGTCGTGCTGGTCACCGCCACCGACGGGGAGGCCGGCCTGACCGCAGCTCACCTGGGTCATGACCTCGGGGAGCGCCGCGCGAAGGAGCTGGCGGCCGCGGCGCAAGCCCTGGGCGTATCCCGGGTCGTACGCCTGGGCTACCCGGACTCGGGCAGCGACCCGCAGGCCGTACGCCCCGGCTCGTTCGCCCTGGCGGTGGACGACCCGGCGGTGGACGACCCGGCGGTGCGGCTGGCGGCCGTGCTGCGCGAGGAGGCCGCCGAGATCCTTAACGTGTACGAACCGGCGGGCGGCTACGGCCATCCCGACCACGTGGCGGTCCACGAGGTCGGCCGACGGGCCGCACTGCTGGCCGGGACGCCGGTGGTGCTGGAGGCGACGGTGGACCGACGCCCCGTACGCGCCGCCCTTCAGCTGATCGGCTGGCTGCCGGGGCTGCCCGCAGGCTTCGACGCCCGCGCCGCGCAGCGGTGGTACGTCGACCACGACGACGTGACCCACGTCGTCGACGTCCGATCCCAGATCCGTGCCAAGCGGGCCGCCCTGCAGGCGCACCGCAGCCAGCAGCTCGCCGACGGCAGCGCCCGCACGGTCGGGGTGTTCCTTCGCCTGCCGGTCTGGTCGTTCGCCCTGGTGCTGGGGCGGGAGTGGTTCGTGCACCGGGAGTCGGTGGGTCCGGGCGATGTCTCGGGCGACCTGCTCGCCACCCTGCACCGGTCCCGCTGAAACCGGGGGCCGCTCGAACGGGCGCTCAGCAATCTCTCAGGCTGTGCCCGGCAGGGTGCACCCATGGCCCAGACGATCGGCACCCGCGTCCCCCCTGATCCTGCGACCAGATCGACGGGTCCCGCGCTGACGCTGGCCGCGGCGGGGACCGGGCTGGTTGCGCTGGTCGTGCTGGTCCTGACCCAGGTCGCGTCGCGCTGGGACGCGCCCGCGCTGACGTGGGTGACCGACCACCGGACCGGTGCCTGGGAGAGCTTCGGGCGGTTCGGCGGCGCGTTGGCGGGCGGGCCAGCGGTCATCGTGCTGGGCCTGCTGACGATCACCGTGCTGTGGCTGCTGCACGACCGCGCCGCCGCTGCTCTGATGGCGGTGCTGCTGCTGGCGGCGGGCGCGCTCACCGTGCTCGGCAAGAGCGGCGTCGGGCGGGCCCGACCGCCGGAGGCCGTGCAGGTCGCGCCGGTGGAGACCGGGTTCAGCTTCCCGTCCGGCCACACCCTGTTCGCGGTCGCGCTCTGGGGCGGGGCGGCGCTGCTGCTCGCCCCGCACCTGCGAGCGCGAGCCGTCCGGGTGTCGGTGGCGGCGGTCGCCACCGCTGTCGTGCTGGTCGTCGCGGTGAGCCGCCTGGTGCTCGGCTACCACTGGGTGTCTGACGTGGTCGCCTCGCTGCTGGTGGGCACCTGCCTGCTCGCCGTCACCGCGCTTGCCGCGCACGACGTCCGGATCCCCTGGCCGGTCGTCCTGACCGTGCGGGTGCCGCGGACCGAGCCACTGGTGCCACCGCCAGGTCCGGAGCGAGCAGGTGCACGAGGACCACGGCGCTGACCGCCTGCGCGGCCACGAGCCCGGCGAGCACCGCAACCTGCAGCTGCGCCGCCTGCGCCGGTGAGGCGCCCCCGGCCAGCGCTCCGATGAAGGCCCCCGGCAGCGTGACGAGCCCGGTCGTCCTGGCCTGGTCCAGGCCCGGCAGCAGCGCCTCACGGATCGCGTCGGGCTGCAACGGGCGGATCGCCTGCCGCGCCGTCGCGCCGAGCGCGAGCCAGCCCTCGACCTCGGGCCAGCGATCCCGGGCCGCGTCGCGCAGGCGCCGGCCGGACAGCGTGCAGATCGTCATCGTCCCGCCCAGCACGATCCCGCTGAACGCGATCACGTAGCGGTTCGTCTGCGGGAACGCGCCGGTGCCCAGCAGCAGAAGCACGACCGGGGCAGCCCCGCAAAGGCTGGCGAGCAGCACCTGGCCGGTCCGGCGCCAGCCCCCGCCGAGCCGCCTGCCGGACGTGACGGCGACCGCCCCGAGCATGACCAGGACGAACAACGCCGCGACCCGGCCGTCGCGCAGGGCCAGCGCCAGGACGAGCGACACCACCGAGAGCTCCAGCGAGGCACGCGCGACGGCCCGGGTCGGCGCCCCCCGCATCCCGACGCCACCGACGTGCAACGCGCCGGCGGCCAGGACCACGAGCGCCAGGAGCGTGAGCACGAGCGAGACCGACGGCATGTTCCAGGATGCGTCCACCGCCGTCTCAGCCTGCTCACAGCAAGACCCGTCAGGCTGGCCCCATGACCGCCGCCACCGAGACCCCGGACCGGGTCCGGACGGTCCCGTCGCCGTCTCGGCGGCCCGTGGTGGGCTGGGCCGGCGCGCTGCTCGTGCTGCTCGGGGCCGACGTCGGCGCCGTCGTCGCCATCGCGCTGGCCCGGCTCCCGGTCGACGCGGCCGCGCCCGGCGGGCTCGCCCTGTGGGGCGGGCGGGCGTCCGGCCTGCTGGCGCAGGTCTTGATCCTTGCCCTGGTGCTGCTCGCCGCGCGGGTGCCGGTCCTGGAGCGGGCGGTCGGTCAGGACCGGCTCCTGCGCTGGCACCGCTGGCTCGCGCCGACGGCCCTCGTCGCCCTGGTCTCGCACCCGCTGCTGCTGGCCGCCGGCTACACCGGCGGCTGGTGGACGACGCTGGTCTCGCTCGGCAGCAGCACCGTCGACGGGCTCGTCGGGGTAGGCCTGTTCCTGCTCGCCGCCGGTCTGTCGGTGCGTCTGGTGCGGCGGCGTCTGCCGTACGAGGGGTGGCACCTGCTCCACCTCACGACGTACGCCGCCGTGGTGCTGGTCTTCCTCCACCAGCTCAACGCCGGCTCGGCGGTGCTGTCCAACGGCTTCGTGCGCGGCTGGTGGCTGTTGCAGCTGGTGGCCGTGCTGGCGGCGGCGGTCGTGTTCCGCATCGTCCTGCCGCTGTGGCGAAGCGCGCGTCACGACCTCCGGGTGACCGCGGTGCACCACGAGGCGCCGGACGTCGTCACCGTGACCCTGGGCGGTCGAGACCTGCACCGGCTCGGCGCCGTCGGCGGGCAGTTCCTCGGCTGGCGCTTCCTGGACCGCACGCACTGGTGGCGCGCGCACCCGTTCAGCCTGTCCAGCGCGCCGGGCCCGGACGGGCTGCGGTTCACCGCGCGGGTGGTGGGCGACGGCACCGGGCTGCTGACCGGGCTGCGACCGGGCACCCGTGTGCTCGTGGAGGGCCCGTACGGCGTGCTCACTGCGGCGTCACGCACCTGCGACCGACTGCTGCTGATCGGGGCGGGCCTCGGCATCGCGCCGGTGCGGGCCCTGTTGGAGGATCTGCCGGCGCACGTCGACGTCGTCGTGCTGCACCGGGCGTCCACGGCGGCGGACGCGGTCCTGCACGCCGAGCTGCAGCAGCTGGCCTGGCAGCGGTCCGGGGTGCGGGTCGAGCTGGTCGCCGGACCCCGTGGCGCGGCGCAGGACCCGGACCGGCCGTTCGGGGAGCGTTCCCTTCAGCGGCTGTGCCCCGACGTGGACGAGCGCGAGGTCTTCCTGTGCGGACCGCCTGCGCTCACCGAGGACCTGCTCGGTGTGCTGCGGCGCCTCGGGGTCCGGCGTGGCCGGCTGCACCACGAGTCCTTCGAGCTGTGAGCAGGCGATCATGAGGATTCACCCGGCCGCGCTGACCTTTGCCGGGGTGCTGCTCGGGGTCAGTGCCGTCCTGCCGCTCGCACGGCAGGTCGCGACCCCGCCCGGCACCGGCGTGCAGGTCGTCGCTGCCCCGGCCGCCGCTCCACCGATGACGGCGGGCGCACCACCCTCGCCGACCGGCCCGCGCACGGTGACGGTGACCGGGCCCTCGGTGGCGACCCGCTACGGCCCGGTGCAGGTGCAGGTGGTGATGACCGGCGACCGGCTGGTCTCGGCCGTGGCCGTGGCCCTGCCGGACAGCGACGGACAGTCCCGCAGCATCAACCGCTCAGCCGGCCCTGAGCTGGCCCGGCAGGCGGTGGCGTCCCAGGGCACGGTCGACGCCGTGTCCGGCGCCACCTGGACCAGCGGGGGATACCGCACCAGCCTGCAGGGCGCGCTGGACGCGGCCCGTGCCGCCGCCACGTCGTGACCGCGCCGGGGATCCTGCACGTCGAGCCGGTGATGGGGACGACCGTGACGTTCGACGTCCGGGACACCGACCGCACCGCGGCCGAGCTGGCCCCGGCAGTGCTGGCGGGCGTCGCCGCGTTGCACGAGGCCGACCGGACGTTCTCCACCTACCGTCCCGACAGCGTCGTGAGCCGGCTGCGCGACGGCACTCTCGCCCCTGGGGACGTCGCTGCCGAGGTCGTCGACGTGCTCGCCCGCTGCACCGCCGCCGCCGGGCTGACCGACGGCTGGTTCGACGCCTGGGCGATGCCCGGTGGGGTCGACCCGACCGGTCTGGTCAAGGGCTGGGCGGCGCAGCGCGCGCTCGTCGCACTGCCCTGTCGCGGCGTGCGGCACGCCGTCGTGAACGCCGGCGGCGACGTCGCCGTCGTCGGTGACGCCAGCGGTGCCGCCGACGGCTCCGGCTGGGTCGTCGGCGTCCAGGACCCGTTCCGGCGCGACGACCTGCTGGCGACGGTGCACAGCGTCGGGCTGGGCGTCGCGACCTCCGGCGCCTACGAGCGCGGCTCGCTCGCCGTCGATCCGCGGTCCGGAACGCCGGTGCACCGGCTGGCCTCGGCCACCGTCGTCGGCGTCGACCTGGGCGTGGCCGACGCCTGTTCGACCGCCGCCTCGGCCCACGGCCCTGAGGCGCTGGCGTGGCTGAGCCGGGCCGACGGCGTCGAGGCGCTCCTGGTCACCCTCGACGGCGTCCTGCTGGCCACACCCGGCTGGTCCCGGCTCACCGCAGCGGCCCGCACCGCCTGACCGCCATTGATCAGTCGATGAGCGAGCGGCTGAGCCGCCGACCTGACCCGGTCGCGTACGGGCACGGGCGTCGTCACCAGGGGATGACGCCGGCGTCGTCGAAGTAGCCGCCGGTCGGCCCTCCGTCCGGCAGGGTCGCGAGCCGGATCGGGGTCGCGGCGCCCTGCTGCGGCGTACGGGTGCTGCGAAAGCCGTCGAGGTCGGTCGCCCCGAACCCGGGGCAGGCCAGGTTGACCAGGATGCCGGTGCCGGCGAGCTGCCGTGCGTACTGCACGGTGACGGCGTTCAGGAACGACTTCGACGGCGAGTAGGCCACCGCGATCGGGCCGACGTCGTCGCTCGCGGCGGACTGCCGGGTCAGCGACCCGACCCCGCTGGACACGTTCACGATCCGCGGTGAGGGGGAGCGGCGCAGCATCGGCAGCAGTGCGTTGGTGACCCGGATGACGCCGATGACGTTGGTCCTCGATCAGTCGTGCAGCAGCAGCGACGCTGGCGTCGTCGGTGACGTCCAGCGGTACGCCGAACGCGTCCACCCCGGCCGCTCGCAGCTGTCGACCGCGGCCTCCCGGCGCCCGTCGTCCCGGGCGCCGACCCCGACCGTCCAGCCCAGCGCGCCGAGATCGGCGGCGATCTCGTAGCCGATCCCTTTGTTGGCCCCGGTCACCAGCGCGGTCTGCTTCTCCGTGCCGCTCCCCTGTCGGTATCCCGTCACGGCAATCCGGACAGGTTCTCCGATAACGTACCGGATAGCCTGTCCGGATGACTTCGACCGGGCGTACGACACCACCTCTCCGTGCCGACGCCGTGCGCAACCGCGTGAAGATCCTGGCCGCGGCCCGTGAGGCTTTCGCCAGCTCCGGGGGTGCCGTCTCGATGGCCGAGGTCTCCCGGAGCGCCGGGGTCGGGATGGCCACGCTCTACCGCAACTTCCCGGGCCGCCGCGAGCTGCTCGAGGCGCTCTACGTCGGCGAGGTCGACGCGATGTGCGCCGCCACAGCCGACGAGGCCACGCCGGGGGACGCCGTGGTCGCCTGGCTGCGCCGCTTCACCGTGTTCTTCGCCAGCAAGCAGGACGTCGGGCGCGAGCTGCTCGCGCAGACCGACCGCAGCAACCCGGTGTTCGACACCAGTCGCGACCGGGTGCTGGCCACCGGCCGGCCGCTGCTGCTCGCCGCCCAGCAGAGCGGCGAGATCCACGACGGCCTGACGTTGGAACAGCTGCTCGACATGGTCATGGCGCTCTCCGCGATCCCCGGCGACGCCGCTTACCGCGAGCCCGTCCTCGCGGCAGCGTTGGAGGGGATCCGCTCCCGGCGTGGGTGAGGGTTGCGGGGAAGGCAGCCGGCGGCCGTCGTGAGGGTCTCAGCCGCCGGGTGCGCAACCGGCTCTGCGCATCTGGCCCCGACGCTTCAGGTGTCCTGAGATCGCTGTTCTGCACGTGAGGCGCCCTGTGTCGGTGCGCACCAGTGCGTTCTCGTGAGGAGCGACCCAGGTTGCCGACGGTGCCGTCGTGGTCTGGCGGCACGGTCAGGCAGTCAGGCGCACGGCGGTACGGCTGCGGCCAGGTCGGGCGGCACGGTCGGGCGGCATGGTCAGGCGGCGGTGGTGTCCCAGCCGGTGTTGGTGATCTGTCGGCTGTTGCGGAGTCGCAGGGTGCGTGCTTGGTCGTGCAGGGCGTGGTGGTGGTGGTTGCACAGCGGGATGAGGTCGCGTAGT
>JBBSTI010000005.1:0-47733 GCA_038236005.1 Mycobacteriales bacterium | reverse complement strand
GACCTTGTTGAGATTCTTGCGGACGTACTTGGCGGCACCGACCCGGTCGTCGAACCAACCCGCTGTGGTGTCAGCGCCCTTCTCCAGCGTGGTGGTCATTTGCGCTCCCAGTAGCTCGGGCCGACGGGCTCCTTGAAGTCACCCTGTGCGAAGAAGTATCCCTCGTCGTCCACGGAGATCGCCAGTTGAGGCAGCGGCCGGGCCGCCGGCCCGAACGCGACCTCGGCCCCGTGGTCAGCTTCGAAGGTGGACTGGTGGCAGGGGCACAGCAGGTTGTGGGTCTGCTGCTGGTAGAGCTTGACGGGGCAGCCCAGGTGGGTGCAGATCGCCGAGTAGCAGACGTATCCGTCGACCGACCAGGTCGCGCGGCCGGGCAAGATCTCCAGCTGGTCGGGACGCATGCGGATGAGCAGCGCGGCCGAGTCGGCCAGCTTGGTGCCGCGCGGGACGTCGGGGAACACCGACTCCACGCCCCCGACCTCGAGGTCGTCGCGATTGACCGGGGTCCCGTTCTTACGGATCAGCCGGGCCCCCGTGATCCAGCCGGTCTCCGCCAGCGCCTGCTCCTTGCGCTGGAACGGTCCGAAGGACAGCACCAGCGGCAGCGGGAGCACGGCGAGCGCGCCACCTGACAGCAGCAGCGTGTTGCGCAGCAGCGAGCGTCGAGGCAGCTGGGTCTCCGCCAGGCCAGCCTTGATCGCGGTGCCGGTCGCGGCGCGGTCCTCCGGGGAGGAGCCGAACGGGTAGCGCTCCTGCGTCGACTCCTCGTCGTCCATGAGGTTCTTCGCCCAGACCACGGCCCCGGCGCCGATGCCGCCGAGCGCCGCGGCCATGGTGATGCCGAGCAACGGCGTGTAGAGCGTGTAACCGCTGGCCTCGAAGTTGTGGTCCACGAGGAAGTAGGTGAGCACGAAACCGACGGTGCCGACGAAGCTGAGCAGGAACAGGGCGGCCACGAGGCGCTCGCTGGACTTCTGCCGGGACAGCTCGAACGGGTCGGTCTGCCGGTCGATCGCGACGGGGACCGGGGCGCTGTCCCCGGACAGCTGGCGCTCGTCACGCCCGTGGCTGGTCAGGACGCTGCGGCTGTCAGTCTGATGGAAGTCGCCGGAGCGGACGTCCGAACCCCGGGTGTCCGCGCCGTGGCTGTCCGCGGCGCCCCCGCCCGGGGAGCGCAGCCGCTCACGGATGGGCTGCACCGACTCGGCCGCGGTCTGCCCGCCCCGAGGACCAGAGGGCTGCTGCCCACCGGTGGACTGTGCGCCCGCCGTGGGATCCGCCGCCGTCGGGTCGACCCTGGGCAGGTTCGGGTCGTCGGGGGTGCTCATGCGCGGTTGCCGATCCAGAGGGTCCCGGCGATCAGAGCGCCGATCCCGACGATCCAGATGGCCAGACCCTCGGGAACCGGGCCTGCCTTGCCGAGGTCGTTGCCGCCTGGCTGGGCGGACGACGTCACGTAGCGGGTGTAGTTGGTGATCGCCTTCTTCTCCTCGACCGAGAGCTGTCCGTCGCCGAACCGAGGCATGGACTCAGGACCGGACTGCATGGCCGCGTAGATGACGCGTGCGCTGGCGGGCGCGAGGTTCGGGGCGTACTTGCCATAGCTCAGGGCGCCGCCGGCGCCGGCGAAGTTGTGGCAGCTGGCGCAGTTCAGGCGGAACAGCTCGCCGCCCTCGGCCAGGTTGCCGTCTGTCAGCGAGCCGGTCGGCAGCTGAGGGCCACCGCCCTGGGTCTGGATGTAGGCCGCGAGCGCGTCGGTCTGGGCGATGCTGTATTTGGGGTCTTTCCGTTGGGCCTGCACCGCTCCGGCGGCCAGGGGCATGCGTCCGCTCTCCACCTGGAAGACCACCGAGGCCGAGCCGACGCCGATGAGCGACGGACCACCGGCGCCGCCCTGCAGGTTGAGGCCGTGGCACGTGCTGCAGCCGACCGCGTAGAGGTCGCGTCCCGCCTTGACCAGCATGGACTGGTCGGCCGTGGGCGCCTCCTGGGCGCGGCTGCTAGGCGCAAGGGCCGTGTAGAGGCCGCCGACCAGGGCCAGCGCCAAGAGCAGCACGGCGTACGAGGTGAAGGTGCGTCGGGACGTCGAGCCGGTCATGTCATGCCTCACTGCAGGATGTAGATAGCGAAGAACAGGCCGACCCAGACGACGTCGACGAAGTGCCAGTAATAAGACACCACGATCGCGCTGGTCGCCTTCTCGGGCGTGTAGCGGCCCACGGTCGACCGGATCAGCACGATGACGAACGCAAAGAGCCCGCCGATCACGTGCAACCCATGGAAGCCGGTAGTGATGTAGAACACCGAGCCGTAGGACCCGGAGGAGATCGTCACACCCTCGTGGACGAGCATCCGGAACTCGTTCGCCTGCCCGGCGACGAAGACCAGCCCCATCAGCAGAGTGATCACGAACCAGCGACGCATCCGGTAGACGTCGCCACGCTCGGCCGCGAACACACCAAGCTGGCAGGTCGCCGAGCTGGCCACCAGGACCAGCGTGAAGACCGACGCGTAGGGGACGTTGAGCTCGATCCCCTCGGTCGGCCAGTTGTCGGCGCCGATCACCGACCTGATCGTGAAATACATCGCGAACAGGGCCGCGAAAAACATCAGCTCGGAGCTCAGCCACACGATCGTCCCGATCGAGACCATGTTCGGTCTCGTCAGGGACCCGTGGGCCGGCACCTTCTCCAGCACAGGAACGTCGGTCACCCGCACATAGTGCCAGCCCGACCGCCCCGCTGCCACGCGCGGCGGGGTGTCGCCCCCGGTCGTACGCTGGGCGGGTGGTCCTGACCTCCACCTTGCCCGGTGGCCTCCCGCCGTACGGGCCGCTGACGACCTTCACCCAGCCGACGCTGGACGTGGTCCCGCTCCTGACGATCCTGGCCCTCGGCGGCCTCTACCTGTACGGCGTGCTGCGGCTGCGAAAGAACGGGGTCGCCTGGCCGGTCGGTCGCACGATCAGCTTCGTCGGGCTGGGGCTCGGCACGCTCGCGCTGGCGCTTCTGTCCGGTCTCGCGGCCTACGACACGGCCCTGTTCGGCGCGCACATGCTCCAGCACATGCTCCTGACCATGGTGGCGCCGGTCTTCCTGGCGCTCGGTGCGCCCGTGACCCTTGCTCTGCGCACCCTGCCGTTGACCTGGCGCAAGCGTCTGCTGTCGGTGCTGCACAGCCGGCTGTCCCGCCTGCTGACCTTCCCGTTGCTCGCCTGGGTGAGCTTCGTCGCGACGCCGTTCGTGCTCTACCTGTCCGGCCTCTACGAGCAGTCGCTCGTGCACCCACTGCTGCACGACGCGCTGCACGTTCACTTCGTGCTCGTGGGCTGCCTGTTCTTCTGGCCGCTGCTCGGGCTCGACCCGGTCCCGGGGCGGGTCGGCTACGGCTTGCGGATGCTCATCTCGGTGGCCGCGCTCCCGTTCCACGCCTTCTTGGGCGTGGCGATCATGAGCGTCGACTCGACCGGCGCGGGGATCATCGCGAGGGACTACTACCTGCAGTTCCTCACGGTTCCTGAAGCGATCTATCAGCAGAAGGTCGGTGGCGGGCTCCTGTGGGCCAGCGGTGACGTCGTGGGGTTGCTGTTCCTGTTCGTCATGCTCTATCAGTGGATGAGGGCCTCCGAGCGTGAGGCCGTCCGCGAGGACCGGCGCCTGGACCGGCTCGACGCCGCTGCCGCACGCCGGTGAGACTGCCCTGGCGGCGGACCGAGCCCGAGCCCGTGGCCTACCAGGACGTCGACCCGCTGACCGTCCTGCTGGTGGCGTCGGACCCGGCGTTGGCGGACAGCGTCGTGCTGGCCGGGCTCGACCTCACCGCGCCCGTGCTCGTCCGGCACCACCTGACGGGGCTTCCCGACCTTGGGGCGGTCGAACAGGCGCGCCACCTGCTCGAGCAGGACGGCTACCGACTGACGGTGCTGCCCGGCCCCCCGTACCGGGTGCGGGCCTGGCGCACGCAGGTCCTCACGCCGATGGCTGCGGCGCAGGAGCGGTCCCGGATGGCCGGGCTGTCCCAGCGGCTCGGCGGGGACGTCGACGGCTATGACGTGTGCCTGCCGGCAGACGCCTGACCGACCGGCAGACGTCTGATCTTCCGGCAACGGCCTGCGCTGCGGCGGCTCCTGCCGCCGATCGCTAAGGTCTGCCCATGGCTTCTGCGAGGGTGATCGGGTCGGCGGCGTCATCTCCGGCACCGGAGACGATCGGTCGTACGCACCGGGTGCTGCTGTACAGCGACAGTGCGGTGACGCGCGGTGCCGTGCGCACGGCGGTAGGTCGTCGGCCTGCCGACGACCTGGGGCGCATCGAGTGGGTCGAGGTCGACACCGGGCCGCGCATGATCGCCGCTGTCGACGCCGGCGGGCTCGACCTGCTCGTGCTGGACGGTGAGGCACAGCCCACCGGCGGGCTCGGGCTCGCCAAGCAGGTCAAGGACGAGATCCGAGACTGCCCCCCGGTCCTGGTGCTGATCGCACGGCCGGACGACCGCTGGCTGGCCGACTGGTCGCTGGCCGACGCCGTCGTGCCGCTGCCGGTGGACCCGCCGACGATGACCGCCGCGGTCGCGGAGATGCTGCGTCACCGCGACAGCGCGCTCCCGGTCCGCCGCGCTGTCTGACGGTGGTCGCTGCAGCGTCGTCCTGGCCCGAGCTGCTCAGCGCCTTGCTGCGCGGCGAGGACCTCACCCGCGCGCAGGCGTCCTGGGCGATGCGGGAGATCGTCACCGGCGAGGCCACGTCGGCACAGGTGGCCGGTTTCGCGGTCGGCCTGCGAGCCAAGGGCGAGACCACCGACGAGATCTCTGGACTGGTCGAGACCATGCTGTCGGTCGCGGCCGAGGTTGCCGTGCCCGGCCGGGTCGTGGACACCTGCGGCACCGGGGGGGACCGGGCCGGGACGGTCAATCTCTCGACGATGGCGGCCCTGGTGGTGGCCGGGGCCGGGGTGCCGGTGGTCAAGCACGGTGGTCGGGCCTCCTCCTCGCTCGCAGGTTCGGCCGACCTGCTGGAGGCGCTCGGAGTTGTCGTAGACCTGCCGCCCCCGGCGATCGGGCCCTGCCTGGCGGAGGTCGGCATCGCCTTCTGCTTCGCCCCGGTCTTCCACCCTGGGATGCGGCACGCCGCGCCCGCCCGCCGTGAGCTCGGGGTCGGGACGGTCTTCAACGTGCTCGGGCCGCTGTCCAACCCGGCTCGGCCGGCCTGCCAGGCGGTCGGGGTGTCGGACGCCCGGCTCGCCCCGGTCATCGCCGGGGTGCTCGCCGCACGAGGCGCGGACGCGCTGGTCTGCCGCGGCGACGACGGTCTGGACGAGCTGACGACCACCGCCACCTCGACCGTCTGGGTGGTGCACGACGGGGCCGTCCGGCAGGAGACGGTCGACCCGCTCGACCTGGGGATCGCCCGGGCGACGCTCGCGGACCTGCGGGGCGGTACGGCCGCGGAGAACGCGCAGGTGGCGCGCCGGGTGCTGGCGGGGGAGCCCGGTCCGGTGCGCGACGCCACCCTGCTGAACGCTGCCGCCGCCTTGGCCGCCCACACCGGTGGTGACGCTCCGCTGCTCGACCGGCTCCGGGACGGTCTGGTGGCCGCGGGCGAGTCGCTGGGGAGCGGCTCCGCGGCGGCCCTGCTCGATCGGTTCGTCACGGTGTCTGGGGCGCTGCGACCCTGACGCCCGTCGCAAGCCGGTACGGCCGTGCGGTGGTGCAGAGATGACGACGTTCCTTCGGCTCCACCACGTCAGCCCGCTATGCCTGAGGGCCCGCAAGGCTCACCCGGCGCTGCTGCTCGACGGGCTCGACGCGCTGGCCGTCCGCCTCGGCGACGCCGGGTCGCCGGTCAGCGAGAACCCTGAGTGTGCACCTGTCCGGCCCAGTCTCAGGCTGTACCACAGGTGGAGACGTCAGCCGCGGCCGTGAGGCTCCTGCCACCCGGTGAGATCAGGACCCTTCGGCACGATGCGCGTGGGGTTGATCTGCTCGTGCGTGGCGTAGTAGTGGCGCTTGACGTGATCCACGTCAGTGGTGTCGCCGAAGCCCGGGGTCTGAAACAGGTCTCGGGCGTAGGGCCAGAGGTGCTCGTACTCCGTCAGCTTGCGTAGGTTGCACCTGAAGTGACCGTGGTAGGCGGCGTCGAAGCGCACCAGCGTGGTGAACAGCCGGACGTCGGCCTCGGTCAGCTGGTCGCCGACGAGGTAGCGCTGGGTCGCGAGCTTGGCGTCGAGGCGGTCCAGCTGAGCGAACAAGGCGTCGAAGGCATCCTCGTACGCCCCCTGGGTGGTCGCGAAACCTGCCTTGTAGACACCGTTGTTGACGGCATGGAAGTTCACCTCGGAGATCTCGTCGATCTGTGGTCGGAGCGCCTCGGGGTAGAGATCGGGCGCGCCGGGTGCGTGGAGCGGGGCCCACGCGGTCTCGAGATCGAGCGTGATCTGCGGGTAGTCGTTCGTGACGATCCGCCGAGCGACGGTGTCGTAGACGAACGGGACCGTTGCCCGTCCCGCGAAGCTCGGGTCGCTGGCCCGATAGATCTCCATGACGTAGGACGCCCCGGTCACCGGGTCGGTGTCGCCGTCGTCCAGGGTGAAGCGCCAGCCCTGCTCCTCGTCCCGGATCGGGTCGACGATCCGGAGCGCGAGAGCTTCCTGGAGGCCGAGCACGCTGCGGACGATCACGGCCCGGTGTGCCCAAGGGCAGGCCAGGCAGGCGTAGAGCACGTAGCGACCAGGCTGCGGGTCGGTGAGGCGGTCGACGAACCGGTTGGGCTGCCGGACGAACGCGCCCCTGCTGCCCGTCTCGTCGCTGAACCGGACGGTCACGGCTCGACCCCGAGCGCGAAGGTGGACTCGAGATCGTGCCGGCTGTAGGCCTGGAAGGCGATGTGGGTCTCGGTCTCGCGCACCCCGTCGACCTTGTTGAGCCGTCCGGCGATGACGTCGGCCAGCTCCTCGTGCTGTCGGACCCGGACCATCGCGATGAGGTCGTGGCCCCCGGTGACCGAGTAGACCTCGCTGACCCCCTCCAGGTCGGCGATGACCTGCGCGACCTCCGGGATCCGGTCGACGGCGGCCTTGACGAGAACGATGGCGGTGATCACGCTCGTGATCCTCTCCGATCTGCGCAGGTCTACTCAGGTGCGGACGCGGGATGGACGGTGAACTACGTCCATGACCACACCGGAGCTGTCCAAGTCCACCCCCGCCTTCTTCCTGCAGGCCGGGATCTCGTTCGGCGTCGCCCTGCTCGCGGTCGGCGTCGGGATCGCCTACCTGCCGGTCGATGCCTGGATCCGAGCCTTCCTCGGCATCGCGGCGCTGTATCTGGTGACGTCGACCTTCACCCTCGCCAAGTGCGTCCGCGACCAGCAGGAGGCCTCGACCGTGCGGGTGCGCCTCGACGAGGCCCGGATCCAGCAGCTGTTCGCCGAGCACGACCCCTTCGTCACGCCCGGGATGCCGTCGCGCAAGGCGGCCTGATCGCGCAAGCGGCTGGCCCGCCAGACTCTGCCGCCGGGTCAGGACCACCTGGCCGGCATCACCGATCCGAGGTCCCGGGGTCACCGTGCCGGTCGGCTGACCGGTCGCAACCCGCGTCGGTCGTCGAACGGCCGAGCGGCAGCCCTGCCTGCGTCGACGGCCGCGAGCCAGCCGCGCTGACCGCCCGCCCCGAACGCCGGCGAGCTGAACGCGCCGTCCAGGCGCACGAGACGCACGTCGCCGGACTCGAGCCAGCGCAGGACGCACTCGACCTCCTCGGCGTGAGCAGCGGGGAGCGGGCCGGGGCCGGGCACCACGGTCTCGGCGGTGGCGACCATCGCATCGACGTAGGGCGCCGGGTGCGCCCCGCGGGGGATCGTGCCGGCCGAGACCAGCCGACCGTGCCGGACCACGTGGACCTCCCAGCCGAGGTCCTTGGTCGGTCTGGCCGCGATCAGCTCAGCAACCCCGGTGAGAGCCCTGATCCGCTGGCCCCGGGCGGCTGACCGAACAAAAGTGACCAGCCGGTCACGGTGCGCCGCGGCATCCTCGAACCGTTCCTGCGACGCGAGCTCGGCCAGGCGGGCCGACAGCTGAGCGACCACGGGCGAGGGGTCCTGGACGGCTGCGGACCGGAAGGCGTCGGCGTGCCGGCCATAGTCCTGCTGGCTCTCCCCGCCGGCCTCGACCCCCAAGCACGGCGCCCCGCAGCGGCCCATCTCGGCGAGCACGCAGGCCGTGGACGGCCGGGTGGCCGACAGCCTGCCGGTGCACTGGCGCAGCGGGATCGCCTCATGGACGGCGGCTGCGGCCAGCTCGGCCGATCGAGCAGACCCGAACGGTCCCAGGTAGACGGCACCCTTCTGCTCGTCGTCGCCGACCTTGCGGACCAGGGAGAGCCGGGGGAACGCCTCAGCCGTGAGCTTGACCCAGACCACCTTCTCGGGAAAGCGACTGCGGCGGTTGTACTTCGGGCGGTGCTCGGCGATCAACCGAAGCTCGCGGACCTCAGCCTCCAACGGGGTGGCGCAGACCACCGGGTCGACGCGGTCGGCGCAGGCCACCATCTCGGCCATCCGGGTGCGCATCTCCGACGCGGTGAAGTAGGTGCGGACGCGCTGGCGCAGGTCGACGCTCTTGCCCACGTAGAGCACACGTCCCTGGGAATCGCGGAACAGGTAGACGCCGGGCAGGCGGGGGAGAGCGTCCGCGAGGTGGCGCTTGCGCCGCTGCTCCGGGCTGACCTGTGCCGAGAAGGTGCGCAGCTCTTCCATGCTCTGGACCCCCTGGCCGCCGACCCGCTCGAGCAGGCCGTGCAGCACGTCCACCGTCGCCCGGGCGTCGGCGAGCGCGCGGTGGCACGGCTCGGTCGTCGCCCTGAAGAGCGAGGCAAGGGCTGACAGCTTGCAGCTGGGTGCCTCGTCGCGGGTCAGCACCCGCCGAGCGAGCCGGGCCGTGTCGAGCGAGTCGAAGCCCGGCCATGTCAGGTCGAGCCGCGCGCAGCCGGTCTTGAGAAAGCCCAGGTCGAAGGGGGCGTTGTGGGCCACCAGGACGGCGCCGCGGGCAAACTCCAGGAACTCCGGCAGCGCGGTGGACAATCGGGGCGCGTCGGCGACCATGCCGTCGGAGATGCCGGTCAGCACCGCGATGAACGGCGGGATCGCGCGGGCCGGGTTGACCAGGGTCTGGAACTGACCGAGCACCTCACCGCCGCGCACCTTGACCGCGCCGATCTCGGTGATGCTCTCGGTCAGGTGGGAACCGCCGGTGGTCTCGAGGTCGACGACCACGAACGTCACGTCACGCAGCGGCGTGCCCAGCTCGTCGAACGTCGCTTGGACGCCGTCGGGCGAGGCAGGGGACCTATGAGGGAAAGCAGCGGTCGCAAGCATGTTCGGACCGTACGAGGGGGGTCTGACAACCTCGCGCCGACGCGCCGGTAAGCCGGCTCGAAGCGGCTAGATGCCGCCCGCGGTGACCAGGCCGCGGACCACCAGGACCGCGCCGACCAGCACGACCAGCCCAGCCGTGATCAGAGGCAGCAGGCGCAGGGCCGTGGAACCCTCACCGATCGCCCAGCCGCGACGGGTGAGCATCGCCTGCGTGCGCAGCAGGAACAAGCCGGCTGCCGTCAGGGTCATCGCCATGCCGAGGCCGTAGAAGAGCACCAGGATGACGCCGAACCAGGCACGGCCGAGAGCGGTGGCACCCAGCAGCACGATCAGCGCGGACGGGCTGGGCACCAGCCCCCCCGCCAGCCCCATCGTCGCTAGCGAGCGCCAGCCCAGCGGCTTGTCGTCCAACGGCGCGTGGCTGTGCCTGCGTCCGCCGTGCGAGTGGACCACCGGCGTCCGTGCGACCTCCGCGACGACCAGGTCGCTCCCGGCGCCGACCGGCACCAGCTCTCGTACGCCGTGAGGGTGGTGGTCGCCGTGGTCGCCGTGGTCGTGGCCGCCGTGGCCGTGGTCGTGCGGATGCTCGTGGCCGTGGTCGTGCGGATGCTCGTGGTCGTGGTCGTGCGGATGCTCGTGGTCGTCCGGGTCGTCCGGGGTGCGTGCGACGTGGTGATGGTCGTCGTCGTGGATGTGGTCCGCGACCCGGAGCGTGCGGCGGGCGCCGTAGAGCAGGTATCCGCCGAGCAGGGCGAGCAGGAGACCGGAGAGCACCTCGGCGTACGGGACGAGCAGCTCGGGGTTGGCCAGCGTCGTGAGGGTGAGCAACGCGCCGAGCGCGAGGACGGAGCCGGTGTGCGCGACCGTGACAGTTGCTCCGAGCCAGAGCGCCTGGCGGCGGGTCCCTCGCTGGCCGATCAGATAGGCGGCGACGACCGTCTTGCCGTGCCCGGGCGCGACGGCGTGAGCCGCGCCGAAGCCGATCGAGAGCAGCACAGCCAGCACCACGAAGGCGGGGGTGAGCGTGGGCCGCTTGACGAAGTCGGTGAACGCGGCGGTCAGGCGCCCCACCCCGCGCGCCTGGACCTTGTCCGCGGTCGTCGAGGCGTCGGCCCCGTCGGTACAGGGTCCGCCCGGTTCGATCTTCGCACTCGCGCTGGTGACGTTCAACGGGGACCGCAGCAGGTCCTGGGGGTAGGCGGTCAGCAGGTTGCTGGCGCTGTCGGTCGGGACGGTGCTCGCGGCCAGTCGACCGCAGGAGGAGAGCAGGGTGATCTCCTTCCAGCCGTTGCGCGAGACCGTGGCCTCGTCGGTGAGCGCGACCGTGGCGAGGGGACGGTCCGGTGCGGTCAGCCGGCACTCGAGCCGAGCCGTGGCGAGACCGGCTTGTCCTGGCCGCTGCTGCCCGCTGGCCTGCGCCACAGACAGCGGGCTACGGGAGCCGTCCACCGACAGGGTGAGCTCGCCGGCGATGGTCACGCACTCGTTCTTGGCGTACGAGGTGAGCTCGGCGTCGTCGAGCTCACCGTCGCCGTTGGTGTCCACGCCCTTGCTCGGCTGGCTCAGCTGCAGCGTCGGCACCTCAGCAAGGTCCAGCACGTGCAGCACGGCGACGCCCGAACGGACCACCTGCACCCGGTCGGCGCTGTTGACGGTGAAGTTTCCCAGCGGGTGCGCTGACGCCGGCGCGGCGCCCATCAGGGTCAGCCCGAGGACGGACAGCAGGAGCACCACGAGGGCGCGGACGCCAGCACGCGCGGGCCGAGCGAGGCGGTGCACAGGTCCTCCGGGTGATCGTCGCTGGGGCTCACCGTGCCACGCGAGATGCCCCGGTGGCAGGGAACGGTCCGATTCATGCAGGCTCGTCCCTGTCAGACGTTCGCACACCGGGGAAGGTCGGATGGTCTTCGGGTTTGTCGGTGGGTGCTGCGACGGTGCGGTCAGCGCCGGGAGCGACCCGACGTGCCGACTTCCCCAGGAGGCTGCTGTGCTGATCGACTGCGACACCTGTGCCGTGCGGGACCTGCTCTGCGGAGACTGCGTCGTCCCCGTGGTGCTGGGTCTCACCACCTCCGCCCGCGACATCGACGCCGGCGAACGCCGAGCGCTCGACGTGCTGGCCGACAGCGGGTTGGTGCCGCGCCTGCGGATGGTGCCCCTCGGGCCGCCACGAGCGAGCGGTGCCGCCTCGTGACCGGTCGATCCGGGCCGACAGCGTCTTGTGATCGCGTCGTCGGACGGGCAGGATGGGTCTTCGTGCGGTCGTGCGCGACCGAGGACGAGCCCGACCCGACCCATGCGGAGATGAGCCACAGGTGCGCGAGCTGTTTGCGGTCGCCCTCTCCGAAGACGGCGCCTCGGTCGTGCTGGCCACCTCCCCGGACGGCTCGGGAGGACGCTTCCGGCTCGCCAGGGACGGGCGTCTGGACGCCGCGGTGCTCGACGAGCTGCCCCGGGTCTCGGAGCAGACCCCGCCTCGGGAGTCGACCGTCACGCCGCGGGACATCCAGGCGCGCTTGCGGACCGGCGAGAGCGTCGACCAGATCGCTGCCGACGCCGGCGTGGACGTCTCGCGGGTCGAGAGGTTTGCCGGTCCGGTCTTCTCCGAGCGCACCCAGATGGTCGACTCGGCCCGTGCAGCCACCCTGCTACGTGGACGCCGAGGTCCGTCGGCGGTCCCGCTCGGTGTCGCGGTGGACGAGCAGCTGGCCGTCCTCGCCGGCCTCAGGCCGGAGACGGTTGCCTGGAGCACGGTGCGGCACGAGACCGGGACGTGGTTGGTCGAGGTGACCTACGTGGCTCAGGGCCGGCGCAAGACCTGTCGCTGGAGCTACGACCCCCGCTCCCGGGCGGTCATGGGGGTGAACCCGGCGTCGGCCGACCTCGGACATCTTGAAGCGGTGCCGGCGCGACCTGCGCTCAACCCTCCCGCGGCCTTGGTCGTGGACCCGGGTCGCGAGCTGTTCACGGCAGGTCAGACCGTCCAGGCGTCGACGCGCATGACCTCGGCAGCGGCCAGGGCGCCGATCGTGAAGGCGCCAGCGGCGAAGGCGCCGGCGGCGAAGACCGGGCTCTCTCGGTCGACGCCGGTCGAGGGGACCGCGGGCGCGGCCGGGTCGAGGTCGAGAAGGACCGGTGCGCCAGCCCCGCGCACCGCCGCTCGATCGGCTGCCCGGGCGTCGGACGAGACAGGGTCGAGGAGCCGCCCGGTTCCGACAGCGGCTGCTTCTCCCGGACGCCCGCCCGCATCGCGGGCGACCGAACCCGGGGAGGAACGCTCCGCGGCCGGTCCGCGGGGTGCAGGCAAGAAGGGTGCGCGCGCCACCGCGGCGCCCCCTGCTTCTCCCGAGCCGCCCGTCGAGGACCACGTTGCTCGACCGGAGGACCAGCCGGTCGGACAGTCCGCAGCACTGCGTGTCGTGCCGGACGCCCACGAGGGTCCCGAGGTCCGCCGGTCGTCACGGAGCGACCGGAGCACGGCTGCAGGGCAGGCAGCTGTGGCTGGGACAGGTCAGCCGGCGAGCGACGAAGACGACCAGGCACCCTCCTCGAGCCAGACATCTGCGCCGAGCCCGGAGGCGGCCTCCCCAACCCGGACCGCGCCGACGACCCGGCAGCCGGCGCGGCAGGGAGCCCGACCCTCCAGGACCGGGAAGCGGGCCAGCGTGCCCGCCTGGGCCGACGTCCTGCTCTCGACCTCGGCGAAGGGCGACGACGAACGCGAGGACGGTCAGGACAGTCCGAAGGCCCGTCGCGACCAGGATCCTCCGGCTGCCGCGCGGGGCCAGGACGGGAACGCAGGCTGAGCATGCGCACCCTGGTCGTGACCAACGACTTTCCCCCGCGCGCCGGGGGCATCCAGGCCTTCGTCTCCGAGCTGGCCCGCCGGCAGCCGGACGGTGAGCTGGTCGTCCACGCGCCGGCCTGGAAGGGCGCCGAGGCCTACGACCGCGACTTTCCGCACCCGGTCGTCCGCCAGTCCGGGACGCTCATGCTCCCCGTCCCGTCGGTGCTGCGGCGTGCGAAGGACCTGGCACGGGCCGAGGGTTGCGATCGCGTCTGGTTCGGCGCGGCAGCCCCGTTGGGCCTGCTCGCCCGACCGCTCGGGCTGGAACGGTCGGTGGCCTCGACGCACGGACACGAGGTGGGGTGGGCGGCGATCCCTGGCGCCCGGCAGGTGCTGCGTCGCATCGGGCGCGACTGCGACGTCGTGACCTACCTCGGTGACTACACCCACCGACGGCTGCAGCGGGCCTGCGGCCCGACGACCACGTTCGCCCAGCTGTCCAGCGGGGTGGACGCCGAGGTGTTCCGCCCCGGTGCCGGTGGCACCGAGGTGCGCGCCCGGCACGGCCTCTCGGACCGGCCGGTCGTCGTCTGCGTCTCCCGGCTGGTGCCCCGCAAGGGACAGGACGTCCTGATCCGTGCCTTGCCCGAGGTGCAGGCGCGGGTGCCCGGGGCCGCGCTCCTGCTGGTGGGCGGCGGGCCGGACGTGCCTCGTCTGCAGCGCCTGGCCGCCGAGACCGGGGTCGCGAGCGACGTCGTCCTCACCGGCTCGGTGCCCTGGTCGCAGCTGCCGGCCCACTACGACGCGGGGGACGTGTTCGCCATGCCGTGCCGCACCCGTAGGGCGGGGCTCGAGGTCGAGGGCCTCGGCATCGTGTTCCTCGAGGCCTCGGCCACCGGTCTGCCGGTCGTCGCCGGCCGATCGGGGGGCTCGCCCGATGCCGTGCTTGACGGGCGCACGGGTCACGTCGTCGACGGCACGTCGGTCCGCGACGTGGCAGACCGGGTGGCCGGCCTGCTGGAGGACCCGGGCCGAGCGGCGGCCATGGGCGAGGCCGGTCGAGCCTGGGTGCAGGAGCGGTGGCGGTGGGACGTGATGGCCCAGCGGCTCAGGAGCCTGTTCGGGGCAGACCCGACCGGGGAGCACAGCTAGCGTCCGCGGTCGGTCACCCGGCGGAGACGTGCTGCACGATGCGGGCTCGTCGCACCGGTGAGGCCCAGACCGCGGCGGACCGACGCAGGCTCAGGCCCGAGAGCGCGATGACGGGCAGGGCCAGGGCGACCGGCAGCCAGACCAGCCCGGTCGCGGACGACCCCTCCAGCAGGACCCCCACCAAGGCGGCAGGCACGGCCAGACGCACCGACGCCAGGACGAGTGCCCCCGGTGGGGCGACGGCGTCCCGAGGTCCCCGCAGGTCGGCCCGGTGCGGACGACGGACCGACATCGACAGGCAGCCGGCGAGGGTCGCCGCGGTGCAGGCCAACGCGGCCGACACGATCGCGGTCGCCTCGGTCGGGGTGGGTGCGCCCGGGCTGCGCAGGGATCCCGCGACCACCGAGATCAGCATGGCGGCCAGGACCGTCTCGGTCAGGACGACCAGCTTCGCCCGGAGCGCGACGCGCGGGTCGTGCGGCAGCGTCGACAGCCAGACCGCACCGGAGCCGTCGAGGCTGAACAGGTTCACCCCGAACAGCAGGCCGGCGCCGGCGGCGACCAGCCCCGGCAGGACGACGAGGGACTCCCAGGGCACCTTGGCGCCGGCCGCGACCGCACCGGGCAGCAACCCCAGCACCAGACCGCCGCGACGCAGGGCGGGAGCACGCCAGACGCTCGCCCGGTCGACGGCGACCAGCTCGAGGAAGGCAGTGGTGCGTTGACGACGGCGGCGTACGCCTGCTCCTTCGGCGCGAAGACCGTTGTCGCGCGACCGGGACAGTGCCCAGGCGCAGACCCGACCTCCGAGCGCGAGGCCTGCGGTCGCGCCGATTCCCAGCACCGCCGTGGTCACACCCCAGCGCCACCAGTCGCCCGCTCCGGCGGCGGCGATGCCGTCGACGACCAAGCGGGTCGGTGCGTCCTCCAGGACCGCACCTCCGTGGCCGAGCCGTACGACGACGACGACGACCGCGATCAGGCAGAGCAGAGCCGTAAGCGCCGCTTGACGACCAGGTCGGGTGGCGGTGACGCCTGTGGTCGTCCAGGCCAGGGCCTGCCCGAGGACCGTGATGAACGCGACGTACGCGGCGGCCGTGACGAGCCCGGCCGTGGTTCCGCCGTCGAGCGTGAGATAGCTCGTGAGCGCGGCGAGCACCAGGAGCTGGGTGACCCAGACCAGGTTGGCCGGCGCCAGCACGAGCCCACCGAGGAAGTGGGTCTGAGACCGCACCGGAAAGGCGACCAGCTGGTCGGCCGGGATCACCTGGGTCCCGCCGCCGGCCGAGAGCGGCGCCACCACGGCAAGCACGGCAAAGCCCAGGAACGCCTGCGGTGCGAGCTGGACGGCGGTGGTGACGGCGTCCGGGTCGATCGTGCTCCCGGTGCGCAGCACCGCCTGCAGGAGCAGCACGAGCAGCAGCAGGACCATCACCATCGCCAGCTTGACCCCGGGGGTGCGCACCATCTGCCACCTCAGCCCGAGCAGCGCCCGGGTCTGGGCGGAGGCAGGTGGCAGCACGTCCGGTCGCGATGCGGGGGACCTCCCGGCTCTGCTTTCCGTCGTCGGGCGGGACGTCACGAGATGAGCGCCCGGTAGCGGTCGTCGCCAGCCGCCCCGGTCAGCTCGCTCGCCGGGGCTGCGCCGACGACCACTCCGCCACGCAGCACCACCGCCTCGTCGCAGGCCCGCACGGCCAGCGGCAGCAGGTGGGAGCTGACCAGGACGGCCGCTCCCTGCGCGCGGGCCTCCTGCACGATGTCCAGGGTGACGTCGACCCCGAGCGGGTCGACCCCGTCGAACGGCTCGTCGAGCAGCAGCAGGCTCGGCCGGTGGAAGACCGCGAGCAGGACCGACAGCCGACGACCCATGCCGTGCGAGAAGCCGGAGGTGATCCGGTCGGCGGCCGGCTCGAGGTCGAAGCGGGTCAGCAGCTCGGTCGCCCGCTCCTGCCAGCCTTCCGGGAGGCCGCGCAGCCGGGCGGCCAGGGCGAGGTGCTCCCAGGGGGTGGCACGCGGGATGAGCCCGCCGACGTCCGGGCAGTAGCCGACCCGGGCGCGGACACCTGCCGGGTCGTCCAGCGCGTCGACCCCGGCCACCCGCACCGAGCCGGCACTGGGCGGCAGGACACCTGCCAGCACCCGCATCGTGGTGCTCTTGCCGGCCCCGTTGCGCCCCACCAGTGCCACCGAGGATCCGGCGGCCACCGACAGGTCGAAGCCGTTGACGGCGCGTACGTCCCCGAACTCGACGACCAGGCCGGAGGCGAGAAGAACCGGTTCGCTGCGCACGAGACTTCTTCGACGTCCTAGGACCCGATCTGGACTCGAAGCGGCTAGGAGGAGGTGTAGAGCCCCTCGACCTCGCCGTCGAAGTCCTTCATGACGACGGACCGCTTGAGCTTCATCGACGGCGTCATGTGCCCGCCCTCCTCGGTCCAGTCGACCTTCAGGATGCTGAACTTACGGATGGCCTCGGCCTTGGAGACTGCCTTGTTGGCGCTGTCGACGGCGCCCTGCAGCTCGGCGAGCAGCTCGCTGTCCTCGGTGAGGTCGGCGACCGCGGTGCCGCCGTCACGGCCCTTTCCTGTGAGCCACGGACCGATCGCCTCGGCGTCGATGGTGACCAGGCAGGCGATGAACGGCTTCGCGTCGCCGACGACCATGCACTGGCTGATCAGCGGGTGCGAACGCAGCCGGTCCTCGAGCACGGCCGGCGCGACGTTCTTCCCGCCGGCGGTGACGATGAGCTCCTTCTTGCGGCCGGTGATCTTCAGGAAGCCCTCGCTGTCCAGCTCGCCGATGTCGCCGGTGTGGAACCACCCGTCGCGGATCGCGTCGTCGGTCGCGTCCTTGTTGGCCCAGTAGCCGCGGTAGACGTTCTCTCCGGACATGAGGATCTCGCCGTCGTCGGCAATCCGGATCGTGACGCCGGGAGAGGGTCGCCCGACGGTGCCGATCTTGATCTGGGCCGGGGTGTTGACGGTGCCGGCCGCCGTCGTCTCCGACAGACCCCAGCCCTCGAGGATGGTGACGCCGATGCCCCGGAAGAAGTGCCCCAGCCGAGCACCGAGCGGCGCGCCGCCGGAGACGGCCCAGGCGATCTGGCCGCCCATGGCTGCGCGCAGCTTGGCGTAGACGAGCTTGTCGAACAACGTGTGCTGCAGGCCGAGGACGAAGGGGACCTTGCCCTTGTCCTGAGCCTCGCTCCACCGGATGGCCACGTCCTCGGCGCGGTCGAAGATCTTGCCCTTACCGTCGCCGTGGGCCTTCTGCTTGGAGCCGTTGTAGACCTTCTCGAACACGCGCGGCACCGACAGCAGGAAGGTCGGCTGGAAGGTCTGCAGGTCGGCAAGCAGGTTCTTGACGTCGGCGCTGTGGCCCATGCGCGCCCGGGTCTCCACGCAGGCGACCTGGATCAGACGACCGAAGACGTGCGCGAGCGGCAGGAACATGAGCGTGGAGCCCTGCGGGTTGAACAGCTCGGGCAGCACCTTGGACGCGCTGCGCCCGGTTCCCATCAGGTTGCCGTGCGTGAGCTCGCAACCCTTCGGGCGGCCGGTGGTGCCGGAGGTGTAGATGATCGTCGCGAGGCTGGCTGCCGTCACCGTCTTGCGGCATTCGTCGAGGGCCTCCGACCCGACGTCGCGCCCGGAGGCGGCCAGCTCCTCGAGCCCGCCGGCGTCGATCTGCAGGACGGTCTTGACGTCGGGCAGCTGGTCGGCGATCTCGTCGTAGGCGGCACGATGCTCGGCCGTCTCCAGGACGACGGCCACGGCGCCGGAGTCACCGAGGTTCCACTGGACCTGCTCGGCAGAGCTGGTCTCGTAGATCGGGACCGTGACCGCGCCGGCGGTCCAGATCGCGTAGTCGACGAGCGTCCACTCGTAGCGCGTCTTGCTCATCAGCCCGACCCGCTCGCCGGGCTGGACGCCTGCAGCGACCAGACCGGAGGCCAGGGCAGCGACCTCGGTCGCGAACTCCTTCGCGGTCACCGGCGCCCAACGACCGTCCACCCGACGGGTGAAGACCACGCTGTCCGGGTCGGCCTGGGCGTTGGCGGCGACGGCGTCGGTGAGGCTGGCGTCGTCAGCGAGATCGAGGATGCTGGGGGTCGAATACTCCTGCAAGGCGAGCTCCTGTACGCAAGGGGTGCCGAAGATCTGAGGTGCAGGTCACGTTAGCCCTCGACCGGCTCAAGGTCAGCCGCCGGTCGGCCGAACTCGGTCCCGTGGACACAGACCTGGCATCGCCCGGGCGCACGACGCCGACCTGCCCCCGGTGCGGGGCGGCGGCGCGCGGCCAGGTCACCTGGTGCACGCAGTGCTATCACGACCTCACCCCGGCCCCGCCGGCCGGCCGGGCTGCACGCGCCGCAGCCGACGCTCCGTCCCCGTCGGTCCTGCTGACGAAGGCCGGGCGTGCCGGGCAGGCGGGGCAGCCTGGGCAAGATGGCCAGGCCGCACCCGGGCAGACCGATCCCTCCACGAGCTCGCCCACCTGGCCGTGCCCGTGCGGCACCGCAAACTCCTACGACGAGACCTTCTGCGCCGACTGCGGGGACGCCTTCCTGTCCCGGCTCCGGGGTGACGAGACCCCGAGCATGGTCCTGCCGCTGGTCGGCGACGTAGCCCGCTTCAGTCGCACCCAACGTCTGCTGGGGGCCTGCGGCGCAGCCTTTCTGGTCTCTCTGCTGCTGCTGATGGTCGGCCTGCTCCTGTGAGGAGGACAGGCCTGCCCTAGGGGTGGCCGGGAGTATCGTCCGGCCCCTCACGAGGAGGTCAGGTGGCCGATCAGACCAGTTCCAGCCTGCGGGTCGACGCAGGGCTGTCCGAGGTGCTCGAGGTGATCGCCGACCTCGAGCACTATCCCGCCTGGAACGGGGAGATCAAGCACGTCGAGGTGCTCGACCAGGCCGCCGACGGTCGACCGGTGCGAGCCCGGTTCTCGCTGAGCAGCAGCGGGATGAGCGACGAGTACGTCCTGGCGTACGTCTGGGCGCCGGACGGTGTGTCCTGGCAGCTCGAGGCGCCGAGCACGCTGCAGAAGAAGCAGCTGGGGACCTACCGGCTCGTCCCCGACGGGGCCGGCACCGACGTGCGCTACGAGCTGGAGATCGCGTCGAAGGTCCCGATGATCGGGCCGATGCGGCGCAAGATCGAGAAGCGGATCGTCGACGGGGCGCTCAAAGAGCTGAAGAAGCGCGTGGAGTCGCTCCGCTAGGTTGGCCGCTCCACCAGAGGCCGTCCCGGGAGGTCGCTCGCCGTGCGCGTCCTGCTCTTCACCGGCAAGGGTGGCGTCGGCAAGACGACGACCGCGGCAGCCACTGCCGCCGTCGCCGCCGAGCGAGGCCACAAGGTGCTCGTGCTGTCGACCGACCCGGCGCACTCGCTGGCCGACACCTTCGACGCGCCGCTCGGTGACCGCCCGACCGAGATCGACACCGGCCTCTACGGCATGCAGGTCAGTGCGCTGGCCGCCTGGCAGCGGTCCTGGACGGTCGTCCAGGACCACCTGAGGTCAGCGTTGTCCCGAGCGGGGGCCGACCCCTTCGTCGCGGAGGAGCTGACCGTGCTGCCGGGCGCCGACGAGGTGCTTGCCCTGCTCGAGCTGCGCACGCAGGTCGCCTCCGGACGGTGGGACCTGGTGGTCGTGGACTGCGCGCCGACCGGAGAGACGCTCCGGCTGCTCGCCCTGCCGGCGGCCTTGCAGTGGTATGCGGACAAGGCCTTTCCTGCCCACCGCCGGGCGCTGCGGGCGGCACGACCCCGGCTCGGCCGGGGCGCCGCAGCGCTGGACGAGGGGGTGGTCGAGGCCGTGGTGCGGCTGCACGCCGAGCTGGGTGCGGTGCGGGAGCTGCTGCTGTCGCCCAGCACCACGGTCCGCCTGGTGCTCACCCCTGAGGCGGTCGTGGTCGCCGAGACGCGCCGGACCTTGACCAGCCTCGCGCTGTACGGCTACCGGGTCGACGGGGTGGTGGCGAACCGGGTCTTCCCGACCTCGACCGACCCGTTCCTGGCCGGCTGGGTCGCGGCGCAGCACGAGCAGATGACGTGCGTACGCAGAGACATGGGCGCCCTGCCGGTCCGTGAGCAGGCCTACCGGGGCGCCGAGCCGGTCGGGGTCTCCGCGCTGACCGAGCTGGGCCGTGACCTGTATGGGACCGACGACCCGGCTGCCGGGCCCGAACCGAGCGAGCTCATGACCGTGGAGCGTGACGGGGAGCAGTTCGTGCTGTCCGTGCTGCTGCCGCTGGCGCGTCGCGAAGACCTCGGGCTCACCCGCAGCGGGGACGATCTCGTGGTCACCGTCGCCGGCCACCGCAGGCTGATCGCGCTGCCGTCGGTCCTGACCCGGTGTCAGGTGGACGGTGCCTCGCTGTCGGACGGTCGGCTACGGGTGCGGTTCCGACCCGATCCCTTGCTGTGGCCCGACAGCCTCAAGGGCGGCCTGTGAGCGCCCAGGAACCGCTCGGGTCCGCGGCCGAAGAGGCCCTGCGCCTGCTGTCCGCGGCCGAGCAGTGGGCGCGCGAGCACGCCGGGTCCTTCGCCGACGCCGAACACCTCGCCACCGGCTCTCCGGAGTGCACGGTGTGCCCGGTCTGCCAGGCCGTCGGCGCGCTCCGGCACGTCCGGCCGGAGACCGTGACCCACCTGCTCGACGCCGGGGCCTCGCTCGCCGCAGCCCTGCGCACGGTCGTGCGGTCAGCCGCACCGACCCCTGGACCGTCCGCCCCTGCGGTGCAGCGCATCGACCTCGACGGGACATCATCATGACCCTCACCATCGGCGTCGATGTGGGTGGCACCAAGGTCGCTGCCGGTGTGGTGGACGAGCAGGGTCAGATCCTGGCCCGCACACGTCGCCCGACCCCCGGGGTGTCGCCGCGCCTCGTCGAGGACACGATCGCGGCGGTCGTGGCCGACCTGCGTTCTTCCTACGAGGTAACGGCGGTCGGGATCGGTGCGGCCGGTTTCGTCGACGCCGCGCGGGCGACCGTGATGTTTGCCCCCAACCTGGTCTGGCGCGACGAGCCGTTGCGCGACGAGGTCAGCGCGCGGGTCGGTCTTCCGGTCGTCGTCGAGAACGACGCGAACGCAGCAGCATGGGCCGAGTCGCGCTTCGGCGCCGGACGAGGAGAGCCCGACCTCGTCGTGGTCACCGTCGGGACCGGGATCGGCGGCGGGATCGTGCGGGACGGCAAGCTGTATCGCGGCCGGTTCGGAGCGGCGGCCGAGTTCGGGCACCTGCAGATGGTCAAGGACGGGCGTCGCTGCGGCTGTGGGCAGAAGGGCTGCTGGGAGCAGTACTGCTCCGGGCGCGCGCTCCTGCACGAGGCCCGGGAGATCGCCGACGTCCAGCCCCAGCGCGGCGCCCGCCTGCTCGAGCTCGGCGGCGGTGAGCCTGAGGGGATCGAGGCTCCGGAGGTGACCCTGGCCGCCCGCGAGGGTGACCCGGCCGCGATCGCGTGCTTCGAAGAAGTCGGTTACTGGCTCGGTCAGGGACTGTGCACCCTGACCACGGTGCTGGACCCCGGTCTGCTCGTCGTCGGTGGTGGCGTCGCGGACGCCGGCGACCTGCTGCTGGACCCGGCCAAGCGGGTCTTCGCCGCCGAGATGCCGGGCGGATCCTTTCGTCCGCGGCCGGAGATCCGCCTCGCCGAGCTGGGCAACGATGCCGGGCTCGTCGGTGCGGCCGACCTCGCCCGCTCTTGACCTGCTTGCCAAACGCCGGTGAGTGCGTGACTCTCGGTGCGTGAATGATTTCGGAGTGTGCTGCAACCGGACCATGACTTCGGTAGGGATCGAACGGGACGCCCTCCAGCTGCGCAGCTGTCCCTCGTGCGGCGAGCACGCGTGGGTCCAGGCGGGTCGACGGCTCGGGCGTTCGGACCTGTTGGCGGCGCTCCGGACCACGTCCGGAAGAGCCGCGGGGTCGGCAGCGAGGTCGACCGGCACGCGCAGTCCCACGGGCGCGCCGCCGGTCAAGGGCCTGCAGGAGATGTTGAAGGGTTTCCGGCCGCACGGCAGCAGCTCCTGATCTGGCCGCCGGGCTCGCGATCGACCGATGATGACTCGGTCAGACGATCGCACCGTCGTCGTCGTGCGGACCGGCCTCGCGCAGCCAGTAGACGAGCGCCGCGAAGCCGCCTGCGAGCAGGGCCATCCCCAGCACCTTGACCTGGTTGGTCTCCGGCAGCCTGACGAGCCCGGGCGCGAACAGCACGACCATGCCGAGCAGCAGCGTGAGGGAGGCCAGCAGGGTGCGCGCACGGACCCGCGGCACCGGTGGCGCAGGAGGCGGCACGTAGTGGTCGTCCTGCGGCTCCTCGAGCGCGTCCGGCTCGACCCAGGAGGGCAGGGACGGCTGGGTGGGCCGTGGTGGTGCGGGAGTCCGGGGCGGCGCGGACGTGGGCGGGGCCAGCGGCCCGGCGTCCTCGGCGGCGGGCCAGCGCGGCACGCGGTCCGGGGCCGGCGTGTCGAAACCGGCGACGATCTGGGCAAAGAGCTCGTCGTCGGACTGCTGCCGGGCGGCCGGACCACCCGGTACGGCGGGCAGACGGGGCGGCGGCAAGACCCGACGAGCCGCTCCCTGTGGCCCGGGGTGCACCAGCCCGTAGGCCGCGGCACGGCCGCGGCCCGGCCGGTCGGCGTCGTCGACCAGCGCCGTCAGGTCGCCCACCTCGGCGCTCACCACGGGCCGCGCCGCCTCGGCCCGGTCCGGGTCGACCCACAACCGGTCCAGCGGACGCGACGGCATCGTCACCGCCCGGTGGACGGTGTCGACCGAGCTCGCCGGCTCGACGTACGCGGGGACGCCGGCTGCCTCCAGCGCCGCCAGCAGCCCGTCGGACAGCCGAGGGTCCAGGTCGACGAGGGCTCCCCAGTCGGAGGAGAACAGGCCGTTGCCCCGACGACCATCCGTGCCGTCCATGGTCAGACCCGGGGCCCGGTGTGCGCCGTGATGAAGTCCAGGCTGCCGTCGAAGATGCGCTGGGCATCGTTGTCGAGGGTCGCGACGTGATAACTGTCGTGCAGGACGACCTCGGTGGCGTGCGGCAGGCCAGCCAGCAGGACCCGCCCGCTGATCGGTTCCACGACGTGATCGGTCTCGCTGCGATAAAGCACGACCGGGCAGCCGACCCGACCCAGCTCCGCGGTGACCACCGGCCAGACCCTGCTGAACGAGCGCATCGCCCGCAACGGGGTCCGGTCGTAGGCCAGCTCGGTCACGCCGGCCTTCTTGATGTCGCTGCCGATCCCTTTGAGCGAAGGCAGCACTTTCGCGGCCACCGGGAGAATCTTGACGTCGCGCCGCTCGCTCGCCACCGCACCGTTGACCAGCACGAGGCCGGCGACCTGGTCGCCGCGCTTCTGCGCCACCCGGACCGACAGCGTGGCGCCCATGGACAACCCCATGACGAAAACGGTGCTGCACCGCGCGCGCAGGTCGTCGAAGCACCGCTCGACCTCGCCGATCCAGTCGTCCCAGGTCGTGTCGTTCAGGTCCTGCCACCGGGTCCCGTGGCCCGGAAGCCGGGGCGCCAGCACCGTGTGCCCCGCCTGCGACAGCGCCGTCGCCCACGGTCGCATGCTCTGCGTCGTGCCGGTGAAGCCGTGGACCAGCAGCACCCCGACCGGGCCACCCGGCAGGTCGATCGGTTCGGCCCCGGGAAGCACGGCGGCTGTCCCGGCTCGGGTGTCGGTCACGATGGCTCCAGGTGCATGGTGGGGCAGGAGCCCATGGTGCCACGCGCGGGGACCGCTCGTACGACGTCCTCGACGGGAGCGCCGTCAAGATCGATCCGGGCGGTCGGGGCCGTTGCCGGGGGGTGGCCGTGGCCACTAGTGTTCGAGGGGTCGTCCGGGTGGGGCGCTTGATACCGGGGAGGCGCGTCGATGGGTTACTGGCTGGCGAAGGCCATCATCGGCCCCCTGCTGCGGATCGTGCTGCGACCGCGGGTCGAGAACCCCGAACGGATCCCGCTGTCCGGTCGGGTCATCCTCGCCGGCAACCACACCAGCTTCATCGACAACTTCCTGCTCCCGCTGGTCTTCCCGCGCAAGGTCACCTTCCTGGCCAAGAGCGACTACTTCACCGGCAAAGGCGTCAAGGGTCGTTGCCAGGCCTTCTTCTTTCGCAACGTCGGGCAGATCCCGATCGACCGCGCGGGCGGGGCGGCGTCGCAGGCAGCCCTGACCACCGGTCTGCAGGTGCTCAAGGACGACGGGATCCTCGCGTTGTTCCCTGAGGGCACCCGCTCGCCGGACGGTCGCCTCTATCGCGGCAAGACGGGCATCGCCAGGATGGCGCTGGAGTCCGGTGCCGAGGTGGTCCCGGTCGGGATCATCGGCATGTTCGAGCTGCAGCCGGCCGGGCGCATGATGCCGAAGTTCGGGCGGGTCACCCTCAGGATCGGTAAGCCGTTGGACTTCTCCCGCTACGCCGGCATGGAGGACGACCGGTTCGTGCTGCGGTCGATCACCGACGAGATCATGTACGAGCTGATGCTGCTGTCCGGTCAGGAGTACGTCGACACGTACGCCACCAAGGCGAAGGCCGAGATCGAGCTGGCCCGCTCGGCGGCCGCCGAGGCCCTGGTCAGCGACGCTCCCCGCCCGCAGCGCAAGGCCAGCTAGGCCAGAGCGTGGTCGGGGGCGACGGGCCGGGGTCCGCCGAGCACGCACCGGCCGGCCGCCCGGGTCCTCCCGGTCCGGTCATCGATGGCCCGATCTTGGCCGGTCAGACGCTTGCGGGACGACTGTCGCGCACTCGGGGCGTGGCCCGGCTCGACACGGCCCTGTGGCGGGCGGTCACCGCTGCCCGCGGTGCTGCTCTGGTCTATGCCGTGGTGTCGGGCCTGTTCGCGCTCGGAGCCTGGGACCGACCCGGCCTGGGGCTCGCCGTGCTGGCGGCGATGGCGGTCTGGACCGTCCTGGTCACCGTCCTGCTGGCGTCGGCCACCGGCGCTCGCCGGCCGGCACCCGCCCGCACCTCCCGGGTCACCGTCAGCGGGCTGCTGTCGATGGACCTGCTGGTCGCGGTCTCGGCGTTGCTGCTGGGCCGGGCGGTCCAGGGGTTCACCGCGATCGACCTCGGCCAGCCGAGCCTGACGCTGGCCTGGGGCGTGGTCCCGGTGCTGGCGTGGGGTGTCTGGCGCGGGCCATGGGCCGCCGGCGCGGCCGGTGCGGTCCTCGGCGCAGCGACCGTGCTCTGGCGCGGCGAGCTGACCCGGGCCACGGTCGGCAGCGTCGTGCTGATCCTGCTCGTCGGCGTCAGCATCGGCTACGTCGCGTCGCTGGCCCGTCGCGCCGAGCAGGCGTACGCCGAGGCGGTCCAGGAGACGGCGCGACGCTCCGAGCGGGACCGCCTCGCCCGTACGGTCCACGACGGGGTTCTCCAGGTCCTGGCCCTGGTCGCCCGGCAGAGCCCGGACCCTGGTCTGGCGCAGCTCGCCGCCGAGCAGGAGCGCGCGTTGCGGTCGCTGGTGTCCGGTCCGGGCGCGGTGCCGGCGGGGGAGCGTGACCTGCGCGCGCTGCTGCCGGTCGCGGCCGACGTGTCCGTGAGTGCGCCCGCCTCTCCGGTGCTGCTGCCGGCGGCGGTCGCGGTCGAGCTGGCCGCGGCCGTCTCGGCCTGCATCGACAACGTCCGCCGGCACGCCGGCGGGACCGCGTGGGTGCTGCTGGAGGCCGAGCCGGGCGAGGTCGTGGTGACGGTGCGGGACGACGGGCCGGGCGTCTCTGCGTCGCGGCTCGTCGACGCGACGGGGCAGGGACGGCTCGGGTTTGCGCAGTCGGTGCGTGGCCGGGTCCAGGATCTGGGAGGCTCGATCCTCGTGACGAGCGAGCCCGGTCAGGGCACGGAGGTGGAGCTGCATGTCCCCGTCTGAGGCTGGCGTCCCGGCCCAGGTCACCGTCGTCGTCGCCGACGATCACCCGATCTGGCGCGACGCGGTGGAGCGTGACCTCGCCTGCGCCGGGCTGCGTGTGCTGGGGGTGGCGGGGGACGGCGAGAAGGCCGTCCGGGTGTGCAAGGCGGTCCGGCCGGCCGTGCTGGTCTGCGACCTGCAGATGCCCGGGCTCTCCGGCGCCGAGGTGACGGCAGCCGTCACGCCAGACGTCCGCGTGCTGGTGCTCTCGGCCAGCGGCGAGCAGCAGGACGTGCTCGAGGCGGTCAAGGCCGGGGCGACCGGCTACCTGCTGAAGTCGGCCTCGACGGCGGACCTGGTGGACGCCGTCCGTCGTACGGCGGTCGGGGAGGCGGTCTTCACGCCGGGGCTCGCGGGCATGGTGCTGGGGGAGTATCGCCGGACCGCGGCCGACGACGGGGCGCCTCGGCTGACCCCGCGCGAGACCGACGTGCTGCGCCAGGTCGCCAAGGGGCTGACGGCCAAGCAGGTGGCGGAACGGCTCGGGCTCTCGCACCGGACGGTGGAGAACCACGTGCAGAACACCTTCACCAAGCTGGCGCTGCACAACCGGTCGCAGCTGGTCCGCTACGCGATCGAGCAGGGCCTGACCGACTGAGCTCGGCGGGCGTTGATCACCGAGCCGGCGCGCGGTCCTTGCCAGTCGCTCAGGAACGCCGCCCACCGTGGCTCAGGAACACGTCTGACCATCGTTCAGGAACGGGGCACCGGTCGCTAGCGGCTGGCGGCCTTCTTGAACTGTCGGACCGACAGCGGGATGAAGATCGCGAGGATGATGGCGATCCACAGCAACGTGTAGAGCACCGGGTTCTGCAGCGACCACACGTCCCGGATGGGCGGTCCGACGTTACCGAAGGCATTGCGGCCGGCCTGGGTGACCGCTGACACGGGGTTCCAGTCGGCGATGAACTTGAGCACCGAAGGGAAGTTGTCCGTCGGGACGAACGTGTTGGCGATGAAGGTGGCCGGGAAGATGAACAGGAACGACGCGTTGTTGACCACCTCGGGGCTCGGGACGAGCAGCCCGATGAACGCCATGACCCAGCTGACCGAGTAGGCGAAGGCCAGGATCAGCAGGAAACCCAGCAGGGCCTTGCCGATGCCGTCGCGGATGCGCCAGCCGACGAGCAGCCCGGTGAGCGACATGATGACCAGGGTGATCACGTTGATGATCACGTCGCTGGCGGTCCGGCCGAACAGCACGGCGGCGCGAGACATCGGCAGCGACCGGAACCGGTCCATGATCCCCTTCTGCACGTCCTCGGCGAGCCCGGCGCCCGTGATGGTGGCGCCGAAGATCACGGTCTGCGCGAAGATGCCGCCGATCAGGAACTCCCGGTAGTTGATCCCGGGGATGTCGATGGCGCTACCGAACACGTAGGCGAACAGCAGGATGAACATGATCGGCGAGAGCAGGGTGAAGACCAGCAGGTCCGGGACCCGCTTGATCTTGATGACGTTGCGCCGGGCGATCGCCAGACCGTCGGACACGGCGCCCTGCACGGTTCCCATCTCGATCGGCTGCGGCGCACCGTCTCGAGCTGCGGGTGCCTGGGTGGTCGTCATCGGGCGGCTCCGGCCTTCTTCGTCGCTGGTGTCTCGGTCTCGTCGTGCTCGGCGCCGTGCCCGGTCAGGGTCAGGAACACGTCGTCCAGGGTGGGACGTCGCAGCCCGACGTCGAGCGCGACGACCCCGGCCTCGTCGAGCCCGCGCAGGGCCTGTTGCAGGGTCGCGCCGCCACCCTGGACCGAGGCGGTCAAGCGCCGGGTCTGGGCGTCGTAGGAGACCTCGCCCACCGCCACCCCGGCCAGCACCTGCCGGGCGTCGTCGACGCGGGACGCGTCCTCCACGACCAGCTCGATGCGCTCCCCGCCGACCTGGCTCTTCAGCTGATCAGCCGTGCCCTGCGCGATGATCTTGCCCTTGTCGATGACGACGATGTCGTCGGCAAGGCGGTCGGCCTCCTCCAGATACTGCGTGGTGAGCAGCAGCGTCGTACCGCCCGAGACCAGCTCCCGGATGACGTCCCACATGCCGAGGCGGGAGCGGGGGTCCAGGCCCGTGGTCGGCTCGTCGAGGACCAGCACCGGGGGAGCGACGACGAGCGCCCCGGCGAGGTCGAGGCGCCGCCGCATGCCACCTGAATAGGTCTTGGCGGGCCGGTTGCCGGCGTCGGCGAGGTCGAAGCGCTCCAGCAGCACCCGGGCACGGGCCTTGGCCTGCTTGCCGCCCAGCTTGTAGAGCCGGCCGACCATCTCGAGGTTCTCCTGGCCGGTCAGGTATTCGTCGACCGCCGCGTATTGCCCCGACAGGCCGATCCTGGACCGCACGCTCGCCGGGTTCTTCATGACGTCGATCCCGGCGACGGTCGCCGTGCCCTCGTCAGCGTCGAGCAGGGTCGTCAGGATGCGTACGGCGGTGGTCTTGCCGGCGCCGTTCGGCCCGAGCAGCCCCATGATCGTGCCTTCGGGCACGGACAGGTCGAGCCCGTCGAGGGCCGCGACCCCCTTGTAGCGCTTGACGAGGCCCCTGGCCTCGATGACGTCTGGCACGCCGGACACCCTTCCGTGCATCGATCGCTGGTCGGTCGGCAGGCTAGCGAGCACCTGTGACACCTCGCCATCGGATTTCTCCGGTTACACCCATTGGTGATCTTGACGCCGGAACGGCGTTCAAGATCACCAACGCCTGAGAGGGGAGTCAGAACGAGGCGGCGGCCAGGAGCGCGCGCTGCCATCGGCTGTGGGAACCGTCGTCCCGTACGCCAGGAGAAGGGGTGAACTCCCGGTCCAGCACCCAGCCCGGGTCGTCGCCGATCGACCACAGCCCGGTCCCGAGCCCGGCGAGCATCGCGGCCCCCAGCGCGGTGGTGTCCAGGACCTGGGGACGGCGTACGGGCACCCCGAGCTGGTCGGCCTGGATCTGGCACAGCAGGTCGTTGGCCGCCGCGCCGCCGTCAACCTGCAGGCACGGCACCGCGAGCCCGGCTTCGGCCACGATCGCGTCGACCACGTCCCGCACCTGGAACGCGATGGCGTCCAGGGTCGCGCGGGCCAGGTGGGCGCGCGTCGTCCCGCGGGTCAGCCCGAACATCGATCCCCGGACGTCCGGGTCCCAGTGCGGCGCGCCGAGCCCGGTCAGCGCCGGGACGAAGACCACCCCGTCCGAAGAGGGCACCGACCGCGCCAGCGACTCGACCTCGGCGGCCGACTGCAGCACAGCCAGCCCGTCGCGCAGCCACTGCACCGCCGCGCCGGTGACGAACACCGCGCCCTCCAGCGCGTAGACCAGCTCCCCGTCCGGTCGCTGCCAGGCGATCGTGGTCAGCAGCCGCTCGGACAGCACCGGCTCGGTCCCGGTGTTGACCAGGACGAACGACCCGGTCCCGTACGTGCACTTCGAAGACCCCGGCTCGTAGCAGCCCTGCCCGAACAACGCCGCTTGCTGGTCCCCGGCGATCCCGGAGATCGGGACGTCGAGCCCGAGGAACGCCGTGGGGCCCGTACGCCCGACCTCGCCGTAGGACGCCACGACTTCCGGCAGCGCGTCGACCGGCACGCCGAACAGGTCGCACAGCTCGTCGGACCACTTTCCGGTACGAAGATCGAGCAGCAGCGTGCGAGAAGCGTTGCCCGCGTCGGTGACGTGCCGCGACCCTGCGGTCAGCCGGGCGACCACGTAGGAGTCGACCGTCCCGACCGCGGTGCGACCGGCGGTGACCCCCTCCCAGACCCGTGGCTCGTGCTCGGCGAGCCAGCACAGCTTGGTCGCCGTGAAGTAGGGGTCCAGCCGGAGCCCGGTCAGCTCGGCGATCCGCGCGCCGTGGTCAGAGAGCCGAGAGCACACCCCGGTCGTACGGCGGTCCTGCCACACGATCGCCCGCCGCGGGGCCTGCAGGGTCCGCCGATCCCAGAGCACCGCGGTCTCGCGCTGGACCGTGACCCCGACACAGGTGATCTCGGACGGGTCCTGGATCGCGACCCGGGCGGCGGCGATGACGGCCTGCCAGATCTCCTCCGGCTCGTGCTCGACCCACCCCGGCCGCGGGAAGTGCTGCGGGAACTCCTGGTAGCCCCGCGACTCCACCGCCCCGTCCTCGCCGACCACCAGCACGGTGACTCCCGTCGTGCCGGCGTCGATCGACAGGACGCTCACGACGCGGTCCCCTCGGGTTCAGCGGTCTCGCCAGGGTTGATGACCCGTCCCGGCTCGTGGAGCACGACCGGCTGCACCGACCGCGAGGGAAACTCCTCCAGCGGCCCCCGCTCGTCCCGGTCCCACTCGGGAAAGGTCAGGTCGGACTGCAGATAGAGCGCGATCAGCTCGGCGACCCCGCGCAGGCTGTCGAGGTGGGTGCGTTCGTGCCCGTGCGAGGAGTCCACCCCGAACCCGACCAGGGCCGTACGCATCTCGAGCCCGGCCTCGACCGCGCTCGCAGCGTCCGAGCGGTAGTGCCGGTAGGTGTCCCGGGTGTGCGGCACCCCGTGATCGGCCGCGAGCGACAGCAGCTTGCGGCTGAAGTGGTAGTCGAACGGCCCAGTCTGGTCGAGCATCGCGATGTTGACGCAGTCCTCCCGCGACTGCTGCCCGGGCGCGACGACGGCGTTGTCGACGGCGATCATCTCGACCACGTCGGAGTCCAGCCCGTGGGTGGCGCCGTGGCCTACCTCCTCGGCGATGGTGACGAGCAGGTGGGCGCCGATATGAGGCGTGATCCCGGCGTCGATCACGGCCTTGAACGCGCCCAGCACGGCGGCGATCCCGGCCTTGTCGTCCAGGTGCCGGCTCACGACGTAGCCCGCGGGGGTGATCTCCGGCCGGGCGTCGATCGCGACGTGGTCACCCACCTGGATGCCCAGGGCCTCGAGCCCGGCGCGGTCCTCGACCCGCTCGTCCACCCGCAGCTCGATCAGCGACCACCCGACGCCCTGGGTGTCGACCTCGTCGCCGTACTGGTGCCCGGAGGCTTTCAGCGGCAGGATCGTGCCGGTGTAGGCGGTGCCGGAGTCGGTGAAGAGCGTCGTACGCGCACCTTCGGCGAACCTGGCGCTGTGCGTGCCGACCTGGGTGAGGCGCAGCCGACCGTTCTCCTGCAGCTGCGTCACCATGGCTCCGATGGTGTCGGCGTGCACCGCGACCGCCCGGTCCGAGCCCTGTGTCTGACCCGGCAGGACCGCGTTGATCAGCCCGCGCCGGGTGACGGTGAGCTCCATGCCGAGGGCGCGGATCTGCTCCCCGATGTATTGCACGGCCTCGTCAGTACGCCCCGTCGGGCTCGGGATCCGCAGCAGGTGCAGCATCACGCCCTGGACGTAGTCCATGTCGATCGCGAGCCGGGTCGCGGGAGGGGAGGCCATGGAAGGCATCGTGCCAGCAGCCGGCGAGCTGTCTCACACGGACATCGCCGTCCCACGGTTGCGGGCGAACATCGGCGAATGGCCCACGACATGACTGCCTGTCTGTCACGATGCGGTCCAACCTCACCGTCCAGGACTGGAGGCGGCAACGATGTTGCTGCGCGTGGTTGCTCTCGGTAGTGTGTTCTTGCTCATGTCGGCGTGCGGGGATGCCCCCGGGCCGGTCGAGATCCCTGTGCCGCCCAGTACGTCGCAGCCGTCGCCGTTGCCGTCGCCGCCTGGTCCTCCCGGACCGCCACCAACCGCGGAGCCGAAGCGCGCCATGGCCCAGCTGATCGTCGTGGTCCAGGCGTCGGGTCCCCTGGAAGTGCGGTCCGTTGACGCCGTCACGCGCGTATCCACCCGGGTGCGCACCCTGGACGCCCCACAGGACGGCGCCCAGGCGCTCGACGTCACCATGTCAGCCGGACCCGATCCAGTGGTCTGCGCGTCCTGGCACCTCGGACCAGGAGAGCTCGACGATGGTCAGAACGTGCTGTCCTGCTACCCCTCTACCTCAGAGGGTCGGTCCGAGATAGAAGGCGTCCAGCGACCCTCCCAGATCGCGCTGAACGCAGCAGGGACCCGCTTGGCCTGGTCGCTCAGCTCTCCGGGGGAGCAGAACCCGATCTTCAGCACGGGCACGCTGGAAAACGGCCGCGTCACCGACGTCGAGCGCCGGCGGGGTGAAGAGGACGAGCCCGACGACAGCTTCACCGGCACCGACGTCCAAGACTTGGGCTGGTCCGACGACGACCATGTGCTCGTGAGCACGCAGGTGCAGAGCGACGATGGGCCTGAGCTCTACCGCGTGAACGTGAACGACGGTCCGGAGAGGGGATGGCTCCGGGACGGAGTCGTCGTCCCCGGTCCGAGCAGCGACGGGTACACCACGTACGACGGGGTGCAGAGCGCCGATGCCACGACTGCCCTGGCCACCAGGCGCGGCTACTACCTTGCAGACGAGGGTGACGTACCGCCCGACCAGGCCGTGCGCATCCGTGTGAGTGACGGGCATGTGCTGCAGACCATCGCGACGGTCGACAAGGGACGGTCGCTGGTCAGCGTCACCGGCACCGACCGCGCTGCGGTCTACATGACGGGGGTGCTCGAAGGTGATCTGTGGATCGAGACCCGCGCCTACCTGCGACTGAAAGGCGAACTGCGGGGCTCGCTGATCAGCGGGTTGCCGGACGGTTATCAGGGCGTGGTGGCCCAGGGTTGATGCGACCCATGGAGCCGACCCGCTCGCGACGACCTCTGTCGTAGCTCACCGGGAGGTCTCCGGGAACAGCAGGTCGACGAAGCGTTGCGCGGTGGGCTGGGGCTCGTGGTTGGCCAGGCCCGGGCGCTCGTTGGCCTCGATGAGCACGTAGTCGGGCCCGGACACGTCCGGGACCAGCATGTCGAGGCCGGTCACCGGGATGTCCAGGGCCCGACTGGCGCGGACGGCGGCGGCCGCGAGGTCGGGGTGCAACCGGTGCGTCACGTCATGGATGGTGCCGCCGGTATGCAGGTTCGCGGTCCGGCGTACGGCGAGCGAGACTCCGTCGCCCAGCACGTCGTCGGGGGAAGAGCCGCGCGCCCGCACGGTGTCCCAGGTCCCCGCGTCGTCCGGGACCTGAGACTCCCCGCCGGTCGCGGCGGCCCGACGACGGGACAGCCCAGACACCAGCGCAGCGACGGTCGCGACGCCGTCGCCGATGACCGTCGCCGGTCGTCGCACCGAGGCCGCCACGACGCGGTGCCCGATCACGACCACCCGCAGGTCGGCGCCGGGGGACAGGGCCTCGAGCAGCACGTCCGGGCAGTGCTCCCGGGCCAGCATCAGCGCCCGGTCCAGACCCTCGCCGGACGTGACCCCCACGGTGATCCCCCGACCCTGCTCACCTCGGGCCGGCTTGACGACGATCTCCCCCGACGAGGCGAGAAAGTCGTGATCGGCAGGACCGAACACCGCGCTCTGCCCGCGCGGCACCGACAGTCCGGCCCGCTCGAAGATCCGCCGGGTGACCCGCTTGTCGTCGCAGCGACTCATGGCGACGGCCGTGGTCAGCTCGCTCAGCGACTCCCGCGTCACGATGCTGCGCCCCGCGTGCGACAGCCGCAGCTCGCCCCACGCCGCGTCGAGCACCTCGACCCCGATCCCGCGCCGACGAGCCTCGTCGGCGATGATCCGGGCGTACGGGTTCAGCGCCTGGTAGTCGTCACTGTCCGGCCCGACGAACAGCCGCTCGTTGATGACGTTCTTGCGTTTCACCGATAGCACCGGCACCCGGGTGAACCCGACCCGCTGGTAGAGCGAGATGGCCTTGCGGTTGTCGTACAGCACGGTCAGGTCGACATAACGCCGTCCTAGTCCGCGATAGTGCGCCGCCAGCGCGTCCGTGAGGCGTCGCCCGATCCCGGTCAGCCGCGACTGCGGGTCGACCGCGAGGCACCACAGGCTCGAGCCCTGCTCCGCGTCACCGAACGCGGCGACGTGGTCCACGCCGGTCACGGTCCCGAGGACGTCGCCGGTCACCGGGTCCTCGGCCAGCAGGTAGGTGAACGCCTCCCGCGCCTGGTTCGCGAGCACCAGGGAGGGCTCGGCGCGCAGCATCCCGGCAGTCGCGTACAGCTGGTTCTGCGCCTCCGCGTCCACCTCGGTCAGCAGCGGCCGCACGACGCAGGGATGGGCGGGTCCGTCCTGGTAGGAGCCGAGATCGAGCCGGTAGGTGTGCGACGGGTCGACGAACAGCTCGGCCGGGAACCGGGCCACCAGCACGTGCGGGTCACGGGGATAGATGCAGATGTCGCGACGGCCGCTCTCCTCGCCGCGCAGCACCGTCCGCAGCGCGTCCGGGTCGGTGAAGGTCTGGCCGAAGGCGATCCGGCCCCAGCCGCAGTCGAGCACCACCTCCGGCGTGATCCCGTCCGGCAGCTCCGGCTCCGGGCTCCACCAGGCCGTGGACAGCTCCGCCACTAGAGCCCGTGCCCCTGCAGCCACATCTCCAGCAGCGCCACCTGCCAGAGCGGGTTGCCGCCGAGCGGCGTGAGGGCGTCGTTCGGCGCGGCGAAGAGCGTGTCGAGCGCCTCGGTACGGAAAAGCCCCCGGTCTCTGGCGGCCTGGGAGCCGAGCGCGTCCCGGACCCGCTCCAGGAAGCCACCTTCTAGATGGGTCAGAGCGGGCACCGGGAAGTAGCCCTTGGGCCGGTCGATCACCTCGCTCGGCACCACCTGACGAGCGGCCTGCTTGAGCACGCCCTTGCCGCCGTGCGCCAGCTTGAGCTCGGGCGGGCACTGCGCGGCCAGCTCGACCAGCTCGTGGTCGAGGAACGGCACCCGGGCCTCGAGCCCGAACGCCATCGTCATGTTGTCGACCCGCTTGACCGGGTCGTCGACCAGCATGATCTCGCTGTCCAGCCGCAGCGCCCGGTCGAGCCCGGTCTCGGCGCGCGTCCGGGCGAAGTGCTCGCGGACGAAGTCCCCGGACACGTCCTCCCCGTGGAAAGCCGTCGCGAGCAGGTCGTTCACCCCTGCGTGACCGCGGTCGAAGAACGCTCCGCGGTAGGCGTCGAACGGGTTAGTGGCCTCGTGCACCGGCGGATACCAGTGGTAGCCGGCGAACACCTCGTCGGCGCCCTGCCCGGACTGCACGACCTTCACGTGCTTGGCGACCTCTTGGCTGAGGAGGTAGAACGCGACCACGTCATGGCTGACCATCGGCTCGCTCATCGCCTGCACGGCGCGGTCCAGCGCGGGCAGCACCTCGGTCGGCGGGACCAGCATCTGGGTGTGCTCGGTGGCGAACTTCTTCGCGATGATGCCGGAGTACTGGAACTCGTCGCCGCTGCGCCCGCCCACCGCCTCGAACCCGATGCTGAACGTCCGCAGCCCCTGCTGACCGCCTTCGGCGAGCAGGCCGACCACCAGCGAGCTGTCGACCCCGCCGGACAGCAGCACGCCGACCTCGACGTCGCTCACCATCCGGCGCTTCACCGCGGTCCGGAGGCTGTCCAGGACCGCGTCCTCCCAGTCGCGGTCGGACCAGTCGGCCTTGGCGGCGTCCCGTTCGTACGCGACCTCCCAGTAGACCCGCTCGTGCATCGCGCCCCGGGAGTAGGTGCGGATCGTGGCGGGGGGCAGCTTGCGTACGCCGTTCAGCACGGTCCGAGGTGCCGGGACGACGGAGTGGAACGACAGGTAATGGTGCAGCGCCGCCGGGTCGAGGCTGGTGTCGATCCCGCCGCCGGCGAGCAACGCGGGCAGCGTGCTGGCCCAGCGGACCGCCCCGGCGACCTCGGCGACATACAGCGGCTTGATGCCGAGCCGGTCGCGCGCCAGGACCACCGTGCCGGAGCGTTCGACGATGACGAAGGCGAACATCCCGAGCAGGTGGTCGACGACGTCGGTGCCCCACTGCGCATAGCCCTTGAGCACCACCTCGGTGTCGCCGCTGGAGAAGAAGGTGTGCCCGAGCGCTTCGAGCTCGGCGCGCAGCGCGGGGTAGTTGTAGATGCAGCCGTTGAACGTCACCGTCAGGCCGAGCTGGGCGTCGACCATCGGCTGCTGCGAGGCGTCGCTCAGGTCGATCACCTTGAGGCGCCGGTGCCCGAGCGCGACGGGCCCCGCCGACCACGTCCCGACCCCGTCCGGGCCGCGGTCGGCCATCGTCGCCGTCATCCGCGCCACCGCCGCCGTGTCAGCCGGCTTACCGTCCCGGCGCAGCTCGCCGCTCAGTCCGCACATGCCGTCCAGTCTCCCAGACGGCAGACTGACGCCCCATGAGGTTCTGGTTCGACACCGAGTTCATCGAGGACGGCACGACGATCGAGCTGGTCTCGATCGGGATCGTGGCCGAGGACGGCCGGGAGTACTACGCGGTCAGCACCGAGTTCGACGCGTCCCGGGCCGGCGACTGGGTGCGTCAGCACGTCCTGGGTCAGCTGCCCCCGCTCGGCGACCCGGCCTGGCGTACGCGCTCGCAGATCCGCGCCGACCTGGAGGACTTCTTCGGCGAGCAGCCGGTCTTCTGGGCGTGGGTCTCGGCCTACGACCACGTCGTGCTGTGCCAGCTGTGGGGGAGCATGACCGCGCTGCCCCAGTCCTACCCGCGCTGGACCCGAGACGTGAAGCAGCTCTGGCACGCCCTGGAACGCCCTCAGCTGCCGCGACAGTCCGGCGGGGAGCATCACGCGCTCGCCGACGCTCGGCACGTCAAGCTCCGGTTCGACGCCATGGCCGAGCGGGCCTATCAGCTGGGGCTCAACGTCTGACCGACTCGATGGCTGACCTGCGCAGCGAATACCGCGGCCACACCCACGAGTGGACGGCCCTCCGCCGGCGGACCGTGCACCGGAGTCGCCCGAGGCCGGGCCGGATCGGTGCTTGGCTGCCAGGAGGGTGTTCGCGGCGGGCAGCGTCAGGCCGGGGTCAGCACCTCGGCGACCACCTGAGCGACGCCGTCGTAGGCCAACGCGCGGGAGCCGGCTCGGGACAGGTCCAGGACCCGGGCGCCGACGTACGGGCCGCGGTCGTTGACCAGGCAGTTCGTCGCCAGGGCGCCGCGGGTGACGTGCAGGACGGTTCCCAGCGGCAGCGTCTTGTGGGCGCAGGTCAGCAGCTCCGGGTCGTACGGGGCGCCGCTCGCGGTCGGGCTCCCGACGAAGCCGGGGCCGTACCAGGTGGCCTCGCCCGAAACGATCTGCCCGGTACGGGAGTACCCGTCCGGAAGGGCGCTCCCGGCGGCGACGAGCAGCGCGAGCACCGGGCCCTGGTCCCCCGCCGCCTGCCGGGTGCGCCCGGTCTGGGCGGGGGTCAGCGCGGCGGTGACCGTGGCCGAGGCCGCGTCGAGCTGCACCCGGAACGTCGCCAGCTGACCGACGGCCTCCCGATCCGCATCGGCCTGCTCTGTCTCTCGCCGATGCTGCAGGACGGCCTGCGCCTCGGCCAGCAAGGAACGGGCCCGCTCCTGGGCGAGGAGCACCTCGGCTGCCTCGCTCCGGAGCCCGTCGCGGTAGGCCTGCGCCTCGACCTCCAGGGCCTGCGCCTGCACCGACTGCTCCGCCACCGCGGCCACCAGCCGACGGTCGACGCTCAGCGATCCGGCCGCCGCCGCGTCCAGCAGACGGCGGTCGGGGGAGACCGTCAGCGTCGGGCCCCGCTCGGTGAGCTGCGCGATGTAGACAGCCCGGACCCGGCGCTCGAACGCGTCCACGGCCCGTTCGTGCACGGCAGCGAGGTCGTCGGCCCGGGCGCGGAGCCCACCGTCCAGCGCCGCAGCCGCCTCTAGCCGGCTCGCGAGCTGCGTCGTCTGCCCGGTGACCTGGGCCAGCTCGGCGGTGAGGCTGCGCACGTCGGGGTCGTCCTCGGCCGCACCGTTCGCGCCGGCCGGGAGGGCAGGGGCGAGCACCAGCGCGAGCAGAAGGACCACGGCCCCCGTCCGCCTCATGGTCCCCGTCGGGCGCCTGGGGCAGGTCTCGGCCGAACTCATAGCGAAGGTCTCGGCATTGTCGGACCCCCCATGTACGGTCCGGGGCATGCGGATCGGTGTGCTGACAGGTGGGGGTGACTGCCCGGGGCTCAACGGCGTGATCCGGGCGGCCGTGCGCAAGGGGAGCGAGGTGCACGGGCACGAGTTCCTCGGTTACCGAGACGGCTGGCGGGGCCCGCTCGACGGGCTGACCATGCCGCTCGGGGTGCCCGAGACCCGGGGGATCCTGCCGCGGGGCGGCACCATCCTGGGCAGCTCGCGCACCAACCCGCTCAAGGTCGACGGTGGGGCCGACAAGGTGCGGGCCCAGCTCGAGAAGGACGGGGTGGACGCCCTGATCGCGATCGGCGGCGAGGACACCCTGGGGGTCGCGACCACGCTGGCCGCTCAGGGGATCACCGTCGTCGGGGTGCCGAAGACGATCGACAACGACCTCGGTGCCACCGACTACACCTTCGGCTTCGACACCGCCGTGACCATCGCGACCGAGGCGATCGACCGGCTGCACACCACCGCCGAGAGCCACCACCGCGCATTGGTCGTCGAGGTGATGGGTCGTCACGCCGGCTGGATCGCGTTGCACGCGGGCATGGCCGGCGGCGCCAACGTCATCTTGATCCCGGAGCGCCCGTTCGACCTCGACCAGGTCTGCGCCTACGTCAACACCCGGTTCGAGAAGGAATATGCGCCGATCATCGTCGTCGCCGAAGGCGCCGTCCCGATCGCCGGTCAGGCCGAGGCGCGGGACGAGGAGCTGGACGCGTTCGGGCACGCCCGGCTCGGCGGGATCGGCGCCTTCCTGGAGCGCGAGATCGAGGCGCGCACGGGCAAGGAGGCCCGCGCCACCGTGCTCGGGCACGTGCAGCGCGGCGGCAGCCCCACCGCGTACGACCGGGTGCTCGCCACCCGCTTCGGGCTGCACGCCGCCGACGCCGTCCACGAGGGTGACAGCGGGGTGATGGTGGCGCTGCAGGGCACCGACATCGTCCGGGTGCCGTTGGCCGAGGCCACCGCCGAGCTGAAGACCGTGCCGCTGGAGCGCTACGCCGAGGCCGAGGTGTTCTTCGGGTGAGCACGGCGTGACCGGGGCTCAGATCACAGCTCTGGTGATCGGGGTCTTCGCGCTCGTGGTGGTTGCGCTGATCGTCCAGCAGGTGCGCGCACGTCGGCAGCGGTAGGCGTCCCGACCGGACGCCTGATCGACCGCCGCTAGCGTGTTCTGCGTGACCACGCTGCAGAGCCCTGCCGTCCCGCACCACGACACGACCGCCGGGGACCTCGACACCTGGCGCGCGCTGCCCGCCGCGCAGCAGCCGCGCTGGCCGGACCCTGCGGTCCTGGCCGAGGTCGCTCGCACGCTCACCGAGGTCCCGCCGCTGGTCCAGCCGACCGAGTGCGACACGCTCACCGAGCGGCTCGCCCAGGTCGCGCGCGGCGAGGCGTTCCTGCTCCAGGGCGGCGACTGCGCCGAGACGTTCGCGGCCAACACCGCCGAGGGGATCCGCGGCAAGGTGCGCACCCTGCTGCAGATGGCCGTCGTGCTGACCTACGGCGCCAGCGTCCCGGTGGTCAAGGTCGGGCGGCTCGCGGGTCAGTACGCGAAGCCCCGCAGCACCGACATCGAGCCCGGCACCGGGCTGCCGTCCTATCGCGGTGACGCCGTCAACGACCTGCACGGCGACCGCACGCCGGACCCGCACCGCCTGGTCCGGGCCTACGCCAACAGCGCCGCGACCCTCAACTTCATGCGCGCCATGGCCTCGGACGGCAGCGCGGATCTCGCCGCCGTCCACGACTGGAACACCGGCTTCGTCCGCAGCGACCCGGCTCACCAGCGCTACGAGGTCCTGGCCCGTGACATCGACCGGGCGCTCGCGTTCATGCGGGCCTGCGGCCTGGACCTCGAGGGCATGCCGATCACGCACAGCGTCGAGCTGTTCAGCTCGCACGAAGCCCTGCTTCTGGAGTACGAGCGCGCGCTGACCCGGATCGACGAGCGCAGCGGGCGCCCGTACGACACCTCGGCACACCTGGTCTGGGTGGGGGAGCGCACCCGCCAGCTCGACGGGGCGCACGTCGACCTGCTGAGCCGGATCGCGAACCCCATCGGGCTCAAGCTCGGCCCCACCACCACGCCCGAGCAGGCGGTCGCGCTGTGTGCCCGGCTCGACCCGCTCGGCGTCCCCGGCCGGCTGACCCTGATCTCCCGGATGGGTGCGACCAAGGTCCGCGACGTGCTGCCCGCGCTGGTGCGCGCGATCGAGGACGCGCGCGGCCCGGGGTCGGTGGTCTGGGTCTGCGACCCGATGCACGGCAACACCACCGAGACCGCCAACGGCTACAAGACCCGTCACTTCGACGACGTCATGGACGAGGTGAAGGGCTTCTTCGAGGTGCACGAGGCGCTCGCCACCGTTCCCGGCGGCGTGCACGTGGAGCTGACCGGGGACTCGGTCACCGAGTGCCTCGGCGGGGCGCAGAAGCTCACCGCCGAGGACCTGGTGGGCCGCTACGAGACCGCCTGCGACCCTCGGCTCAACAACGGTCAGTCCCTTGAGCTGGCCTTCCTCGTCGCCGAGATGCTGCAGCGCCGCCGCGGCTGAGCGCTGGCCGTCGCGCGAGTTCTCGGTCATCGGGGGATCCCCTGATGACGGATCGGGCCATCAGAACTTCCCCCGACGCCCGTCGGTGCATCAGGGGCTCCCCTGATGAACCGACCGGCCGCTACGGCGTTGCGTCGCCGAGGCCTCCCGGGGTAGGGCTGACGCCCGCCTGACCCGTGAGCCGGAGGCGCGGGGTAGGAGGACGCGCGGGTCAGGTCTGGGTGAAGGGCACGCTCTGGGTCTGGGCGCCGTTCGTGGCCCGCACCCCGTGCGGGCCCGGAGCGCCGGGATCACGCAGGACCAGCTCGAGCTGGAAGGCGCCGTCGCCGTCCGGCTCCCCGGTCGCGGTGCTCGCGGTGGGCCGGCCGGCCTGGTCGACGTAGGTCACGGTCACCGGCACGTCCGGAGTCCAGCCGGTCCCGCGCACCGTGGTCCGCGTGCCGTCGGGCCCGGACATCGGGTCCAGCTGTAGCTGGGCCGGGCTGGGCGCGGGGCTCTCCGGGGTCGTCGCCGGCGGAGTGGTGGCCGGTGGTGGCGGAGCGATCGTGAAGACCGAGGTCCCCGGGTCCGGGGCGGGCGTCGGGTCCGGGGCGAGCGGGTCCAGGGTCGGCAACGGCGGGGCCATCAGGCTCGGCTGTGGGACGACCGGCAGCGGCTCGACCCTGGTCCCGCTGCTCGCGGCTCCGACCCCGGCACCGAGGCCGACCGCGACCGCGAGAGCCAGCAGGACGAGCAGCGGTGAGAACGTGCGACGAGGGATCTCCTCGATGATCACCTCGTGCTCCGCAGCGGCCGCGAGGTCTGCGGCGCTCGGCAGGGTCGCCCCGGCCTGGGCCTCGACGGCCGCCATCAGCGCGTCCCGGTCGGTCTGCGGAATGGCGACGACCGAGAGCCCGGCGAGCAACCGGCGGGCATCGTCCTGCGCCTCGACCGCGGGACGACACAGGCCGCAGGACTGGGCGTGCTTGCGGGTCGTCGCGTCACGAGCCTGCACCTGACGGCCTTCCGCGAGCCGCGCCAGCGCCGCCTCGTCGACGGCGTGGCCTTCCAGCGACGGCACCTCGGTGTCGTAGACGTCCGGCAGCAACGCCATCCGGCTCGCGCCGACCAGGCGCATCGCCGCGTCGGCGTCGGTCCCGAGCGCGGCGCCGACGACCTCGGGCGCCAGGTCGTACGCGTCCCGCAGCAGCAGCGCGGTGCGTTGCCGCTCCGGTCGAAGCTCGATCGCCTCGGCGAGCAGCTCCTGCATGTGGTCCTTGGCCAGCGGGCCGGTGCCGCCGAGCGGCAGGAACCCGTCGTCGCGCCGACCCTGCAGGCCGAGCGCACGTGCCCGCGCGAACCACCAGCCCACCAGGATGTCGACCTCGATCGCGCGTCCGCCGGCGACCCGCTGACACAGCTCGACGGCGCTGGTCCGGACCACCTCGGCGGCGGCCTCCGGGGCGCAGCCCTGCCGCCGGACGGCGTCGTGCACCCGGTCGGCGTGCACCCGGACCGCGGCGACGAGCTGCTCGGCCGAGAGGGCACCCGAGGGCGACGCCTGGGTGGTGCGACAGCGAGCCACCTCCGCGAGTCTAGGAGCCGTCAGACCTCTTCAGGACCGGGGTCGGCCAGCCGTCACCCGGTCGTGACGCGCCGGGTGACCAGGGTGCGTCCGACCGCCGGGGGGAGCGTGCGGACAGCCTCGGCGAGGGCGTCGAGGTCGGCGCCGAACAAGGCCTGCGGCCCGTCGCACAGAGCGGCGGTCGGGTCAGGGTGGACGTCGACGATGACGGCGTCCGCGCCGACCGCGATCGCGGCCCGGGTGAGCGGGACGACCAGGTCGCGCTTGCCGCCGGAGTGCGACGGGTCGACGATCACCGGCAGGTGCGAGAGGCCGTGCAAGACCGGCACCGCGGCGATGTCCAGGGTGTTGCGCGTGCCGGTCTCGAACGTCCGGATGCCGCGCTCGCACAGCACGATGTCCAGGTTGCCGCGCTGCGCGATGTATTCCGCGGCCATCAGCCACTCCTCGTAGGTCGCGGTCATGCCCCGCTTGAGCATCACCGGCCGACCGGCGGCGCCGACCGCCTGCAGCAGCGCGAAGTTGCTCATGTTGCGCGTGCCGACCTGGAGCATGTCGGCGTGCTCGGCGACCACCGCGACGTCCTTCGGGTCGACGACCTCGGTGACGATCGGCAGCCCGGTCTCGGCGCGCACCTCGGCAAGGATCTCCAGGCCGCGCACCCCCAGACCCTGGAAGGCGTAGGGGGAGCTCCTCGGCTTGTAGGCCCCGCCCCGCAGCAGGGTGGCGCCTGCGCCCTGGGCCATCCGGGCGGCGGCGAGCGTCTGCTCCGGGGTCTCGACCGCGCACGGCCCGGCGATCAGGGTGAAGGTGCCCGGCCCGATCGGCACGCCTCCGACCTCGACCACGCTGGGGGTCGGGTGGTTCTCGCGACTGACCAGCTTGTAGGGCTTGCTGACCCGATGGACGTCGCCGACGCCCGGCATGGCGGCCAGGTTGAGCTGAGCGAAGCGCGCCAGGTCGCCGACGAGGCCGATGATCGTGCGCTGCACACCACGACTCACGAACGCCTCACCGCCTGCGCCCTCGACCCGCTCGACGACGGCGGCAACCTGCTCAGGAGCTGCGCCAGCGCGCATCACGACGACCATGGACAAGACCCTGCCAGAGATCGCGTCGGTGCACCGGACCACCGAGACCGTCCGGAGCGCGGACCCGACGAACGGACCCGACGTAGGGAACAGCGCCCGCGCGTTGCAGACTGGAACCGTGACGACGCCGTTCGACCGGTTGGGTGCCCGCAAGCGGGCGCAGGGTGTGCAGGACCGGCTGCCGCCGGGGCAATATCTGCCGCGCGGCTGGCCGGTGCTGCACTACGGACCGGTGCCGAAGGCAGACCTGCAGACCTGGGACCTCAAGGTCTTCGGCGAGACCGCGTCCGGCGAGATCACCCGCTGGACCTGGCCGTCGTTCGGGCATCTGCCGCGGGCAGGGGTGCACGCCGACTTCCACTGCGTGACCAAGTTCTCCGTCCTCGACAACGACTGGCGTGGGGTCGCGACCCGGACCGTGCTCGAGCTGGCCCGGCCGGCTCCGTCGGTGACGCACGTGCTGGTCTGGGCCGAGCACGGCTACACCGCGAACCTCCCGCTGGCCGACTTCGCCTCCCCGGACGCGCTGCTCGCGACCCACCGCAACGGTGAGGAGCTGAGCCGGGACCACGGCTGGCCGCTCCGGCTGATCGTGCCGCACCGCTACGCCTGGAAGGGACCGAAGTGGGTGCGAGGCATCGAGTATCTGGACGCCGACCGCCGGGGCTTCTGGGAGGAGCGCGGCTACCACAACGTCGGTGACCCGTGGCGCGAGCAGCGCTACAGCTATCAGGAGGAGCCGGACGACGGTCCCGCCTGAGCGTCAGACGTCGCGCAGGGCGCAGAGGGTCGCGATGTCGGCGGCGTGAGCGGTCGCGTCGCCGGGGGTCTCGACGACCACCGGGACGCCGCGGGTGGCGGGGTGCCGGAACAGCTCGGCGAACGGGTCCTTGCCGATGTGGCCCTCGCCGATCGCGGCGTGCCGGTCACGGGTGGAGCCGAGCGGGTCCTTGCTGTCGTTGGCGTGCACCAGTCCCAGCCGGCCGCGGCCGACCGTGCGGACCAGCGCGTCCAGGGTCTTCTTCATCCCGCCGGGAGCGGCGAGATCGTGCCCGGCGGCGTAGGCGTGACAGGTGTCCAGGCAGACCCCGAGCATCGGGTGGTCGTCGACCTGCGCGAACCACGGCCCGAGGTCCTGGACGGTCGCGGCCAGCGCCTGGCCGCCCCCGGCGGTCGGCTCCACGAGCAGGCGTGGGCCGTGACCGTCGAGCGCGTCCAGCACCGGCAGCAAGAGGGTCCTGAGCTGGTCCATGGCCTGGTCCCGGTGCGCCCCGGCGACCGCGCTCCCGGCGTGCACGACCACCCCGAGCGCCCCGATCTGCGCGCCGCGTACCAGTGCGTGCCGCAGCGCCTCGACGCTGCGGGTCTGGGTCGCCTCGGTGGGTGAGCCGAGGTTGATGAGATAGGGCGCGTGGACGTACGCCACGACGCCGTCCGCTGAGCACCGCTCCCGGAAGCCCTCGTCCTGCTTCGGGTCCCCGACGCTCGCGGACCAGCCGCGGGGGTTTCCGACGAACACCTGGACGGCACGGGCCCTGATCTCGGCGGCGTACGCGAGGCCCTTGACCAGGCCGCCGGCGACCGGGACGTGAGCGCCGACCGGGGACGGCTTGCGGGGCGGCACGACTCAGGACACGTACATCGTGACGGTGCTGCCGCGGCGGGCCTGCTGGCCGGCGTCGGGACTGGTGGACCGCACGGTGTCGCCGAAGAACGAGGCCTCGACGCGCACCTGGAAGCCTGCTTGCTCGAGCCGGTCTCGCGCCTCGTTCTTACCGACGTCTACCACATCCGGCACGTCGACCAGGTCCGGGCCCTTGCTGACCGACAGGCGCAAGGAGGACCCACGCTCGGCCTGCCCGCCGTCGGGGGCCTGCCGCACGACGGTCCCGACCGGGGCGTCGTCGAAGACCTCGACCACGAGCACGGTGAAGCCCGAGAGCTGCTCCTTCGCGACGTCCTGGTCGACCCCGCGGACGTCAGGCACGTCGAGCAGCTCGGTGCCCTTGGACAGCACCAGGGTCACGCCGGCGCCGGGCCGCAGATCGCTGCCGGCCGATGGGTCGGTGCGCAGGACGACGCCCTCCGGCTCGTCGGAGAACTCGTTGACCGTGCCGACGACCCGCAGCCCCAGATCGGTCAGGCGCTGCTCGGAGGACGCGCGGTCCTGCCCGCTGAGGTCCGGGACGGCTCGTCGGTCCGGTCCCTTGGAGAGCGTGACCCGCACCGGGCCGTCGGTCGTGCGAGCCCCCGGCCTGGGCTCCTGCGACACCACCCGACCCGACGGCACCTGCTCGTCGAACACGGCGGTGGGGAGCGTGACGAGCGTCAGACCCGCCTTCTCCAGCCTGACCTCGGCCTGTGCCGGGGAGAGCTGGAGCAGCCCGGGCACGTCGTGCCATCGACCTTCCAGCTGCCACCAGGCACCGGTGCCGGCGACAGCGAGAAGCAGCACGGTCAGCGCCGCGAGCAGTGCCCGAGGGGGACGGCGCCGTCCGGCCGGGTCGGCGGTGGGGACCCGGCGAGCGATCCGCCGGGTGCCGGTCGGGGCGATCGGGATGCGCCTGGTCCTGCCGTCGTCCGGGCGGTCGCTCTCGTTCCGTCCGGCTGGGTCGCTCTGCCCGCCTCGGTCCCCGCGATCGGGCGCCGGCGGGTCGGCGGGGGTGACGAGCACCGGGTCCGGGACGACCGAGGCGCTGGCAGCAAGCAGCTCGGCCAGGAACACCCCTGCGTCGGCCGGCCTGGCGGCAGGGTCCCGGCGGGTCGCTCGGACCACCAGGGCGTCGAGGTCTTCCGGGACCCCGCTGACCTGCGTCGACGGCGGGGGCACGTCGCTCTCGGCGTGGTGGCGGATCACCTGGGCCGGGCTGCCGGTCCAAGGAGGGGCGCCGGTCAATAGCTCGAAGGCCAGGATGCCAGCCGCGTAGACGTCGGCCGTCGCTCCGGCCGGGCGGTCGTCCAGCTGCTCGGGCGACAGGTAGGCGACGGTGCCGATCAGGACGCTGGTGAGGTGTGTGGGCTCGATGGCCCGGGCCAGCCCGAAGTCCGTCACCTTCACGCTGCCGTCGTTCCCGAGCAGCACGTTCTCGGGCTTGATGTCGCGATGGACCATGCCGCGGCCATGGGCGTGGGAGAGCGCCCGCAGGACCGGCTCGAGCAGGGCCACGGTCCGGCCCGGCGACTGGGCGCCCTGCTCGACCAGCAGGTCTCGGAGCGTCCCGCCCCGGACCAGCTCCATGACCAGGAACACGTGCCCGCTCGCGGCATCGTGCCCCTGGTCGAAGATCGCCACCGTCTCGGGGGTCGCGAGCCTGGCTGCAGCCTTGGCCTCGGCAGTGAAGCGCGTGAGCCAGGGGCCGCTGCCGCCATCGGCCCAGGCATGCAGCACCTTGACGGCGACCTCACGGTCCAGCCGCACGTCCAGACCCTCGTAGACCGTGCCGGTCCCGCCGCGAGCGATCCGTCGTGCTAGCCGATAGCGCCCGTCGAGCACCAGCCCGACGAGGGGGTCGCTCAGCCGGACGGTGTCCACCGGCCCACGATACGTGGGCCTGCCACGCACCGGTCAGCCGTTCGCGAACCGCTTCTGCAGGATGTGGATGTTGGCGATGTACCGCGTGGTCTGCGGCAGGATCCCCTTCGCGGCGATCGATCCGACGCCCTGGTAGTAGCCGGCGAGGGTCGCGTCGACCGTCTTCTCCGAGCGCATGAGCTCGCGCAGCAGGAGGATCCCCGCGGTGATGTTGTCCCGCGCGTCGAGCAGGTCGAGCGGACGGCCCGCCACGCGCTCGAGGTTGCGGCCGGTGCGGGGGAGCACCTGCATGACGCCGATCGCATCGACGCCGGAGACCACGCGCTGCTGGAAGCCGCTCTCCTGGTAGGCGACCGCCAGGGCGAGGGAGGCCGGCACGCCGTAGCGGTTGGCCGTGTCGCGGATCATCACCCTGACCTCGGCCTTGCTGGGGACCTTGCGGTTCTTCAGCTCGTTGCGGTGCTGGGCGGCCGAGCTGCCGACGGTCCCCTTGGCGACGGTGGTGGTGCTCGGGCCCTTGGCGGCGGGGATCTCGCGCACCGATGACGGGATCGCGATCGCCTGGCCGGCCTTGACGCCAGCCCTCGGACCGAGGCCGTTGCGCCCGACGATGGCGGCGATGCTGGTTCCGTGCCGCTTGGCGATCAGGGTCACGGTGTCGCCGGGGCGCACCACGTACGACACCTCTGATGTGGTGAGCCTGCCCGTCTTGGCCGCCGTGCTGCCCGGGACCTTCAGGGTCTCGCCGGCGTAGATGGTGCTGCCGGAGCGGGCGTTCGCGGCCTTGAGCGCCGCGACCGAGACGCCGTGCTTCTGGGCCAGCTCGGACAGCGTGTCG
>JBBSTI010000004.1:0-51976 GCA_038236005.1 Mycobacteriales bacterium | reverse complement strand
GGGAAGGCGAGCACGGTGTCCGGGTCCAGCCGAGCACCCAGCAGCGGCGCGACCTTCTTGCTCCGGGTCACCTCCTCGAGCACCGCCCGGTCAGACGTACGAAGGACCAGCCCGTGCACCGGGTCCTGCTCGATCGTCAGCCGCCCGTAGCGGTCCATCGTGTCGGCGACGTCCACGAGCAGCGCGTGCGGCACGGGGTAGCGGCTGAACCGCACGAGGGCGTCCACGACCTGCTCGGCGTCGTGCCCGGCGGCCCGGGCGTTCCACAGACCGAGCGGGGTGAGGCGGTAGGTGTGGACGTGCTCCGGGCTGCGTTCCAGCTCGGCGAAGGGTGCGATGGACTGCCGGCACTCGGTGGCGAGGGGGTGGTCGACCTCGAGAAGCAGGGTCTTGTCGCTCTGGACGATCAACGGTCCGTCGGGAGAACTCATCCGACCATTGTGGTCCCTGTGGGGTCCGGGAGCCAGGTGACGAGCAGGTCGCCCTCGACGACCGGCCCGCCGGCCGGGACCAGGAAGAAGTCACCCGTCCCGAACACGCTGCTGCCGCAGGTCGCCCGACCGCTCAGCACGCAGACGAAGGCGCACTCGGGACCGGCGTCGACCCGGTCCTGGCGGGTGACCCGGAACAGCGGGTCGTCGACGAGCACGCCCTGCTCGCCCGGGATCAGCGACGGCTCGACGTCGGCGAAGTCGATGCACCGCAGGCTCTGCTCGACGTGCAGCCGGCGAGGGTGTCCGTCCACCCCGGCCCGGTCCCAGTCGTAGACCCGGTAGGTGGTGTCGGAGTTCTGCTGCACCTCGACGACCAGGCACCCGGCCCCGAGCGCGTGCACCCGTCCCGACGGGACCATGAGCGCGTCCCCGACGCCGACCGGCTGTCGGTGCAGCAGCCAGGACAGGTCCTCGCCGGCGAGCTGCGCCTCGGCGAACCGTTCTCGCGTGACGCCTTCTCGCACGCCTGCGAGAACGAAGGCGTCGGGCTGCGCCGCCGCGACGAACCACATCTCGGTCTTCGCCTCACCGCCGAGCTGTTCGGCGAGATGGGCCGGTGGGTGCACCTGGACCGACAGTGAGTCGCGGGCGTCGAGCAGCTTGACCAGCAGCGGGAACCGACCCGCGAGACCTGCTGCGCGGTTGCCGAACAGCGGTCGCTCGTCGGCCCAGAGCGAGGCGAGGGTGCGCCCGTCGTACGGTCCCCCGGTGACGACGCTCTGCGCCTCCGGCCGGTCGACCAGCTGCCAGGCCTCACCGACCGGACCGTCAGGCAGCTGTCGTCCGAAGACGGTCTCGAGGCTTCTCCCGCCCCAGACCCGCTCCTGGTAGATCGGCGCGAAGACGACCGGGCTCATGCACCCTCCTGCATCTCGTCCAGCTCGGCGACCCCGGTGACGCGGTGCACCGAGAACGTGCGGTCCTCCTGCCGGAGGTGGTCGCGGGCGACGACGTAGCCGCCCTCGACGCTGCGCGGCTCCACGACGCGCGAGGTCGAGCGACCCTGCGCGTCCACGTAGCCGATCCACACCTGGCGGCCTCCTCGTGCAGCGTCCTGCAGGAACGCGAGCGTGTCGGTGGTCTGCGGGGTCGCGGGTGCCCGGCGTGAGGCGCGCGAGGCGGTGTCCCCGGCGCGCAGGGCGGTGACGGCCAGCGCAGCCTGCTCCGGAGGCAGGGCGGCCTGCTCGCCCGGCCGAGAGGGCCGGGGCCGCACCGGGGTGCGGGGTGCGTCGCGGGCGGCGAGCAGCAGTGCGCCGTCCGGGGCCTCTGGAGCGGGTGCGAAACCCGCTAGGCGCAGGTCCTCGAGCAGCTGGTTCAGCGGGACCGGGCTCACCACGACGGTGGGGGCGAGCCGTCGGAGCCCGAGGGCTGCGGCCCTGCGCGAGGCGAGCACCTCGCTCAGCAGGCTTTCGTCGTCGCAGCGCAGGTAGGTGGTGGCCATGCCCGCACGCAGCCGGCCGTGCCGCCGGGAGACGTCGTCCACGAGGTAGGACAGGGCCTGCGGCACCGGGGTCCGGGACCGGGTGCGGAACAGTTCCTGCACGTCGGCCGCGCTGCGCCCGGCGTCCAGCGCGCGCCGCACCGACGTCTCGCTCACCCGGTAGACGGTGGCGCCGCCGGTCGACTCGACGTCGGCGACCAGCGCGATCTGCTCCGCCAGGCCGCGCTCCAGCGGGCCGGGGGCGACGACGGTCAGGTCGGGCTGCACGAGCACGTGGTCCACCGGGTCCGGCAGCAGGCGTCGCAGGGCGGTCGCAGACTCCTTGTCCTGGTGGGTGAGCAGCAGCCGGGTCGGCGCCGCGAGACCACCGCGACCGGTGAGCCCGAGCTGTTCCGCCTCCTCCAGCACCCAGGCGAGCACCTGGTCACGCAGCCGTCCACCACGCCGGGGCGCGGTCCACACCAGGCGTGCGAGCAGGCTCGTCGACGTCGGCGCACGGCCGGCCGGGACGTCGGCCAGCACCGTGAGGGCGCGGGCGCGGTCGGCCGGAGCGCCGGGTCGGCCCAGCTCGGGGGACAGCGGTGCGAGCGACTTGTCCCGCTCGTCACGGTGACCGATCAGCCCGGGCAGCCGGGGCAGGTCGAGCCAGGCGCGAGCCAGGCCGACCCAGCGGGTCTCGGGAGGTTGGGTCACCCACAGGTCGAAGGCCGGGGTGGGCAGCCACGAGGCGTCGACGCCCGAGCTCTGGTCGACCAGGCCTGCGCCGTACGCCACCTCGACGAGCAGGCCGGCGACCTGCTCGGTCACGTCCAGCTCCTTGGCGAGCCGGCGCAGCTCGCGGACCCCGAGCCCGCCGGAGCGCAGCACCGACGGGGGCTCGTTCGACCAGGAGGTGACCAGCGTCTCGACCCGGGCGACCGTCTCGGCAGCCGTCTGGGCGGCCGCCTGGTCGACAACCCCCCGGCCGAGGTCGGTGGCGTCCAGAGCCGGCGGCGTGGACGTCAAGGGGCCCAGCGGGCGGTCGGCGCGCACGGCGAGCGCCACCTCACGGGGCAGCTCGACGGTGCTGTCGTCGACGGCGACCAGCAGGGCCCGCGCCAGCAGCCACCTGACCGGGGAGTCGTCGCCCGGGGCGATCGGCCGCTGGGCATCTCGGACCTGACCGAGCGGCGGGCCCTCGGCGAGGCTCTCCAGCACCTCGCGTGCCCGCTGGTCGGCCTGACCCAGCACCTTGGCCAGCGTGGCCGGCACGGTGAGCACCTCCAGGACGCCGGCGAGGCCGGCGTCCGGCGGCAGCCCGAGCGCGGTGGCGACCGGCGCGAGCCGGCGGTCGTCGAAACGGGCGAGACACGCGGCCGCCGGTCGGCCCAGGCCGGCGGGCGTGCTGCTCACCTCGCGCACGCTGCCCACCAGGTGCAGCGCGTCGTCGGGCCCCCAGAGCAGCGCCAGGTCCCGCAGCCGGTCCAGGGTGGCCTTCACCGACGCCCGGGAGGCCGCCCTGCCGACCAGACGGGAGACGTCGGCAAGCGTGGTCGGTGCGTCCGAGACGACCAGAGCGTCGACGACCCCGAGGGTGAAGGCGTCCAGCTGCTCGAGCGCACGCAGCACCGACAGCCGGGCGGCCGCACGGGCCGCGAGGACGCCGAGGTCGGGGGGCACCGGCGAAGCCAGGTCGGGACGCTTCTGGAGCAGGTCGGCCAGCTCGTCGTCGGCGCGGTCACGCAGGTCGCCGGCGAGGCTCTTGGCTGCGTCCATCCGATCGATCCTAGCGGCGGGTCCTGGTGGGTGTCGGTAGGTGAGCACCCGGGCAACCCAGGATCATGAGTGCATCGCTGGTCCCGTCCGAAGGCGTCGACGAAGGCTCTGCGGCGAGCACGGCCGAGTCGTCCGCCGGTCACGATGCGAGCGGCGTCGTCGGTCCTCCGCCGCACGGCTCACCGGAGCGGGAGAGCGACCCGGCGCCGGGTGCGACGTTGGAGACCGCCGAGTCCTTGAAGGCGCCGCGCACGGGGCAGCAGCTGGCCGCCGGCGAGGGCTGACCCGGCTAGTCCACAGACCCGCGTCGGACCGCCCGGCGACGGGTCCTGGCGCTCCGCAGCAGGCCCACCAGGGCGACCGCGAGCCCGAGCGGCAGCAGTGACACGGCCAGCACGAGCAACGCGGTCGGCGCCGTGCTGTCGCGCACAACGGCGGGAACGACCCCGATCACGACGGCCAGCAGGCCGATCCCGAACAGCACCGCTCCGCCCTGCACGAGCAGGTCGCCGGGGCGGCGGCTGTCGGTCGCCTCGTGCCGTGGGCTCACACCGACCCCTCCTGTCCATCCGTCCCGCGGACGGACGTCCTGCTTTCGGTCGTCCTGGTGACGGCAGTCCTACGATAGGCGGGCGCACCAGGCGCCCCCACCGACGAGCAGACGAGGTCGCCGTGCCCACCGGCAAGGTCAAGTTCTACGACAAGGCGAAGGGCTTCGGTTTCGCCGCCCGCGACGACGGCGGAGATGTCTTCGTGCCCTCCTCCGCCCTGCCCGACGGGGTGGACGAGCTGCGCGCGGGCACCCGGATCGAGTTCGGCGTCGCGGCGGGCAAGCGTGGAGAGCAGGCGCTGTCGGTGGTGGTCCTGGACGCCCCGCCGGTGCTGTCCGGGGCGCGCCGCGAGGCCGAGGACCTGGGCGCGATGGTCGAGGACGTCATCAAGCTGCTGGAGGCCCGGGTGCAGCCCGGTCTGCGACGCGGCAAGCACCCCGACCGGGAGACCGGCAAGCGCGTGGCGACCATCTTGCGTGCGGTCGCGAGCGAGCTGGAGGGCTAGACCTTCGGGATGACGGTGAAGGTCCACAGCCCGAGCACGGCGGCCTTGGGGTCCTCGCTGGCCAGCTTGCGCACGGTCAGGACCTGACGGGGAGCCTGGCTGAAGTCGGGCTGGACCCGGGCCGTGTGGCTGTCGGCCTCGATCGTGCTGACCTGGACCTCGCTGCCGGCCTCGTTGTTCTCGGCCGGCCGCAGCGTGACGAACCAGGCCGCGTCGGCGAGGTCCTTGTCGACGTCCACCAGGATCTGGTCGCCGGGCTGGACGCTGATCAGCTCGGGGGTGCGCTCGAGGTCGTAGCGGCAGGCATCGTCCTCGCCCTGCGACTTCGTCGGGTCCTGACCCTCGAAGCAGTAGACGGCGGCCTTGTCGTTCAGCGCGGTGTCACCGCTGTAGAGCGTCACGATCGGGGTCGGCTTCTGCCCGCAGCCAGACAGGCCGACCAGGGCGGCGCCGCCGGCGAGGGCGACCAGCAGACGGCGGGGACGGGTCGGCATGGGGTGCTCCGTACTGCGAGGTGGTGGACTGTGGTCATGGCTGGTGTGCGGCGAAGGCTGCGAGACGTGAGGGCGAGCGTGGAGTCGAAGGTATCGGGCGTGCTGACCGGACGGCCCGTCGAGGCCTCTGCCGAGACGGACGCGGAGCCCGTGGAGGCCCTTGAGCCTGCCGAGGAGCAGGCCAGGGAGCAGGACCTCGAGCAGGTCGCCCTGGACGCTGGCGCCGACGAGGCCGTCGCCGAGCAGGAGGCCGTGACCGACGTGGTCGGCGTGCCCCCTGCTGCCCTGGACCGCGACCCGCACGGCGATGAGCCGGACGAGCCCGACTCTCTGCTCGCAGGAGCGGTCGAGCTGGCCCGGGCCACGGCCGTGGAGGTCGGCGGGTCTGCGGTCGGGGAGCATCTCGGGGTCAGCTCCGACGCCGAGCCGGGCAGCGGTCCGGTGGCGACCCACGCCTTCGCGAGCACCGATCCGGCGTACGTGGGGTGGCGGTGGACCGTCACGCTCGCCCGCGGCGCGGACAGCGACGACGTGACGGTCGACGAGGTCGTCCTGCTCCCCGGCGACGGCGCGTTGCTGGCGCCGTCGTGGGTCCCGTGGGCCGAGCGGGTCGAGGCCGGGGACCTGTCGCCCGGGGACCTGCTCCTGACGACCGAGGACGACGAACGGCTGGTGGCCTCCTACGCCGGCGACGAGGGCGACGAGGGCGACTTTGACCTCGCTGACCTGGTCTGGGACGAGCTGGCGCTCGGTCGGGCCCGGGTGCTGTCCATCGAGGGTCGGGCCGAGGCCGCGGCGCGCTGGTTCGAGGGTGACGCCGGCCCGGACGCGTCGATCGCGAAGAAGGCGCCGGGCACCTGCGACGGGTGCGGCTTCCTGGTCCCGCTCGGTGGGGCGCTGCGGGCGGCGTTCGGGGTGTGCGCCAACGCGTACGCCCCTGACGACGGCAGGGTCGTCGCACTGGCCCACGGGTGCGGCGCGCACAGCGAGACCACCGTGGACGGCGCGCACGCAGCGACCGCCGGCATGGTGACCGAGGAGGACGACCTGGAGCTCGTCGCGTCGCGGGATCTCGGCTAGCGGGTCTGCCCCGGCGACCCTGGTCGCAGCGCGACCGATCGCCGCCGCAGGACGGTGCGTAGACCGAGGGCCCCCAGGAGCAGACCGGTCAGGCACATGACGTACTGCCAGCCGGGGGTGCTGCGCCCGGCCAGGTCCGCGACCGCCAGCACGACGAGACCGAGCAGCCAGGCCAGCGTCCCGAGCCCGACGATGCGCACGTCGTCGAGCTCGAGCGGTGGAGGTGTCGGGGGCACGTCGCGACCGTACCGGGAAGGACGCTTCTCGAGGGCTCGTTACGTAAGGTAATGTTCTCGTCCGTGACGACCTCCGACCCCGCCCTGGCCTCTGCGCTGCGGCTGTCGGTGATGCGCCTGGCCCGTCGGCTGCGCGCGGAAAGGTCCGACAGCGCTCTCACGCTCGGTCAGCTGTCCGTGCTCGCCTGCCTGGACCGCAACGGGTCGATGACCCCCGGCGAGCTGGCGTCCTACGAGCGGGTCCGTCCCCCCCAGATGACCCGGCTGGTCGCCTCGCTGGACGACACCGGTCTGCTGGTGCGCACCGACCACCCGACCGACGGCCGGCAGGTAGTGGTCTCGCTCAGTCCCGACGGTGTGGCGCTCGTGCGGGAGGACCGGCGTCGTCGCGACGCCTGGCTCACGCAGCAGCTGGAGACCCTTCCGGTGGACGACCGCGAGGTGCTCCGCGCCGCAGCCGACGTGCTCGAACGGCTGGCCTCGTCGTGAGCGCGGCGTCATGAGGGCCTCCCCGTGAGTCCCATGTTCCGCTCCCTCAGCAACGTCAACTACCGCCTGTTCGCCGGCGGTCAGGTGATCAGCCTCACCGGCACCTGGGGCCAACGGGTCGCGCAGGACTGGCTCGTGCTCGAGCTGTCGGACAACAGCGGGATCGCGCTCGGCGTCGTCACGGCCCTGCAGTTCCTGCCGGTGCTCCTGCTCAGCCTGTGGGGAGGCGTGCTGGCGGACCGGTATGACAAGCGCCGGATGCTCATCGGGGTCCAGTCCGCGATGGGTCTGCTCGCGCTCCTGCTCGGCGTCCTCGACCTCACCGGCGTGGTCGCCCTCTGGCACGTGTATGCGCTCTCCTTCGCGCTCGGCACGGTCGCCGCCCTGGACGTCCCGGTGCGGCAGTCCTTCGTCAGCGAGCTGGTCGGCCCGGACGAGCTGCCCAACGCGGTCAGCCTGAACAGCGCGACGTTCAACGGCGCCCGGATCGTCGGACCGGCCGTGGCCGGTCTGCTCATCGCCGGGATCGGCACCGGCTGGGTCTTCGTCGTCAACGCCGTTAGCTATGTCGCCGTGATCACGGGTCTGGTCCTGATGCGCGCGGACCTGCTCTGGCGCACCGAGCGAGTACGCCGCGGCCGCGGCCAGGTGCGGGAGGGGGTGGCGTACGTCCGGAGCCGGCCCGAGCTGGCGGTCCCGATCGCCATGGTCGCCGTGATCGGCACGTTCGGGCTCAACTTCCAGGTCACCCTGGCCCTGGTCGCCAAGCAGCTGTTCGCGACCGGTGCCGGCTCGTTCGGCCTGCTGATCAGCGCCCTGGCCGTGGGGTCGCTGATCGGGGCGCTCGTCAGCGCACGACGGATCGGTCCACCCCGTCAGCGCACCCTGCTGGTCGCCGCCCTGGCGTTCGGGGTGCTGGAGATCGCGGTCGGGCTCGCCCCGACGTTCCTCGCGATGGCTCTGCTGCTCGTGCCGACCGGCTTCGCGGTGCTGACGTTCACCACGACGGCCAACACGCTCGTGCAGCTCGGCTCGGCGCCCTACGTGCGCGGACGGGTGATGGCGCTCTACGTGCTGGTCTTCCTCGGCGGCACCCCGGTGGGCGCTCCGGTCATCGGAGCGCTGGCCGAGGCGTACGGGCCGCGCTTCGGTCTGCTCCTCGGCGGGGCCGCCTGCATCCTCGCCGCCGGGTTCGGCACGCTCGCCCTGACCCGGACCGGCGGGCTGCGGCTCGAGCCGCACCTGCTGCGGCGCCGGCCCTACATCGGGGTGATCGGCCCGAACGAACCGACGACGGTCACCCTGCCGGCGGAGATCGCGCAGGAAGCCACCCCGGCGACCATCCCGAGCGAACCACGGCGAGCCGCCTGAGCGATCTCGGGGCGGCGAGCTATCTCGCGGCGCCGGACGCCCTGCGGGCGCGGGCGCGGCGTGCGGCGCGACCCAGAGAACCGGGCCGCAGGGCGGACGTCAGGCACAGCGCGGCGACCAGGAGCACGGGCAGGACCGCGAGCACCAGGAAGACGCGCAGCGCCACCGAACGGTCCGACCAGGTCACCACGATGGGCGAGCAGAGCCCGATCAGGACGGCTGCGAGGGCGAGGTTCAGGACCCGGGGCACCCAGGCCTGCCGAACGGGGGCTGGGTCGCGGCTGCTCAGAGCCGCTCCACCACGTGGTCGATGCAGGCGGTCAGAGCCTGCACGTCGGCGGGGTCGATCGAGGGAAACATCGAGATCCGCAGCTGGTTGCGACCGAGCTTGCGGTAGGGCTCGGTGTCCACCACGCCGTGGGCACGCAGGACCGCCGCGACTGCGGTCGCGTCGACGCTCTGGTCGAGGTCGATCGTGCCGACCACCTGGCTGCGCTGCGCGGGATCCGCGACGTACGGGCTGGTGAACGAGGTCTGCTCCGCCCAGCCGTAGAGGTGGTCGCTGCTCTCGCGGGTGCGTCCCACCGTCCAGCTGAGCCCACCCTGGGCGTTGAACCAGTCGACCTGCTCGGCCATCAGGAAGATCGTGGCGAGCGACGGGGTGTTGTAGGTCTGGTCCTTGGTGCTGTTGTCGAGCGCGATCGACAGGTCGTAGGACGCCGGCACCCACCGGTCGGACGCCGCGATCCGCGAGATGCGCTCCAGGGCGGCGGGGGAGCACAGCGCGAACCACAGACCGCCGTCGGAGCCGAAGCACTTCTGGGGCGAGAAGTAGTAGACGTCGAACTCCTTGGCGTCCACCGGCAGCCCGCCGGCCCCGCTGGTGGCATCCACCGCGACCAGCGACCCGTGGTCCGCGCCGGCCACGCGTCGGATCGGCATGGCGACCCCGGTCGAAGTCTCGTTGTGGGTGAGCGCATAGAGGTCGACGCCCGGCTCGGCAACCGCCTCCGGGTGGGTGCCCGGGTCGCTCTTGATCACCGACGGGTCGTCCAGGAACGGCGCGGCCTGGGCAGCCGTGGCGAACTTGCTGCTGAACTCGCCGAAGGACAGGTGCTGGCTCTTGTTCTCGATCAGCCCGAACGTCGCGATGTCCCAGAACTCGGTTGCGCCCCCGTTGCCCAGCACCACCTCGTAGCCGTCCGGGAGCGAGAACAGCTGCCGGAGCCCCCGCCGGACCCGGGCGACCTGGTCCTTGACGGGGGCCTGCCGGTGCGAGGTGCCCAGGTAGGTGCGCCCGGTCGCGACCAGGGCCTCCAGCTGCGCGGCGCGGACCTTGGACGGCCCTGCTCCGAACCGTCCGTCGGCGGGGAGCAGGGCGTCGGGGATCTGGATGCTGGGCACGCCGCCAGATTACGGGGTGGACGCCCGTGGGGTCAGACCTGGTTGCCGACCGGCAGCTCCCCGGTGGCGACCTCGGAGACCGGACGCGGACCCGGGCCGATGTACTTCGCGGACGGGCGGATCAGCTTGCCCAGCTTCTTCTGCTCGAGGACGTGCGCGCTCCAGCCTGCCGTGCGCGCGCAGGTGAACATCGGGGTGAACATGTGCGGCGGAACCTGCGCGAAGTCCAGGACGACCGCCGACCAGAACTCGACGTTGGTGCGCAGCGGGCGGTCGGGATAGCGGGCGGTCAGCTCCTCGATCGCGGCCTTCTCCAGCGCGTCGGCGACCTCGTAACGGCGGCTGCCGAGCTCCTTGGCCGTACGACGGAGCACGCGTGCCCGCGGGTCCTCGGCGCGGTAGACCCGGTGACCGAAGCCCATCAGGCGCTCCTTGCGGTCGAGCAGACCCTTGACGTACTTGACCGGGTCGCCGCTCTTCTCGACGTCGTCGAGCATGGTCAGCACGCGGGACGGGGCGCCGCCGTGCAGCGGGCCGGAGAGCGCGCCGATCGCGCCGGAGATGCTGGCGGCGGCGTCGGCGCCGGTCGAGGCGATCACCCGAGCGGTGAAGGTGGAGGCGTTCATGCCGTGCTCCGCGGCGGAGCAGAAGTAGGCGTCGACCGCCTTGATGTGGGCCGGGTCCGGGTCGCCCTTCCAACGGATCATGAACCGCTCGACGATCGTCTTGCCGTTGTCGACGTCGCTCTCCGGGACCATCGGCAGGCCCTGCCCGCGTGCCGACTGCGCCACGAAGGACAGCGTCATCACCGAGATGCGGGCGAGGTCCTCGCGGATCTGGTCGATGTCGACGTCGAGCATCTGTCGCAGGCCCCAGGCCGGCGCGAGCATCGCGATCGCCGACTGCACGTCCACCCGGATGTCGCCGGAGTGCACGGGCAGCGGGAACGGTTCGGCCGGCGGGAGGCCGGGGCGGAACTTGCCGTCCACCAGCAGGCCCCAGACGTTGCCGAAGGACACCTTGCCGACCAGGTCCTCGATGTCGACGCCCCGGTAGCGCAGCGCGCCACCTTCCTTGTCGGGCTCGGCGATCTCGGAGTGGAAGGCGACGACGCCCTCCAGACCGGCCTTGAAGTCCTCATCAGCCATGTGGCGGCTCTCCTTGCGTCGGGTGCGGCGGGCCAGGTCGTTGACCCGCCGAGAACATCATGCCGCGTGAGCCGCGCGCGGGTCAGGGCAGGCTGGTCCCGTGCCTGACCTGCCCGACCTCCGACGCGACTACACCGCCGGCGGCCTCGACGAGCGCGATCTCGCCCCGACCTGGTGGGAACAGCTGGAGCGCTGGCTGTCCGACGCCGCCGGGCTGCCCGAGCCGAACGCCGTCGTGCTCGCCACGGCAGCCCCCGACGGGCAGCCGAGCCAGCGGACCGTGCTGCTGAAGGGCCTCGACGAGCGGGGCCTGGTCGTCTACACCAACCTCACCTCGCGCAAGACGGTGGAGGCCGCCGCCAACCCTCGGGCCTCGCTGCTGTTCCCGTGGATCGCCCTGGAGCGCCAGGTGATCGTGCAGGGTCGGGTCGAGCTCGTGTCGCGCGAACAGGTCCAGACCTACTTCCGGTCCCGGCCGCGTGGCTCGCAGATCGGCGCGTGGGTGTCGCACCAGTCCAGCGTCATCGGCTCGCGCGAGATCCTGGACGAGCGGGCGGCCGAGCTGACCGCCCGCTTCGCTGGGGCAGCCGTCCCGGTGCCGGAGTTCTGGGGCGGGCTGCGCGTGGTCCCGGACACGGTCGAGCTGTGGCAGGGGCGTACGTCCCGCCTGCACGACCGCCTCCGCTACGACGTCCGGACCGGGGCCGTCGAGCGTCTGTCCCCGTGAGGCTCTCCTCGGTCGTCATGGACGTCACGCCGCTGCGCGAGTCGCGGCCGTTCCGGCTGCTGATCATCGGCGACACCGTGTCCACCCTCGGCACCCAGGTCACGACGGTCGCGGTGCCGTTGCAGGTCTACGCGATCACCGGCAGCTCGGCCTCGGTGGGGCTGGTCGGGCTGGCCGGGCTGCTCCCGCTGATCGTGTTCGGGCTGTACGGCGGAGCGATCGCCGACGCCTTCGAACGTCGCCGGCTGCTGATCGTCGTCAGCCTGCTGCAGGCGTTGCTGTCGGTCGTGCTCCTGGTCCAGGCCGCCGCCTCGCTGGACAGCGTGGGGCTGCTCTACGGGGTCGTCGCGGCGCAGGCGGCCTTGTTCGCGATCGCCAGCCCCACCCGCCAGGCGATGCTGCCGCGGCTGGTGCGGCCCGCGCTGCTGCCGGCGGCCAACGCGCTGCGGATGGCGGAGTTCAACGTCGGCATCGCGGTCGGTCCGCTGCTCGCGGGTGTGCTCGCCGCGACCTACGGCTATCAGGCGGCGTACGGCCTGGACGTGCTCACCTTCGTCGTCGCGCTGCTGGCGCTGCGCGGGCTCCCGCAGCTGCATCCCGACGGGGGCGGTCGGCGGGCCGGGACCGCGAGCGTTCTCGAAGGTCTGCGCTATCTCCGGACGCGCCGGGTGCTGCTGGCGACCTTCGTGCTCGACCTGATCGCGATGGTGCTCGCGATGCCGCGCGCGCTGTTCCCCGAGCTGGCTGACGAGGTCTTCGGCGGGGGGACCCAGACCGCCGGTCTGCTCTACTCGGCGCTCGCCGTCGGCGGCCTGCTCGGCGCGCTGGGCTCGGGCTGGTCCTCACGGATCCGGCGGCACGGCTTCGCGGTGGTGTGGTCGATCGTCGTCTGGGGCCTTGCCATCACCGTGTTCGGGCTGTCGACCTGGCTGCCGCTCGCGCTGGTCGCCCTGGCGGCGGCGGGCGCAGCGGACGGCGTCTCGGCGATCTTCCGCTCCGCGGTGCTGCAGGCCGCCGCACCGGACGACATGCGGGGACGGATGGGGGGCGTGTTCACCGTCGTCGTGGCCGGTGGCCCCCGGCTGGCGGACGGCCGGGCGGGGCTGTCGGCCGCGGTCGTCGGACCCGAGGCAGCGATCGTCAGCGGGGGCATCGCCGTCGTCGTGGCCACCCTCGCGGTGTCGCGGATGATGCCCGAGCTGTGGGCCTATCGGGTCACCGACCCGCAGGCCGCCGGCCCGGTCGCGGTGCGTCCCGAGGAGGACGTGCCGCCGACCCCGACCCCGCCCTGACCCCCTGCGCCCCGCCACCGCCCTACCCGTCCCGGTGATCATGGCCATCTGCACCCTCCGTGCCCGTTTTGGGGGTGCAGATGACCATGATCACGCAAAGGGGAAGGTAGAGGGGCCGCTCAGGCGAGCACGGCGGCAGCGACCCGCAGGTCGGCGACAAGACCGGCCATGGCCTCGGCCCGGGCGTCCTCGGCACGCAGCACAGCGGAAGGGTGGACGGTGGCCATCACCTGACCGCCGCCCTCGCGGGGCATCAGCACGCCGCGCTGCTGGGTGACCCGGAACGAGGACCCGAGCATCGCCTTGGCCGCGGTCGCGCCGAGCAGCACGATCAGCTCGGGCGAGACGGCGGCCAGCTCGGCCGCGAGCCACGGCGCGTAGGCCCCGACCTCGTAGGTGGGTCAGGACGGACGTGCCGCGGTCCTACAGGTCGAACTCGGACGGGTCGATCCCGACAGCGAAGCAGGCGTCCTTCACCGCGGCCCGCTCGTCGGAGTCGAAGTCGCCGTCGGAGCCGCCGATGATGATCCCGATCTGGATCACCGCGCGGGCCTGCTCCGGCTTGCTCTTCAGCTTGCCGATCGTGGCGGTCGCCTCCACCTTGCCGAAGTCGTAGTTCTTGGCGAGCTTGTCGGTGTACCAGTCGAACTTCTGCTGCAGCTCGTCCGGCGGGAACACCGACAGCAGGTCGTTGCTCCGGATCAGGGCCGAGGTCTTCTGACGCTCGGCGGCGTCGACGCTGCCGTCCGCCGCGGCGATCAGCGCACACATCGCCATGCTGCCGTTCGCGAACTCCTTGGTCTTGAACTGGCTCGTCTTGGTCTTGAGCTGGGTGCTCATCTCGGCGGTGCGGCTCTTCAGCTGGTCCCAGAACGCCATGCGCGTCTCCTCGTCTCGTCGGTGCGCACCACGCTAGGCGCGCACCTCGGCATAGCGCTGCAGCGCGACCTTGCGCTCGGCGGCGTGGTCCACGATCGGTGCCGGATAGCCGGACGGCGGCCCGTCCGGGAGCGTCCACGGAGTGTGCACGGCCTTGCCGGGCACGTCGCGCAGCTCGGGCACCCAGCGCCGGACGTAGTCGCCGAGCGGGTCGTAGTCCTGGCCCTGCTTGACCGGGTTGAAGACCCGGAAGTAGGGCGACGGGTCGGTCCCGGTGCCGGCGGTCCACTGCCAGCCGTGCTGGTTGCTCGCCAGGTCGCCGTCACGCAGCATCTGCATGAAGTGCCGCGCGCCGCGCCGCCAGTCCAGGTGCAGGTCCTTGGTCAGAAAGCTCGCAACGATCATCCGGACCCGGTTGTGCATCCACGCTTGCCCCTGCAGCTGGCGCATGCCGGCGTCCACGATCGGGAACCCGGTGGTGCCGTCGACCCACGCCTGCCACCGGTCGTCGGCGGCCTTCCCGCTGTCGTACGACAACCCTGCCATCTGCTCCTGCACCTCGTGCCGTGCCGACTCCGGCCGGTGCCAGAGGGTGTCTGCGTAGAAGTCGCGAAAAGCGATCTCCCGGCGGTAGGCATCGGGACCCGGTCCGGCACCGAGGTCGGCGAGCAGGGTGCGCGGGTGCAGGCACCCGTACTTCAGGTAGACCGACATCTCCGAGGTGCGGTCCTCGTCCGGTCGATTGCGCATGTCCGCATAATCGACGAGGTCGTCGTCCACGAACCGCTTCCACCGCTGCCGGGCCGCGCGCTCGCCGGCCTCGGGCAGCTCCACGTCGCCGAGGTCGGGGTCGTCCGGCACCCCGCCGTCGGCCACCCCGCCGTCGGTCCACGGCACGGCGCGGGGGTTGGTCGCCGGGCCCCGCACGCCGCGCTCGGTCCAGGCCCGGTAGAAGGGTGTGTAGACCTTGAACGGACCTCCGGCGCCGGTCGCGAGCGTCCCGGGAGTCACCGCGTACGGCGAGCCGAGCGCCTCGAGCGGGACCTCCCCGAGGGCTGCGGCGACCCGCTCGTCGCGCGCTCGGCCGTACGGCCCGTGGTCGCTGCTCACGTGGACGCTGAGGGCACCGGTCCGGGCGGCAAGCCTCGGCAGCACCTGCTCCGGGACGCCGCTCACGACCCGCAGGGCGCCGCCCGTCTGCTCCTGCAGGTCCCGCAGGCAGCGGTAGAGGAAGGCCAGCCGTGGTGCGCCGGCCGGCCCGCGCAGGGCGTCGTCCAGCACGAACACCGGCACCACCTCGTCGGCCGCGTCACGGGCGGCCAGCAGGGCGGGGTGGTCGGCGAGGCGCAGGTCCCGGCGGAACCACAGCAGGCTTGTCGTCACGAGCCGACCGTAGTGCGGCGGGACTGCTGGTGCCCCCGGAGAGAATCGAACTCCCGACGCCCTCCTTAGGACGGAGGCGCTCTGTCCACTGAGCTACGGAGGCGAGCTGGTCCCACCCTAACCAGTTTTGCCGGTCAGCGGCTCAGGTGAAGTACTCGGGTCGGCTGACGTAGGTCTCGGAGACGAACATGACGCCTGAGGACTCGTCCAGCAGCGGGCGCAGGCCGGCGAGCAGCGCGTCGACCTTGTCGTCGGAGACCACGGTGATCAGCATCTCCAGGGTGGCCTGGGTGTTGAACAGCAGCCGGCCCTGCCGGCGGCCGTTGTGGCCCAGGCCGGAGACGCCGGAGAGCCCGGTCCAGCCGGTCGCTCCCACGGCCGAGACGAGCTCGCGCACGGCGGCGGCGTCCTGCCCGGACACCACCACCTCGATCTTGGTCATACGGGTCAAGCCTGTGCGGGTCATGCGGTTCCTTCCGGTTCGGACCACGGCTGCCAGCCGTGGTCGCCAAGACGCTGCCATGGGTCGTCGGCGTTCTCGCGGGCGGCCAGGGCCACCCACGAACCGCCGAACAGGCGTTGGAGCACGGGGTTTCGCGCCACGATCGCCTCGATGCGGTCGAGCGGTGCCTGGACGACGGCCAGCAGCCGCACCGGCTCGTGCACCAGCCGGTCCCCGACGCCGACCGACTGCCAGGGCAGGCCGAGGCGCAGGTCGCCGTCCTGGCCGGCGAGCACGCCGATGCCTCCGACGACGTTGTGGATCGTCTTGCTGCCCGAGCCGAAGCGGTGCGGGTCGACGCTCGAGAAGTAGTACTGGCAGCTGATCCACTGGGCGACGACGAGGGGGGCGGTCAGGATCGTCTCGAGCGACCCGCCGTCGGGGTCGACGTGCGCCTCGTAGGAGTGCAGGAAGGCGCGTCGTCCGAGGTCCAGCCCGGCGGTCATCGAGCGTGGTCCGACCACGAAGGCGGCGTTGCCGGCCAGCCCCCACTCGGGGTAGGTCTGCGCCCAGTCGGTCGAGCGGGCCTGCACGTGCCGTGCGGCCCGCTGGGCCGACGAGGACGGGCGCGCGCCCGGCAGGTCTGCGCACCGCTCGGCCGCCAGCGCAGAACCGGCCTGCTCGAGGTCGCGCGAGAGCGCGTCGAGCTCGCTGTGGTGGCTCGGCGGGACCAGGTGCCGGTCGAGCAGGAGCACCCGGTCGGTGGCAGTGTCGTGCTCCCCGGCCAGGAACCAGGTGTCCGCGGGAACCTCGATGCCGACGCCCGCCAGGTGCTGACGGACGTCGGTGTCGTTGAGCAGCGCCACGGCCGTGCGGGCGTTGGGACCGCCACGGCTGCCGCCGCACGCACCGCAGTCCAGAGAGCTGCCGTAGGGGTTGTTCTCGGTGGTGCTGCCGTGCCCGCACAGCACCACCAGCCGTGCGAAGCCGGACGTCAGGCCCATCATCGTCAGGGCGACCTGCGCGAACTGCGCGCGGTCCTCCGGCGTGAAGCCGTCCAGCGCGCTGAGCTCGGTCTCCGCCGGCGGCGCCACCGCACGCTGGAGCCGGTGGCGGGCCCGGCCGTACGGACCGGCCAGCACGGTCTTGGCCGCCGCGACCGGTCCGGCGAACCAGCCGACCCCCTCGGCCAGGGCGAACGGGCCGGCCGCGTCGTCCTTCGCGCTGTGGAAGCTCTCCTCGGCGCCGGCCATCGCGCCCAGGCCGGACAGTCGTCGTTCGGCGGCGTCCTGCCGACCGGGCGCCGGGCGTTCGGCGACCTCGTTGCGCGGCTTGAGCAGCACCGGGCACAGCGAACAGGGCGCACCGCCGGCCAGGTCGGTGAAGCTGATCGCGACGGCGAAGAAGCCGGCGAAGCCCAACGTCTCGTAAGGGCCGACCGCCTCCAGCTGGCGCCGCAATCCCTCGGAGCGCACGTCGATGCAGGTGACGAGCTGGGCGCGCGCCCGTGGTCGACCGCCGGTGCTCGGCACCGGCTGTCCGGCCAGCCGGGCCAGCAGGCCGTCGCGGTAGTGCCCTTCGAAGGCTTCGAGCCAGACGAGCGGGCGGTCGGAGGCCGGGAGCCGCTCCAGGGCCACGGTCAGTGCTGCCAGCTGCTCGGGTGCGTGCGGCCCGAGCGCGAGCCGGTCGGCGAGCGAGCGGGCCCGGTCTGCAGCCGAGGGCTGCTGAGGTGTGGACGGCGGGTGAGGTGTGGACGGCGGGGCGGGCTGCGGCGCCGTGCCGGGGGCGAGCAGCAGGGAGGCGTAGGTCATGCGCAGGGCGAGGTAGTCGACCAGGTCGACGCCCGACCCGTTCTCGCTGCGCCACCGCACGTGCGCAGCCCAGCCGGGCAGCCGCGTCAGCTCGGCCCGCAGCTGCACCCGTTGCTCGTCCGCGCCCACGCGCAGGCGGTCGAGCGCGTCGAGCAATGCGTCGTCGGCGCGTGCCGGCAGCGCGGCGAGCGCTCGGCGCACCTGGCGCGGCAGGGAGCGGTCCCGGGGTGCCAGGGCTCGCCATGCCGCGTACAGCCCGCGCTCGCTGCCGGGCTCGCTGCCTGGCATGGCCCAGCCGGCCTGCCCGGCGTCGAGGTAGGCCGCGCACCACTTGGTCGTCTGGCTGTCCACGGCTGCGGCGACCGCCGGGACCGCCTCCGCGCGGGTCAGGACCGCCCGGGACGGGGGCGGCAGGGCGACGCCGTGCCGCAGGTCGGCCAGCAGCACGTCCAGGGCGGAGACCTGCGTGTCGCCCAGGATCAGCGCCGCGCCAGCCGCGCCGGCCGGCTCGGCGAGGTCGGGGAACCGCAGTCCGAGGGCCCGCCGCAGGTCGGTGTCAGTGATGCGTCCGGTGGTGTGGTGGGCACGCAGCTCGGCCAGGCTCAGCGTCCCTCGTGCGCCGAGCACCTCGCCGGCCACCCGGACGGCCTCGTCGAAGGGCCGGTCCTCGAGCCCGCTGAGCGGGTTGACCGCGATGAAGGTCTCCAGCGGCCAGCTCGTGGCCAGGACGCGCCCGGCGAGCGAGACGTCGGTGCGCAGCCGGGCCCGCCGGGCAGCCCGTGCCGGGTCGGTGGCAGCCGGGACGGCGGTCCTGGTGCTCGTGGTGCCGGTCATGCTGGTCGTGCTGGTCATGTTGCGATCTCCTGGCCGACGACGGGTGCGGGTGAGGGCAGGCTGCGGAGCGCACGTGTGCGACGAGGGCGGACGTGCCCGCCGCTGAGCGCCAGCACGTACAGGGCGTCGCGTACGCCGCGCAGGCGTGACCCGGACGGCACGGCGCGCAGGACGGTGATGCCGGCGAGCAGGACGATCACGGGGACGAGCCACCAGGTGCTCACGGTCGCGGTGCCGGAGCCGGTCAGCGTCGGTGCCAGCAGCGCCGTCACCCCGCGCAGCAGGCCGAGATAGCCGAACGCGGCGAGCAGGACGACCACGAACAGCGTCGACGCGCCGCCGGTCGTCGGGCGCCGCCGCAGCCAGCCGACGCTCGTCGCGACCAGGCTGGCCCAGGCGAAGACCAGCAACGCGCCCGAGCCGGCACTTCCTCCGACCTCGGGGTGCAGCAGGACGCCGGCCCCCGCCAGGACCAGGGCGGGCAGCACGAGCGCGAAGGCCAGGAGCGGTGCGGGCAGGGCCGTGCGGGCGGCCGGCGGCGCGGCGAGGTGCCGCACGTGCCGTCGGACGGCGCTGCCGGAGCCCAGGAACAGCGTGGCCTTGTACATGCCGTGGGCGACGAGGTGGAAGATCGCTGCGGCGAACGCACCGAGCCCGCACGTCATGATCATGAACCCCATCTGGCCCATCGTGGAGTGGGCCAGCGCGCCTTTGACGTCGGGCTTGGCGAGCATCAGGAGCGTCCCCCACACGACGGTCAGCGCCCCGGCCGCGAAGGCGAGGTGGGTGGCGACCGGCGAGGCGGCGAACAACGGGCTCAGCGTCACGAGCAGCACGCCGCCGGCGTTGACGACCCCTGCGTGCAGGGTCGCGGAGACGGGCGTGGGGGCGGCGAGCGTCGTGGGGAGCCAGTCCGCGAAGGGCAGCTGCGCCGAGCGGGCGAGGGCGGCGACGACCACCAGGACGGCCACGACCGCGAGCGTCCCGCGGTCGGGGGTGAGGGTCGGCGCGCGCTCGCCCAGGGTGCGCAGGTCCAGATCGCCCCATCGCGCCAGAGCGATCCCGACCGCGGCCCAGAGCGCGAGGTCCCCGATCAGGAAGGCCCGAGCCGTGCGCCGCACCCCGAGCCGGGCGGCCTCCAGCGGCCAGTAGGTCGCCAGCAGCAGGACCAGCGCGAGGCCGGCGGTGCTCCAGAACGCGGCGAGCCCGAGCAGGGTGGCGGCGCTGACCAGGCCGGCGCTCGCCGCCGTCAGCAGGTTGGTGCACGCGAACAGCCAGCCGGCCCGTGCGTCGCCGTACAGGTAGCGGCGGGCGAAGGACTGGACCACCGCGCCGACGCCGGTGACCAGGAGCAGCAGGAGCGCACCGACCCGGTCCAGCGCGAGCCCCGCCAGCGCGCTCCCGTCGGACCGTTCGAGGACGGCCTGGACGGGACCGTCGACCAGGACGGCGACGGCGAGCACCACGGCCAGCACGAAGGTCGACCAGCCGGCGGCGACCCCGAGCCGCCCCGCGGTCTCGCCGCGCCGGCCACCGAGCAGCCCGCAGGCCGCGGCGACGAACAGCAGGACGCCGGGGACGGCCAGCAGGACGGCGCTCACGGCGCGGGGGCTTCGATCGGCACGGGGGTGAAGATACCTGACACAAAAGACGTACGTTCAGAGTCGCGCCATGACTAGCATCACAAAATCAGCGCTAGTCTGGCGCCATGGCTGGCTGGACGTTCCTGACCAACCACGCACGCGTGCTGCTGTGCATCGCGCGCGACCCCGACGTGCGGCACCGCGACCTGGCCCTGCAGGTGGGCATCACCGAGCGAGCGGCCCAGCGGATCGTGTCCGACCTGGTCGAGCAGGGCTACGTGGTCCGCTCGCGCGAGGGGCGGCGCAACCGCTACGCCGTGCAGGACCAGCTGCCCATGCGCCATCCGATGGACGAGGAGCATGCGATCGGCGAGGTCCTCGCCGTCATGCAGGAGCACGGCCTGCCCGCAGACCCTGGATAGGCTCGGTCCCATGCCGCCTCGCGCCCGCCGTCGAGCTGTCGGACCGCCGGGCAGCCGCCCGAGCGGGCCGGAGCCCCGGCGCGAACCGGCCCCGTCGGAGCGGGACGACGTCGGGGTCGATCGTGACGAAGAGCGTCTGCGGGCCGACCGCCCGCCGCACCACGATCGTCCCTGACGATCAGGTCCGCGCAGACCCCGGTCCGATCTTCGGGTGGGTGCGGACCAGGAGCAGCGCGACGTCGTCGTCCGCCCCGGCCGGGAGCATGCGTTCGAGCAGCTCGTCGCACATCTGGTTTAGGGGGAGGTCGACCAGGGCGGTGAGGGCCTGGCGCAGCCGGGCAAGCCCTCGGTCCAGAGAGGCGTCCCGACGCTCGACGAGCCCGTCGGTGTAGAGCACGAGCGTGGTCCCGGGCGGCAGCACCACGACGTGATCGTTGCGCTCGGTACGGTCGTCGACCCCGAGCAGCAGCTCGCCGTCGGTGTCCAGCAGCCGCACGCTCCCGTCGGCGAGCAGCAGCACCGGGGGGGGGTGCCCGGCGTTGCTCCACCGCAGCGTCCGGACCCCGACCGTAGCCTGCTCGGCCGTCTGCTCGATGCGTGCCACCACGGCCGTCGCAAGCGTCTGGACCGCCAGCCCGGTCAAGGTGCGGTCGACCCGGCTCAGCATCTGGCCGGGGCTCTCGCCCCGGTCGTAGGCCACGACCCGCAGGACGTTGCGCACCTCGCTCATCTTCGCGGCGGCGGCGATGTCGTGGCCGACCACGTCGCCGACGGCGAGCACCAGGGCACCGTCCTGCTGCAGGAACGCGTCGTACCAGTCTCCGCCGACCTGGGTGCCGGTCGCCGCCGGTCGGTAGGCCGCGTGCACGTGCAGGCGGTCCAGCTCCGGCAGCTGGGTGAGCAGGCTCCGTTGGAAGGCCTCCGCGTTGTCGCGCTGCTGCGCGAACAGCGCTGCGTTGTCCAGGGCAAGGCCCACCCGCCGGCCCAGGTCCAGCGCGGTCTGCACCTCCTGGGGGGAGTAGGGGTCGTGCTCGCGACCCAGCGACAGCCAGCCCACCGGTCCGGCTCTGCCCCGCAGGGGGACGGTCAGCAGCGGTCCGGGGAGCCCCGACACCTCCTGGTCGGTGAGGGCGATCGTCTCGGCCTCTCCGGTGCGCAGCACCGAGGCGACGGAGCGGGCGGGGCCGGTGCCTGCCTGCTCCGTCCGCAGCTGGGCGCCGAGCAGGACGGCGACGGAGCCGGCCGCGACCGGGTCCAGGTGACGCGTAGCCGTGGCCCCGGTCCGGCCGGCGACGTCGGTCAGCGCTGCGGTCGCCCAGTCGCCGAGCGCAGGGACCACCAGCCGTACGAGCCGTTCGATCGTCTCGGCACCGTCCAGGGTGGTGCCGATGGCGGTCCCGACCTCGTCCAGCAGGCCGAGGCGGAGCGCAGTGTCTTGGCCCTCGGCCACGGCGAGGCGACGCTGCAGCTCGGCGGAGCAGGCGACGGCGAGGTCGGCCAGCCGAGACAGCTCCTCGTCGGTCCACCGACGGGGTTCATGGTCGATGGCGCAGAGCGAACCGAGGACGGTGCCGTCGTCGGCGGTCAGCGGCATCCCGGCATAGGCGATCACCCCGAGGTCTTCGACCGCGCTGTTGCTCCAGAGCAGCGGGTGGACCCGTGCGTCCTCGACGACGAGCGGCTCGGCGTTGCGGACGACGTGCTGGCAGAAGGAGTGGCTCAGCGGCGTCTGGCGCACCTCGTCGAGCGGGGGCGCCAGACCCACCTGACCGAGGAAGACCTGCCGGCCGGTCTCGACCAGGGTCACCAGCCCGATCGGCGCGCCGAGCAGCTGCTGGACCAGCCGGGCATAGCGGTCCAGGCTGCCGTCCCCCGAGGCGTTCGCGGTCAACGCCTGCAGGGCGCGCCGGGGCAGCCCCTCGGTGCTCGTGGTGATGTTCTGCTCCCCCTGGCCGGTCCTCAGGGGATCAGCACCCCCGGGTTGAGGATGCCGTACGGGTCCAACGCGCGCTTCTGGGCGTGCATCGAGAGCGCGAACGGGTCGGGTCGCTGCTGGTCGTACCAGGGCCGGTGGTCACGCCCGACCGCGTGGTGGTGGGTGATCGTGCCACCGGCGGCGAGCAGCGCTTCGCTGGCCGCCGCCTTCACCTCGGCCCACTGCGCCAGCTCGCTGCCGCGGCGGGCCGGGGCCGTGACGGTGAAGTACGGAGCCGCGCCGTCCGGGTAGGCGTGGGTCAGCCGGCAGGTCACGGTTCCTCCGCCGCAGATCTCCCGCAGGGCGTCCTGGACGGCCGTCGTGACACCGTCGACCAGGGCATCGAGACGGTCCCAGGTCACCGCGGTCTCGAACGTCTCGACGAGCAGGCCCAGCAGGACCAGGTGCTCGCGCAGGTAGGGGGCCCGCACGAAGCTCGAGCGCCACGCCTCGCCCGAGGTCCCGCGCACGCCGGCCTCGACCACCCGCAGCCCGGCGTCGCGGCACAGCTCCCGCTCGGTCTTGCCGTCCACGGGTCCGGACAACGACTCGAGGCCGAGCACGAGCGCGGCCTCGCCGGTGTCCAGCGTGCCGCTGACCCGGCTCTCGCCCGGGTCGATCAGCCGGGCGGTGGCAGGTCGTAAACCGGCCTGGAGCAGCGCCCGGACCGCCCGGGCCCCGGTGGCGAGATCCGGCGCCGCCAGCGTGGCCGCCCATCGGTGCGCCGGGCGCGGTTGCACCCGCAGCCACGCCTGCGTGATGACGCCGAGCGTGCCCTCGCTGCCCAGCAGCGCCCGGTCCGGGCTCGGGCCGGCCCCGGAGCCAGGTAGCCGCCGGGACTCCCACACGCCGGTCGGGGTCACGGCGCGGATCGACTGGACCAGGTCGTCGATGTGCGTCGGACCGGTGGAGAAGTGCCCGGCCGCGCGGGTGGCTAGCCATCCGCCGACCGTGCTGCGCTCGAAGGACTGAGGGTAGAAGCGCATCGTCAGCCCGCGTGGTCGTAGCGCGTCCTCCAGGTCAGGCCCGAAGGTCCCGGCCCGGACCAGGACAGCGCGCGAGGTCTCGTCGACCTCGATCACCCCGGACAGCAGCGAGAGGTCCAGACTGACCGCGGCGTCGAGCCCGACCGGCTCCACGCCGCCGACCACGCTGGAACCGCCCCCGAACGGAACCACCGGCGCGCCGCTGCTGCCGGCCCAGTCCAGGATCGCGGTGACGTCGTGCTCGGTCCGCGGCCGAAGGACCAGGTCCGGGGCGTACGCCGCCTCTGCGCGGATCCCGCGCACGATGTCTCGGTAGGAGCGGCCGAGGCCGTGCCGGGCACGGTCGTAGGGGTCTGTCGAGGCCAGGTCGGACAGGGCCGCGGGCAACGAGGCCAGCCGTCGCGAGGCGGGCAGCGGGGCCGGCTCGGCCGGGATCTCGGGCTCCTGCGGCGTCACGCCGGTCAGCGCGGCGACCAGCGGGGCCAGCGCGGCGGTCTCGGCCGGGTCGGGTGCGTCAGGTCCCCAGGTCCAGACCTGGTGCGCGCGCACGGTCGGCCTCACGGCTGACGCACCAGGACCGACAGCCGGCTGCTGACCTCGGCGGCGGCGAGCCGTGCCGCGGTCTGCGCCGGGGCGGCGACCAGCACGAGCGCGCCATCGAGCTCGGCGGTGCGGGCTGGCACGGCCAGGACCAGGACCGAGGCGGCGACGACGGCCGCCGTCACGGGTGCGTCCGGGTCGGTCGAGGCGGCCAGGACGTCGACCCGGTCCCCGACGCGCAGCAGCTGGGTCGCCGCCGGGTCGGCCAGCCGCACCGGGACCCCGACCAGGCCGTCGCCGGCCCCGGCGAGCAGCGCCGGCCCGACCATCCGGACGTCGGTGAGCGTCTCGCCGGACCGCACCGCCCCGGCGAGCACCCGGCCCACCGCTGCCTCCCGCAGCAGGACACCGTCCGGCACCGCACCCTCGGGGACAGCCCGGGTGACGACGTCCTCGGCCAGCAGGATCGATCCGGCCGACAGGTCGTGGGCTGCGGCGAGCACGTCGGTCACCGGCATGGGCGGCGGGGCGAGGGTCGGCAGGGCCACCGCCACCGCGCCGGCGAGCAGGCCGGACGCGACCAGCCATCGGCGTCGGGCCAGCACCCGCACGACGTCGCGGACGAGGGGGTGCGTCGGACGCGTGCTCACGGCAGCTCGAACGGCAGACGGAGCCCGTCCAGGGCGCGCGTGCACGGGCAGTCCCGGTCGGTGGGGAGCGAGGCCAGCACCGAGGTCATCAAGGTCCTCAGCCTCGGGATGTTCTCGCCGAAGGACGCAAAGACCTCGGCACCGGTCACGCCGGAGCCGGTCTCGACCCCGGCGTCGAGGTCGGTGACCATCGCGACCGCGGTGTAGCAGAGCGCCAGCTCGCGGGCCAGGACCGCTTCGGGGTGGCCGGTCATGTTGACCACCGACCAGCCTGCTGCGGCGTAGGACCTGCTCTCTGCTCGGGTCGAGAAGCGTGGTCCGTCGATCACCACCATGGTTCCGTCGCCGGTCACCGGCCAGCCCTGCTCCTGCGCGGCGGTGGTGGCGACGGCCCGTCCCGCGGGACAGTAGGGGTCGGCGAAGGGCACGTGCACCGCACCGCTGTCGTAGAACGTCTGCTCACGCCCGCTGGTCCGGGCCACCAGCTGGTCCGGCACCACGAGCGCGCCCGGGCCCAGCTCGGGCTGCAGGCCGCCGACCGCGCACGGAGCGAGGATCTGACGTACGCCCACGGCACGCAGCGCCCACAGGTTGGCGCGGTAAGGGATCCGGTGCGGGGGAAAGCGGTGCTCCTTGCCGTGCCGAGGCAGGAACGCCACCCGGCGGCCGGCAACCGTCCCGACGGTCAGGGGCTCGCTGGGCTCGCCGTACGGGGTGCTCACCGGGACCTGCTCGGCGTCGTCGAGGAAGTCGTAGAACCCCGACCCACCGATCACCGCGAGGTCGGCCAGGGCGCAGGAGGAGGTCACGGACCGACCCTAGGGGCCCGATCCGGCATCCACAGATGCCGCCGCGGGGCTGGACAGCCCAGGTCTCACGTGCTCGAGGGCTTGCTCGGAGCTTTCTTGGCGGTCGGCGTCGCGTCTTTCTTGGGCGCAGGGCTCGCGCTGCCGCTGTCGGTCTTGGACGGGGTCGTGCTGCTCGTGCCGTCCTTCGTCCCGGACCCGCCCTCCGTGCCGGACCCGCCCTCCTTGGCGGACCCGCCCTCCTTGCCGGTGGACGAGGACGACGCCTTCTCCTTGGGTCGGGAGTCGTTCTTGTAGAAGCCGCTGCCCTTGAAGACCACGCCGACCGCCGAGTAGACCTTGCGCAGCTTGCCTTCGCAGGTCGGGCACACGGTCAGGGCGTCGTCGCTGAAGGACTGAACCGCCTCGAGCGGGGTGTCGCACTCGGTGCAGAGGTATTGGTAGGTCGGCACGCGCAGGCTCCATCGCTCGTCGGTCGTACGGCAGCCCCGCTGCTGGCACTCTCCAGGGCGCAGTGCCAGGTTAGCGCCGGCAGGCGCCAGCGATCCTGCTCCATCGCCTCACCGACCCTCGGCACCCGGAGCGTGGGACCCCGCTCCAGGCCTGCGGGCCGTCCAGGACCCCGAACGCCGGCCGGCTGGGGATGAGCGCGCCGGTCCTCGCGAAGGCCCAGGGGTCAGGGGACGACGATGTCCATCAGGCCGGTGTCCACGTCGTAGATGGCGCCGGCCACCACGGTCTCCGGGTGCAGCCCGGAGGCGTGCCGTAGCCGCAGGACGTCGTGCTGCAGTCGCGCCCTCTGGTCGGGGTCGGTGCCCCAGTCCCGCCCGGTGGTGTCCAGGCCAGAGGTCTCCAGGATCGCGGCGGTGACCGCGGCGTCGTCGGCCACCGTCATGGCGCACTGCGTGTGCGGCATGATCAGCACCCGCCGCACGTTGAGAAGGTGCGAGGCCAGCACCACGTCGGACTCCATGTCGGCGGTGAGCCGACCGCCGGCGTTGCGCAGCATCTTGAAGTCGCCGACCTCGAGCCCCAGCGCCCGCAGCGGGTCCAGGCGCGAGTCCATGCACGTCAGGACGGCCAGGCCCCGGGCGGCCGGGGCCGAGACGCCCCGGTGCGGGAAGTTTTCGCCATACCGGCGGTTGGCCTCGAGGAGGTCGTCGAAGAGATGGTTGTCGCTCACGGACGCAGTCTGCCCGAAAGCAGGACGAGCCCGGTGGGCAGCAGCACGGCGTGCACCCGTACGTCGTGCTCTTCCTCGGGCAGGGGCTGCTCCTGCAGCTCGCCGTCGAGCAGGACGGCGACCACCAGACCGCGGGCGCGCACCAGCGCTCGGTCGTAGGAGCCACCCCCACGACCCAGCCGTACGCCCCGGCGGTCGACGGCCAACGCCGGCACGAGCACCACGTCCACCTCCGCGATCGCCTCCGGCCCCAGCTGCTGCTCACCGCGGCGCCAGGCCAGGTCACGGTCGGTGAGCACGACGGGCAGCAGGTCATCGGTGCGCAGCGGGACCACCGGCTCGGTGCCGAACGCCTCGTAGGCCGCCCGGGAGCCCGACAGGCGCGCGTCGATGCGCAGGTGGTCAGCGAGCGCGGCGTCGGCCTGCGCGTGCTCACGGGTCCTGCGCCGCGCGGAAGCGGCCTGGCGCAGCTGGGCCTTCCCGTCGGTCACACCACGAGCATCCCGTACGAGACGGGCACGTCGCTCGCCGCTAGGGTCGCCAGGCATGGAGACGCTGTCATGAGCCGGGTCCGCAAGGCCGTCATCCCTGTCGCAGGCCTGGGCACCCGCTTCCTGCCGGCCACGAAGGCCTCGCCGAAGGAGATGCTCCCGGTCGTCGACCGCCCAGCGATCCAGTACGTCGTCGAGGAGGCGGCCGCAGCCGGCCTGTCCGACGTGCTCATGGTGACCGGGCGCGGCAAGCAGGCGATCGAGAACCACTTCGACCGGGCGGTCGAGCTCGAGCTCGCGCTGGAGACCAAGGGTGACCCCGGCCGGCTCGCGCAGGTGCGCGCGGCGAGCGAGATCGCGACCCTGCACTACGTCCGGCAGGGCGACCCGAAAGGCCTGGGTCACGCCGTGCTGGCCGCAGCCGACCACGTTGGGGACGAGCCGTTCGCGGTGCTGCTGGGCGACGACCTGATCGACCCCCGTGACCCGCTGCTGAGCGTGATGGCCGACGTGCAGGCCGAGCACGGCGGCAGCGTCGTCGCGCTGATGGAGGTCCCGCACGAGCAGATCTCGATGTACGGCTGCGCGGCGGTCGAACCTGGCGAGGGCGAGGTCGTGCGCATCACCGGACTGGTCGAGAAGCCGCCGGTGGACCAGGCTCCGAGCAACCTCGCGATCATCGGGCGCTATCTGCTGAGCCCGGCCGTGTTCGAGGTGCTGCGGCACACGGCGCCGGGTCGCGGCGGCGAGATCCAGCTCACCGACGCGATCGCGACCCTGATCACCACCGAGCCGGTGCACGGCGTGGTGTTCCGGGGGCGTCGCTACGACACGGGCGACCGGCTCGACTACCTGAAGGCCTGCGTGCGGCTGGCGTCCGAGCGGGACGACCTCGGCCCGCCCCTTCTCGCATGGTTGCGGGAATGGCTCCCGGAACAACCGTGAGTGCGCCGGACCCGCACGCTTCGGGCGGTCCGACGGTCACCGTCGACGAGCACCTGTCACGGGTCCTGTCGGTGGTCACCCAGCTCGCCCCGCTCGAGCTGGGCCTGCTGGAGGCGCACGGCTGCCTGCTGGACGAGGACGTGCTCTCGCCCGGCCCGCAGCCGGTCTTCGACAACAGCGGGATGGACGGCTACGCCGTGCGGGTCGCCGACCTCGCGCAGGTCCCGGTCACGCTGCCGGTGGTCGGTGACGTCCTCGCCGGGCCCACGGGCTCGCTGACCGTCCAGCCCGGGCTCTGCGTCCGCATCATGACCGGTGCGCCGATCCCGCCCGGCGCGGACGCGGTGGTCCCGCTGGAGTGGACCGACGGCGGCGACCGGCAGGTCCGGATCGACCACTGCCCCGAGCCCGGCTCGCACATCCGTCGTGCCGGTGAGGACGTTCAGGCAGGTGAGCGGGTGCTCGCCGCCGGCACCCACCTCGGCGCCGCTCAGGTCGGGCTGGCGGCCGCCTCAGGACGGGCGAGGCTCCTGGTGCGACCCCGGCCCCGGGTGGTCGTGGTGTCCACCGGCAGCGAGCTGGTGGAGCCCGGCCGTCCGCTCGGTCCGGGCCGGATCCCGGACGCCAACTCGATCGCGCTGACCGCGGCTGCGGTCGAGGCCGGCGCACAGGCCTACCGGGTCGGGATCGTTCCCGACGATCCGCAGAGGCTGATGGCGACCCTGGAGGACCAGCTCGTCCGGGCCGACCTGATCGTCACCAGCGGTGGGGTCAGCGTCGGCACCAAGGACGTCGTCAAGGAGGTGCTGAGCCGGCTCGGGACGGTGTCCTTCGACCGGGTCGCGATGCAGCCGGGGATGCCGCAGGGCTTCGGTGTGATCGGTCCGGACCGCACCCCGATCTTCGGCCTGCCGGGCAACCCGGTGTCGGCCCTGGTGAGCTTCGAGGTCTTCGTCCGGCCGGCCTTGCGCAAGATGATCGGGGCGACCCCGCTGACCCGGCCGGTGGTGGCCGCGCGCACCACGCAGGACCTGCGCAGCCCGACCGGGCGCCGTTCCTACCTGCGCGTGCTGCTCGAGGCGCGTGACGGGACGTACGTCGTCACGCCGGTCTCCGGGTCGGGCTCGCACCTGCTGTCCGGGATGGCGCGGGCGAACGCGCTGGTCGTGCTCGACGAGCGGACCACGTCGGTGGCCGCCGGCGAGCAGGTCCAGACGATGCTGCTGGAGCGTCGACGATGACCGCTGCCAGACCCGGTCTCACGCACGTGGGTCCGGACGGGGCTGCCCGGATGGTCGACGTGACGGACAAGGACGTGACCACGCGTACGGCGACCGCGAGCGGCCGGGTGCTGCTGAACGCCGACGTGGTGGCGCTGCTGCGCGGCGAGGGAGTGCCCAAGGGCGACGCGCTGGCCGTCGCCCGGGTGGCCGGGATCATGGGGGCCAAGCGCACCCCCGACCTGGTGCCGCTGTGCCACCCGGTCGCGCTGTCCGGGGTCGAGGTCGCACTGACCGTCGTGGACGACGGTGTGCGGGTGCTCGCGACCGCTCGGAGCGCGGACCGCACGGGCGTCGAGATGGAGGCCCTGACCGCCGTAGCGGTCGCCGGCCTCACGCTGGTGGACATGTGCAAGGCGGTCGACAAGCGCGCGGTGATCACCGACGTGCAGGTGGAGACCAAGACCGGCGGACGGAGCGGCACGTGGCAGCGCTGAGGCCGACACCGAGTCGCAGGGCGCTGGTGGTCACGGTGTCCGACCGGAGCGCGGCCGGTGAGCGGGAGGACACCTCCGGCCCGCTCTGCGCGTCCCTGCTGGCACAGCTCGGCCTGGCGGTGGACCCGGTCGTGGTCGTCCCGGACGAGGTCGACGCGATCACCCTGGCGCTGCGCGGAGCCAGCTCCTACGACCTGGTCGTCACCACCGGTGGGACCGGGCTGGCACCTCGTGACGTGACGCCCGAGGCGACCCTCCCGCTGCTGGACCGGCAGGTGCCCGGTCTCGCCGACGCGGTGCGCGCGGCGGGCGGCGACAGGGTCCCGACCGCAGTGCTGTCCCGGGGGTTGGCTGGGCTGATGGGAGCAACCCTGGTGGTGAACCTTCCGGGGTCGACGGGAGGGGTCCGTGACGGGGTCGGGGCGCTCGCCCCGGTGCTGCTGCACGCGCTCGCCCAGATCGCAGGCGGCGGGGACCACGGCTAGCAACGCCGGCTGGCCGGTCACCCTCGAGCACGACGGGGTCCTGCTCAGGCCGCTCCGACGCCGCGACGCTCAGTCCTGGAGCGAGGCCAGGGTGCGCAACCGCACCTGGCTCGCCCCGTGGGAGGGCACGTCGCCAGGCGCGCCGCTGCTGTCCTGGCGGCAGCGACACACCCCGGCCGTGTTCCGCACGATGGCCCGCCACGCCTCGCGGGAGGGCCGCGCGGGCCGCGGCCTGTCGCTGGCGATCGTGGTCGGGGGCGTCATCGTCGGTCAGGTGACCGTCAGCGGGATCTCGCGGGGTGCCTTCCAGAACGGCTCCATCGGCTACTGGGTCGACGAGCGCGTCGCCGGGCGCGGGATCGCCCCGACCGCCGTGGCGCTCGTGGTCGACCACTGCTTCCGGACCGTCGGGCTGCACCGGGCCGAGATCAGCATCCGGCCGGAGAACGGACCCTCCCGTCGGGTGGTCGAGAAGCTGGGATTTCGCCAGGAGGGCCTGCACGAGAGGTTCCTGTTCATCGACGGGGCCTGGCGCGACCACCTGAGCTTTGCGCTGGTCGTCGACGACGTGCCGGACGGGCTGCTGCGCCGCTACGAGGCGTCCCGGCCCGGCTGAGCGCGACACGCACCCTCAACCTCCCTCACCTCGAGCACTCTGCTCACTACGGTCCGGGATGTGGGCAGCGGGCTGATTCTTCTGGTGATCGTCGGAGTGTGGCTAGCGTTCCTGGTCCCCATAGGGCTGCGCAGCTCCGAGCAGTCGGACGGGACCCAGCTGCGACCCGCCGAGCGCATCGGTCGCGCCGTGCGCGTCGTCTCCCGCGGCACCGCCTCCACCGTGGCCGCTGCGCGCGACGAGGCCGCCGCCCTGCGACCGGAGCCCGTCAAGACCCCCCTGGCCGTACGTCGGCGTCGCACCCTGCTCTGGCTGCTCGGCCTCGGCGTGGTCGGCGTGGTGGGTGGGACCGTCGGGCCGACGTGGCTCGTCGTCCTCGGTGTCGTGCTGCTGCTCACGGCCCTGGTGTTCACCCTGCACTGCCGTCGACAGGAGGTCCTGCGCCGCACCCAGCGTCGTCGCGCGGCCGGCGTCCAGGTCGTCGCCGACCGCCGTGCCGCGGCTCCGCACGTGTCGGGGATCCCGCTGCGGATGCCGACCAGGGTGCCGCTGTCCGCGGCCGCGTCCACCCAGCACACCGAGCGTTCCGAGACCCTCGCCGCGCGTCTCGCCCGTCCGGCCGTCGCCGGCCTGGGGGAGTCCTGGCAGCCGGTGCCGGTGCCGCTGCCGACCTACGTCGGCAAGGCGACCGCCCCTGCCGCGCCGCGCTGGTCCGCCCCGGTCGAGGTGGAGCCTGAGCTGCTCGACGGGCTGGCCGATACCAGCGACCTCGACGTCATCCTGGAGCGCCGCCGGGCCGTCGGCGGCTGGTAGCGTCGCGTCCGTCCTTCAGGGGGCTGTGGCGCAGTCTGGTAGCGCACCTCGTTCGCATCGAGGGGGTCAGGGGTTCGAATCCCCTCAGCTCCACCCTGTCAGTCGTCGCCGCTGGCGAGACGTTCCTCGGCCGCTTCGCGCTCCTGCCGCCGAGCGAAAGCGTGCGCGATCGGGACGTCGGTCGAGGAGTGCGCCAGGATCGAGGCGACGATGACCAGCGCGACGAGGTGGAACACCTCGTCCGACAGCGCGATGCCGGACTCCAGCACGATCAGGCCGTAGACCACCGAGGCAAAACCCTTCGGGCCGAACCAGGCGGCCACGGCCCGTTCGTCCAGGGGCAGCGTGCTGCCGAACAGAGCCAGGCCGATGGCCACGGGCCGGGCGACCAGCAGCGCGAGCAGCGCGAAGAGGTATCCGGTCCACGGGATCTCCCCCAGAAAGCTGGGGGAGATCAGCGCGCCGAACACGAGGATCGCGGCCAGCTTGAGCAGCTCGGTCACCAGCTCGCCGAACTCGTGAAAGGTCTCCTCGATCTTGGGTGCCACGGTGGCCACGGTGATCCCCGCTGAGAAGGCTGCGAGGAAGAGGTTGGCGTGCGTGGCGTACGAGACGGCCAGGACGATCAGCCCGATCGACAGCCCTTCCAGCGCGGCATAGAGCGGCGTGGACCCGAAACGGCGCCGGCGCAGGAACAGGGACGCGACGAGGGGGATGGCAACGCCGATGACGACCCCGAGGGCCAGCTCCTCGGCCAGCTCGAGGCCCGAGACCTCGCTGCCGCCCAGGGTGGCGAGCAGGACCAGCACCACCGGCAGCGCAAGCCCGTCGTTGAGCCCGCTCTCCACGTTGAGCAGAGACCGCAGCTTGCGCGGGACCTCCTCGCGACCGACGATCGCGGAGGCGAAGACCGGGTCGGTCGGTGCGAGCACCGCGCCGATCAGCATCGACTCCACCCAGGGCAGACCCGCGACGAAGTAGGACAGCCCGGCGGTGACCAGGAAGGTCAGCGGCATGCCGAGGACCAGGGCGCGTCCGGGCAGCCGCCACGCCTTGCGCAGGTCGGTGAAGCCGACCCGCATGCCGTCGGTGTAGAGCACGCTGAACAGGGCGAGCTCAGCCAGGGTGACCACGAGGGCGTCGTCCGGCCGCAGGTCCAGCACTCCGGTGACGCCGTTGCCGAGCAGGAAACCGGCCAGCAGGAACAGCACGGCGGTCGACAGGATCGTGCGGTGCGCCAGACCGGAAAGAAGCACGCCTGCGAAAAGGACGAGGGAGAAGGCGAGCAGGAGGTCCACTACTGCTCCAGCCGAGCGGTCAGGCCGCCGCCGGGCGTGGGCTCGGCGCGGTCGTCGCGCACCGCAGCCTTCAGGCTCGGTGAACCCTGCAGCACGACGATGTCGGCGGGCATCTCGATGCCCGCCCGCCCGAAGGCGGTGGTGACGCCTCGCAGGACGAGGTCGCGCACCCTGCGGACGGTCGACTGCTGAGGCCTGGTCCAGAACAGGACGTGCAGGTCGATCGTGCTGACGTTCAGCTCGCCGACGAGCACCGCGGCGGGCGGGTCAGCGAGCACCCCCTCGGCCGCGCGCACGGCCTCGAGCGCCAGCTCGCGGGCCACAGACAGGTCGGTCTCGTACGCCACCCCGACGACCGCCTCGGTGCGCAGGGTCTCGTAGCCGGTCTGTACCTGGATCGGGTTCTTGTAGACCGTCGCGTTCGGGACGAGGACCTGCCGGCCGTCATAGGTCCGGAGCACCGTCTCCCGCAGGTTGATCTCGACCACCGTCCCGCTGGTGTCCTGCACCTCGATCTCGTCGCCGGTCCGGAACGGTGCCCGGAACAGCAGCAGGATCCCAGCCAGCAGGTTCTCGAGGATGTCGCGGAATGCGAAGCCGACCGCGATGCTGAAGAAGCCCAGGCTCGACAGGATGTTGATCGGCTTGACGCTCGGGAAGATGATCGTGACCGCGACCAGGATCCCGAGGAAGGTCAGCCCGAGCCGGATCACCCGACTCATCACGTTAGCGAAGCTGGGCCGGTCGAGCTTCAGGTAGCGGTGGCGCACCAGGACGGCCAGGGCTCGGCCGAGCAGGTAGAAGCCGGCGGCCGATCCAGGGCCGATCCCGATCCGTGCGGTTAGATCCACGAGCTGAACCAGATCCGGTCTCGCCAGGAGTCGATGTCGAGCGTCTGAGCCGCGAGCAGCGGATAGAAGAACGCCAGGGCGGCGACGGCGAGCGCCACGTACAGGGTGACCGCGCCGGTGCCCCAGAGCCGACGCCTGCGCGTGGCGTGGGCACCGCCGCGCAGCCAGCCCGCGACCAGCGCGGCGGACAGCGCCATGAACGGCACGGCGGGCAGCGCGTAGAACAGGAACATCGTGCGCTCGTTGAGGTCGTCGCGGATCCACGGCAGGATGGATGCGCCGATCAGGGCGAGCAAGGCCGGGGCGCGCCAGTCCCGACGCGAGACCCACAGCCAAACCAGGGCGAGCAGCACGGGGATCGTGCCCCACCAGAGCACCGGGTTGCCGATCGCGAGCACCTCGCGGGCGCAGCTCGCCGCCTCGCAGCCGTAGCGGCCCGGTCCGACGTCGGTCGGGTAGTAGTAGCTGACCGGACGTGCGAGGAAGAGCCAGCCGAGCGGGTGGCTCTGATAGGCGTGCGGGGTCGACAGCTGCTCGTGGAACTCCAGGATCTTCTGGTGGTAGTGCACCAGGCTCTGCAGGCCGTCCGGAAACCGTCCCAGCAGCGCGGCGAACGGGCCGTCCTGTTTCGCGTAGCCGCCGGAGGTCTGGGCCCAGTCGCGGTCGAACCCCTGCGAGGAACGGAACCAGCCGGTGTAGGACGCGACGTAGACCGCGAGCGGGACGACGGCGTAGACCAGCATCGCCCCCGGCAGCGCCCGGGCGGTCGCCCGGAACGGCGCGGGCGCGCCGGCGCTGCGTCGTGCCCCGACCTCCCAGGCGAGCGACAGCAGGCCGAGCACGACCACGTAGTAGACGGCCGACCACTTGGTGGCGATCCCCGCCCCGAGGCAGAATCCGGCGAGCAGCCGCCAGGGTCGTGCCCCGGGGGACGCGCCACGGGCGAGCCGCTCCCGCAGATGGTCCCGGTCCACCAGCAGCGCGGCGAACGCCGCGACGACCCAGAAGACCAGGAACACGTCGAGCATCGCGATCCGGCTCTGGACGAGGTGCAGCCCGTCGACGGCCAGCAGTAGTCCGGCGAGGCCGCCGAGCAGGGTCGAGCCGGTCATCCGGCGACCGGCCCGCACCAGCAGCAGGACGGTGAGCGTGCCGGCGACGGCTGCGGCGAAGCGCCAGCCGAACGGGTTCGCGCCGAACGCCTTGATCCCCAGGGCGATCGCCCACTTGCCGAGCGGCGGGTGCACGACGAACGAGCCCCCGCCGGTCGGCGTGCAGGGGTCGGTCATGTTCTTCTCGACGCCGGCGGTGTTCAGCTCGACGCCGGCCCGCAGCAGGGACTGCGCGTCGCAGTTGTAGTAGACCTCGTCGAAGATGTTGCCGCCGCTGGCGGTGTTGTCCGGGATCGCGAGCCGCAGGAAGCGCAGCAGACCGGCCAGGACGGTGACGACCACCGTCACCCCCCAGCCGCCGCGCCAGGTGACCAGCGGCAGCAGACGGTCGCTGACCGTGGTGCGGGTGCGCCCGGCGGGTGCGTCGGCGGCCGGGGCCGGCATCAGCGCCGTCATGGGCACAGGATAAGCGGGCAGACTGCGCGGATGCCCCTGGTCCTCGCCGGCGCCCCGCTCGGGCGTTCCTCCGACGCGAGTGCTGGTCTGGCCGCCGCGCTCGTCACCGCCGACGTGCTGGCCGCCGAGGACACCCGGCGGCTGCGGCGGCTCTGCAGCGATCTCGGGGTGACGCCGACCGGCCGGGTGGTCAGCTGCTTCGAGGGCAACGAGGTGCAGCGCGTCCCCGAGCTGCTCGGTGCCGTGGCTGAGGGGCTCACCGTGGTGCTTGTGACAGACGCCGGGATGCCGACTGTGTCAGACCCCGGCTACCGGCTGGTCGAGGCCGCCGTGGCGCGCGAGCTGCCGGTCACCTGCCTGCCGGGGCCGTCCGCCGTGACCACGGCGCTGGCGCTGTCCGGGCTGCCGACCGACCGGTTCTGCTTCGAGGGCTTCCTCCCGCGCAAGCCGGGCGAGCGCAAGCGTCGCCTGGGTGATCTGGTCGCCGAGCGACGCACGGCGGTGCTCTTCGAGGCTCCGCACCGCGTCGCGGCGTGTCTCGCGGACATGGTCGAGGTGCTCGGGCCGGACCGTCGCGCGGTCGTCTGCCGGGAGATGACCAAGACCTACGAACAGGTCCTGCGCGGCACGCTCGCCGAGCTGGCCGCGTGGGCGCAGGGCGAGGTGCGCGGCGAGATCACCCTGGTGCTGGCCGGGGCGCCCGAGCCTGTGCAGGAGCTGGCCCCCGACGATCTGGTCGCCTTGGTCAAGGCGCGGGAGGCGGCGGGGCTGTCCCGCAAGGACGCGATCGCGGCGGCTGCCCAGGAGACCGGGCTGCCCAAGCGCGAGGTCTACGCCGCGGTGGTCGACGCGAAGCTGTCCACAGATCGCTGAGCACCTCACCGCTGAGTCCGTCAGCGTGGTCTGGTTCGGATCATGGACAACGAGCGGACCGAGGACGATGACCCCCATACAGGTGCTGCCGCGTGACGGTGAGTGGACGATCGCCGATCTCGACCTGCTGTCCCGCGACGACGGGCTGCGTTACGAGCTGGTCGACGGCACCTTGCTGGTGAGCAGCGCACCGTCCAAGGCGCACCAGCGGGCGGTCGGCAACCTCCACCTCGTCCTGCGGGCCGACGTGCCCGGTCACCTCGAGGTGTTCCTGGCACCGACGGACTATGTGCTGAGCGGCGCGTACGGGCCGGACGACGTGCTGACCGTCGACGCGCCTTACGGGATCACCGTCGCCGTGCGCGACCTGCACGACCGAAACGCCCCGGCTCACTAGCCTGGGCGGCATGTCCCGCCACATCCTCACCGCGGTCGCCTGGCCGTATGCCAACGGTCCCCGTCACATCGGCCACGTCGCCGGGTTCGGCGTCCCGAGCGACGTCTACAGCCGCTATCAGCGGATGGCCGGCAACCAGGTGCTGATGGTGAGCGGGACCGACGAGTACGGCACCCCGATCCAGGTGGCCGCCGACGCCGAGGGCGTGACGCCACGGGAGATCGCCGACCGCTACAACCGGGTGATCGCCACCGATCTCGCGGGCCTTGGGTGCTCCTACGACCTGTTCACCCGCACCACGACGCGCAACCACACCGCGGTGGTGCAGCAGATCTTCAGCACCCTGTACGACAACGGATACATCGTCGAGCGGCCGCAGCTGTCCGCGGTCTCACCGTCGACCGGACGCACCCTGCCGGACCGCTACATCGAGGGCACCTGCCCGATCTGTCAGTACCCGAGCGCGCGCGGCGACCAGTGCGACAGCTGCGGCAACCAGCTCGACCCGCAGGACCTGATCCAGCCGCGCAGCAAGATCAACGGGGAGACGCCGCAGTTCGTCGAGGGCCCCCAGTTCTTCCTCGAGCTGCCGGCGTTCGCCGAAGCGCTCGGCGGGTGGCTGCAGTCACGGACCGGCTGGCGCTCCAACGTGCGCAGCTTCAGCGCGAACCTGCTCGAAGACCTCAAGCCCCGGGCGATCAGCCGCGACCTGGAGTGGGGCGTACCGATCCCGCTGGACGGTTGGCGTGACCGGTCGGACAAGCGGATCTACGTGTGGTTCGACGCGGTCGTGGGCTACCTGTCGGCGTCGATCGAGTGGGCGCGGCGCTCCGGCGACCCGGACGCCTGGCGACCGTTCTGGTCCCCGGACGCGACCGGCGCCTACTTCATGGGCAAGGACAACGTCGTGTTCCACACCGTGATCTGGCCGGCGATCCTGTCCGGTGCTTCGAGCCCGCCCGGCCCGTTGGGTCCGCTGGCGCTGCCGACCGACGTGGTCAGCTCGGAGTTCTTGACGATGGAGGGGCGCAAGTTCTCCTCCTCGCGCTCGGTGGTCATCTACGTGCGCGACGTGCTCGAGCGGTATGGCGCGGACGCGCTGCGCTACTACCTGGCGGCAGCCGGCCCCGAGTCCTCCGACACCGACTTCACCTGGCAGCAGTTCGTCACCCGCAACAACACCGAGCTTGTCGCCGGCTGGGGCAACCTGGTCAACCGAACGGTGTCGCTGGCGGCCAAGAACCTCGGGGCGATCCCCGCGGCGGGCGAGCTGACCGGGGTGGACCACGCCGTTCTCGCAGCCTCGCGCGAATCGTTCGCGCGCGTGGGTGAGCTGCTCGACGGCTCGCAGCAGAAGGCGGCGATCACCGAGGCGATGCGGATGGTCGGTGAGGCCAACAAGTATCTGTCGGACGAGGCACCGTGGAAGCTGAAGGACGACCTGCCGCGCCGGGACACCGTGCTGCACGTCGCCCTGCAGCTGGTCGACGACGCCAAGACCCTGCTCACCCCGTTCCTGCCCGCCTCGTGCGACCAGGTGGACGCGATGCTCGGCGGGACGGCTCCGTGGGCCGGTCAGCCGGAGCTGCGTGAGGTCGAAGACCTCGACGGCGGACCGGGCTATCCGATCCTGACCGGCGACTACGCGCGGGCCTCCGCGACCTGGGGGTCGACCCCGATCCGGGTCGGTCAGCCGCTGGCCGCGCCCACCCCGCTGTTCACCAAGCTGGACCCGTCGGTGGTCGAGGACGAGCTGGCACGGCTGGAAGGGTGAAGACGCCGAACCAGCGGGCCCGGCGGGACGAGAAGCGCGGCACGCCGCCGCCGCTGCCGGAACCGCTGCCGGTCTCGCTGACCGACACGCACTGCCACCTGGACCTGATGGAGGTGGACGTCCCGACCGCCCTGGCACAGGCGGCACAGGTCGGGATCGGCACGCTCGTGCAGGTCGGCGTCGACGTGGCCTCCAGCCGCTGGGGCGCTGAGCTGGCGTCGTTGCACAGCAACGTGCACGCCGCCGTGGCGATCCACCCCAACGAGGCCGGGCTCGGCCACGCCGCCGACGAGTCGCTCCGCGAGATCGAGGTCCTCGCCGCGCTGCCGCAGGTGGTCGCGGTGGGGGAGACCGGGCTGGACCACTTCCGCACCGAGGGCGAGCAGGGGCACCGCTGGCAGGAGTCGTCCTTCCGGGCGCACGTGCAGATCGCCAAGGCCACGGGGACGACGCTGGTCATCCACGACCGGGACGCCCACGACGACGTCGTACGGGTGCTGCTGTCCGAGGGAGCGCCCGACCGGGTGGTCTTCCACTGCTTCTCCGGCGGGCCGGAGCTGGCTCGGGTCTGCGCCGAGCACGGCTGGTACGCCAGCTTTGCCGGGCCGGTGACGTTCAAGCCGAACGACGACCTGCGAGCGGCGGCCGCTCTGCTGCCGGCGGAGCTGCTGCTGGTCGAGACCGATGCGCCGTTCCTGGCTCCGGTGCCGCACCGGGGACGCCCCAACGCCCCCTACCTCGTCCCGACCACCGTGCGGGGGCTGGCGGCCACCCGAGAGGTCGATCTGCTGGAGCTGTGCGGTGTGCTGGCCGAGAACGGACGTCGGGCCTTCGCGCTCTGAGGGTGTCGGACGAGCAAGCATGACAGATGTGTGACATCCCACGTTCGTCCCCCACGATGCCCGGGTTGACGGGGGCTTGAGCCCCACCAGCGTTCGTTCTTGAGGTCTTCGACACATCGCGTCCCCCACCGCCCGCTTGTGGTCCCGGCAAGGTCGACCTAACGTCCGAGGCACTGAATGACCGGCCCGGAGTTCTGCGCCTGCGCGCGCGACCGCCGCAGAGACCGACCTGTGTGCAGCCTCCCGCCGGCCCGCCGACGTCCGGAGACCTGTGACCCGCCTTTCTTGCCTGATGCCCCCCCGTCTGACCGGCCCGCGGCTGGCCGCGCTCGGCTTCGCCGCCGCGGTCGGTCTGGTCGCCACGCCGGCGCTCGCTGCCGTGATCGCCGAGCCGCCGCCGGCCCCCGCGGCTGCTGCCCCGGTCCCGGCGCAGGCCACGACGACCTCGATCTTCGAGCGCACGACCGCTGCCCGGGAAGGGTGGACACCCCGGTCCGTGCCGACGACGGTGACGCCCCGGCCGCGGCTCGTCCCGGCACCGCCAGCCCCCGTGCCGACCCCGACGCCGAGACCGAAAGGACTGCAGCCCCGGCCCGACGGGCTGAACTGGGCGGCGCTCGCGCGGTGCGAGTCCGGTGGCGACCCGACGATCGTGTCCCGGACCGGCAAGTACCACGGGCTCTACCAGTTCGACCGGAGCACCTGGCAGTCCGTCGGCGGCACGGGCGTGGCCAGCACCGCCCCTGCGGCAGAGCAGACCGCCCGGGCACAGATGCTGCACGCCAGGCGCGGCGCTGCCCCCTGGCCGGAGTGCGGTCGCCGTCTCTGACGGACCCCGACGCGTCCAGCCCTCGGGTCCGCCCGACCCGGCCGGCGCGAGACCGGCGCAAGGCGTGTCGAGCGGACGCACCCGCCCTGCGCGCGACCGCCGCGGGCGGTAGACAGTCGTTCGTGCCCGATGCTCTGCTCACCGCCTCTGACGTACGCCGGATCGGCGCGGAGCTAGGGCTGCGACCGACCAAGCAGCTCGGGCAGAACTTCGTCATCGACCCCAACACGGTGCGGCGGATCGTGCGCGCGGCGAAGGTCGGGGACCAGGACGTGGTGCTCGAGATCGGTCCTGGCCTCGGCTCGCTCACCCTCGGGCTGCTCGAAGCGGCCCGGTCGGTCACGGCCGTGGAGATCGACCCGACGCTGGCGGCGCGGCTGCCGCAGACGGTGCAGGAACGGCTGCCCGGCGCCCGGCTCGACGTGCTCACCCAGGACGCGCTCGACCTGGACGTCCTGCCCGGTGATCCGCCGACCGCGCTGGTGGCCAACCTGCCCTACAACGTCGCGGTGCCGGTGCTGCTCACCGCGCTGGAGTGGTTCCCGTCGCTGCGCACCGGCCTCGTCATGGTGCAGGCGGAGGTCGGCGACCGGCTTGCCGCCGGACCGGGCTCGCGCACCTACGGCGTCCCGTCGGTCAAGGCCGCCTGGTATGCCGACGTCCGACGGGCCGGGTCGATCGGCCGCCAGGTGTTCTGGCCGGCCCCGAACGTGAACAGTGCGCTGGTGGCCTTCACCCGGCGAGAGCCCCCGCCGGGCGACCGGGCCGCCACCTTCGCGGTGATCGACGCCGCGTTCTCGCAACGCCGCAAGACGTTGAGGGCATCGCTCGCAGGCTGGGCCGGCAGCCCGCAGCAGGCGGAGGACCGGCTCCGGGCTGCGGACGTCGACCCCCGGCTGCGCGGCGAGGCGCTGCACGTGACCGACTTCGCACGCATCGCCGGACCCCTAGCCTGAAGGACTGACCGTCTGAGCCCTCACGCCGACCCCAGGAGAGCCTTGCCCGCCCGTGCGCCCGACCGTGTCGTCGTCCGGGTGCCGGCGAAGCTCAACCTTCACCTGTCCGTGGGACCGCTGCGCGCCGACGGGTTCCACGAGCTGACGACGGTCTTCCACGCCGTGTCGCTGACCGACGAGGTCACCGTCCGACCCGCAGACCGGCTCACGGTCACGGTCGCCGGCGAGGGCGCCGACCAGGTGCCGACCGATGCCACCAACCTCGCGGTCCGCGCGGCCGCCCTGCTCGCCGAGCACACCGGCCACGCGCCGGGGGTGGCGATCACCATCCGCAAGGGCATCCCCGTCGCCGGCGGGTGCGCCGGTGGGTCGGCGGACGCGGCCGCCACGCTGGTCGCCTGCAACGCGCTCTGGGGCACCGAGCTCGACGTCGACGGGCTGTCCGAGCTTGCCGCACGCCTCGGCAGCGACGTCCCGTTCTGCCTGCAGGGCCGCACAGCGCTGGGCACCGGCCGGGGCGAGCGGCTCACGCCGGTGCTGGGGCGCGGGTCGTACGCCTGGGTGCTCGCGCTCGCCCAGGAAGGACTCTCCACGCCCGCGGTGTATCGACGGCTGGACGACGACCGGGAGAGCACGCCGACGGTCGCGTCCGACCCGTCCGAGGTTCTTGCGGCACTGCGCAAAGGCGATGCTGCCCTGCTCGGGCGCGCTCTGCACAACGATCTGCAGCCCCCCGCCGTCGCGCTGCGCCCGGCGCTGCAGACCTTGCTGGACCGCGGCGACGAGCTGGGTGCGCTCGGCGGGATCGTCAGCGGCAGCGGCCCGACCGTGGCCTTCCTCGCCCGAGACCCCGACCACGCCGACGAGCTGGCGGCCCAGCTGGCTGCGTCCGACGTCTGTCGGGCCGTGCGCCGTGCCGACGGGCCGGTCGCCGGAGCGAGGGTGGTCGGTTGATGACCGCACGACACATGAAGAGGAACCCGCATGGCTAGAGCCAACCTGGTCAATCTGGAAAATGTCAGCGTCGCCCACGGCACCCGGCTGCTGATGGACGGCGTCTCTCTGGGCATCGCCGAGGGCGACCGGATCGGTGTGGTGGGTCGCAACGGCGGTGGCAAGACGACGCTGCTGAAGACGCTGCTGAAGACCGAGCCGGTCAACGACGGGCGGGTCACCCACACCGGGACGCTGCGGGCCGGTGCGTTGACCCAGGACGTTCGCCTGGACACCGCGCTCACTGCCCGGGAAGCGATCGTCGGCGACGCGGCCGACCACGAGTGGGCCGCTGACGCCCGGGTGCGCGAGGTGCTCGACGGGCTCGGGCTCCACGACCTCGGCTTCGACGCCACCATCGGCACGATGTCCGGTGGCGAACGACGCCGCGTCGCGCTCGCCGCGCTGCTGATCGGCGAATGGGACCTGCTGGTGCTGGACGAGCCGACCAACCACCTCGACGTCGAGGGGGTCGCCTGGCTCGCCGCGCACCTCAAGGCCCGGCCGCAGAGCCAGGCACACCTGGTCGTCACCCACGACCGCTGGTTCCTCGACGAGGTCAACAGCACCACCTGGGAGGTCCATGACGGCGCCGTCGACGCCTATGACGGCGGCTACTCGGCGTACGTCCTGGCCCGCGCCGAGCGCGACCGGATCGCCGGGTCGGCCGAGCAGAAGCGGCAGCAGCTCGTCCGCAAGGAGCTCGCCTGGCTGCGGCGTGGCCCGCCTGCTCGCACGTCCAAGCCGCAGTTCCGGATCGACGCCGCGAACGCCCTGATCGCCGACGAGCCGGCTCCCCGCGACCAGGTCTCGCTGCAGCGCTTCGCGACCGCCCGGCTCGGCAAGACGGTCTACGAGCTGAAGGACGCCCGTCTGGCGTACGGGCCGAAGCTGCTGCTCGACGGCGTCGACTGGATCGTCGGTCCGGGCGACCGGATCGGCATCGTCGGTGTCAACGGTGCCGGGAAGTCGAGCCTGCTCAAGATCCTCGTCGGCGACCAGAGCGTCGACAGCGGCGAGGTGATCACCGGCAAGACCGTCAAGGTCGCCTACCTGTCCCAGGAGGTCGCCGAGCTGGACGGCTCGCTGCGGGTGCTCGAGGCCGTCGAGCAGGTCGCCCGCTCCGTCGAGGTCGACGGCAAGCCGGTCGGGGCCTCGAGCTTGTGCGAGCGCTTCGGCTTCGTCGGCAACGCGCAGTGGACCCGGGTCGGTGACCTGTCCGGCGGCGAGCGACGACGTCTGCAGATCTTGCGGCTGCTCATGGGCGAGCCCAACGTCCTCATGCTCGACGAACCGACCAACGACCTGGACATCGACACCCTCACCGCGCTCGAGGACGTCCTGGACGGCTGGCCCGGCACGCTGCTGGTCGTCAGTCACGACCGCTACTTCCTCGAGCGGGTCACCGACACCACGGCCTCGCTGATGGGCGACGGCACCATCAAGGCGCTGCCGGGCGGGGTCGACCAATATCTCGCCGAGCGGGTGCGCAAGGGCCCGGCGACAACCGCTGCCGCCAAGCCCAAGGGCGACACCCGGGCGGCGCAGAAGCAGCTCGGCAAGCTCGAGCGTCAGCTGATGGCGCTGGACCGCAAGGAGCGCGGTCTCCAGGCCGATCAGCTCGCCAGCGGGGACGACTTCGAGAAGGTGGCGCGGATCGACACCCAGATCAACGAGCTGCAGGCAGAGAAGGCCGACGTCGAGCACACCTGGCTGGAGCTGTCCGAGCAGCTGGCCTGAGGACGGTCAGCCGGTGGCCCCGAGCGAGCGCCAGTAGTCGTTGAGGGCGCCGTTGGACCTGACGAACCAGACGATCGGCCCGATCCCGAACAGGAACATGCCCGGGAAGAACCACAGTCCGTTCATGCTGGTGATCGGCGGCCGCTGGCCGCGGCGGCTGTAGAGCTTGCTGACCTCGTCGCTGTGCAGGAAGGCCAGGACGGGCGACACGACGAACCAGATGAGCAACGCGATGCCGCCTCCCATGCCCTCCCCGGTGTGCCGCTTCATCTCCTCGTGGGTCTTGTAGGACCACACGTAGCCGTAGATCCCCAAGGTCACCACGAACAGCAGCATCGAGGCCCCGGTGCTGCGGATCTCCCCGATCGGGCCGCCACCCTGGGGTGAGTAGCCGACGGGCGGCTGGCCGTAGCCCTGGGGCGGCTGGCCGTAGCCCTGGGGCGCCGGGTCGTAGCCCTGGGGCGCCGGGTCGTAGCCCTGGGGCGCCGGGTCGTAGCCCTGGGGCGGCTGACCGTAGGGCTGAGGTGCCTCACCCGGCGTGCCGTAACGCTGCGGCGTGATGCCGTAGCCGGGCTGCTGCCCGCCACCCTGCGGCTGGCCGTAAGGATCGGTCATGGGAGCTCCTGGTGATCGTCGTTGGCCCGGAGGCTACGACAACGGAGCGACCCGTGGGGGCGAAGCGAGAGCTCGGACGGGAGAGCTCAGATCCGGCGGGCGTCCAGGCGGCCGGCGTCCGGCCAGCGCACGTCGGTCGCCAGCCCGGACTTCTCCAGCATCCAGATCAGCCGGGCCGAGCTGTCGACCTGGAAGCGGTCGACGCCGTGGCGGGCGGCGGTGGGATCGGCGTGGTGCAGGTTGTGCCAGGACTCGCCCATGCTGATGACCGCGAGCGGCCAGACGTTCGCGCTCCGGTCCCGGGTCTTGAACGGGCGCTCGCCGACGGCGTGGCAGATCGAGTTGATCGACCAGGTGACGTGGTGCAGGACCGCGATCCGCACGAGCGAGCCCCAGAAGAACGCGGTGGCCGCGCCGAGCAGGATGCTGTCGCCGACCAGACCGGCCCACACCGCGCCGATGACGGCAGGCAGCAGCAGGGAGACGGCGGCGCACAGCCAGAACAGCTTGTTCACGCGGGCGATGTTGCGGTCGGCCAGCAGATCGGGAGCGAAGCGCTTCTGGTCGGTCTGCTCGACGTCGAACAGCCACCCGACGTGCGCGTGGTAGAGCCCTTTGGTGAGCGCGCCGGTCGAGGTGCCGTAGCGCCAGGGGGAGTGCGGGTCGCCCTCCTTGTCGCTGTAGGCGTGGTGCCGCCGGTGGTCGGCCACCCACCGGGTGACCGGTCCTTCGATCGCCATGCTCCCGGCGACCGCGAGCGCGACCCGGGTGCGGGTCTTCGCCTTGAAGGATCCGTGCGTGAAGTAGCGGTGATAGCCGACCGTGATCCCGTGCCCGGTGATCGCGTAGAAGACGACCGCGATGGCCACGTCGCGGACGTGCAGCCCGAAACCCCAGAGCACGAACCCGCTGGCCAGCACGGCCAGCAGCGGCACGATGATGAACGTGGCCAGCATGACCTGCTCGAACCGGGCACGCGCCCGGGACTTCGGGATCGCTTGCAGCGGACGAGCGGTGTCCTCGGGCACCGGCACCGTCGTCATGGGCGCGTCGGGAAGGGTCGGTGCGGACACAGGGCTCCCTGGAGGTCGTCGTACGCCGGTGTGGCACGGCTTCGAGGCGAACCTAACGCAGCCCCCGGCGGGCTGCCTGGTGTGCCTCTAACCTGGGGCCTGCGGTCCCGGGTCGTCCAGAGGCAGGACAGGTCACTTTGAATGATCGAACAGAGGTTCGATTCCTCTCCCGGGAGCAGTCGCTAGAGTCTGACCCCTTCCCCCGTACGAAGGAGCCGTGATGGCGCACGACCGTCCAGCGGCCGTCGTGGTCCTCGCGGCAGGGGAGGGCACCCGGATGCGGAGCCGGACCCCGAAGGTCCTCCACGAGCTGGCCGGACGCAGCATGCTGGGCCACGTGGTCGCCGCGGCCCGCGCGCTGGACCCGGAGCACCTGCTCGTCGTGGTCGGCCATGCCCGCGAGCAGGTCACCGAGCACCTGGGTGGTCTCGACCCGCGCGCGACGGCCGTCGTCCAGCACGAGCAGAACGGCACCGGCCACGCGGTACGGGTGGCGCTGTCCTCGCTGAAGGACCTCGTCGGCACCGTCCTGGTCGTCCCGGGAGACGCGCCGATGCTCACCGCGGCCTCGCTCGGCGCTCTGGTGCGAGCGCACGAGGGTTCCGGCGCGGCGACGACACTGCTGACGTCGGTGCTCGAGGACCCCGCCGGCTACGGCCGGGTGGTGCGCGACGAGGACGGGTCCGTGCGGGCGGTCGTCGAGCACAAGGACGCCGATGCAGCCACCCTCGCCGTGTGTGAGGTGGCCACCAGCGTCTACGCCTTCGAGGCTGGTGCTCTGCGCGACGCGCTCGGCCGCCTGTCGACCGACAACGCCCAGGGTGAGGAATACCTCACCGACGTCGTCGGCCTGCACCGGGCTGCGGGCCTGAGGCTGGCTGCCGTCACCGCCCCGGCCATCGAGACCGGCGGCGTCAACGACCGGGTGCAGCTCGCAGCGGCGGCGCGGTTGCTGCGGGACCGACTGGTCGAGCAGCACATGCGAGCCGGGGTCGCGGTGCTGGACCCGGCGACCACCTGGGTCGACGTGGACGTCGAGCTGGCCCCCGACTGCACGATCGCGCCGGGGGTGCAGCTGCACGCGGGCACCACGGTCGCCACCGGCGCCGTCGTCGGCCCGGACAGCACGTTGCGCCGCACGCAGGTGGGCCAGGGCGCGAGGGTCGTCCGCAGCCACGTCGACGGCGCTTGGATCGGGGAGCGGGCGAGCGTGGGACCGTTCTCGTTCCTGCGTCCCGGCACCGTCGTCGGACCGGACGCCAAGGTCGGGGCGTATGTCGAGGTCAAGGCCAGCGACCTCGGGGCCGGCGCCAAGGTGCCCCACCTGTCCTACGTGGGCGACACGACGATCGGCGCACGCAGCAACGTGGGCGCCGGCACGATCGTGTTCAACTACGACGGCCGCGACAAGCACCGCACGGTGATCGGCGAGGACTGCAAGGTCGGCGGCAACAACAGCCTGATCGCCCCGGTGAGCATCGGGGACGGTGCCTACACCGGGGCCGACGCCGTGATCAGCCGCGACGTGCCCGCCGGCGCGCTCGCGGTCTCGGAGAACAGCCAGCGCACGATCGAGGGGTGGGTCGCCCAGAAGCGCCCGCCCAGGACAGGGGAACGATGACCGGCCTGAAGATCCAGGGTCTCAAGAGCCTGCTGCTGTTCAGCGGCCGTGCCTACCCGGAGCTGTCCGACGAGGTGGCTGCCGAGCTAGGGCTGACGGTGGTGCCCACCTCGGCGTACGAGTTCGCGAACGGCGAGATCTTCGTCCGGTTCCAGGAGTCGGTCCGCGGCTGCGACGCCTTCGTCATCCAGAGCCACACCTCCCCGATCAACACCTGGGTGATGGAGCAGCTGCTGATGGTCGATGCGCTCAAGCGAGCGAGCGCCAAACGGATCACGGTCGTGCTGCCCTTCTACCCGTACGCCCGGCAGGACAAGAAGCACCGCGGTCGGGAGCCGATCAGCGCGCGGCTGATCGCCGATCTGTTCAAGACCGCCGGCGCTGACCGGCTGATGGCGGTCGACCTGCACACCAGTCAGATCCAGGGCTTCTTCGACGGCCCGGTGGACCACCTGTTCGCGCTGCCGCTGCTCGCCGGGCACGTGGAGAAGCGGTGGGGCCGGGAGAACCTCGTGGTGGTCTCGCCCGACGCAGGACGGGTCCGGGTGGCTGAGCGGTGGACCGACCGGCTCGGCTGCGGGCTCGCGATCATCCACAAGCGGCGCGACCCGAACGTGCCCAACGAGGTCAAGGTCGGGGAGGTGGTCGGCGACGTGGCCGGCAAGACCTGCATCCTCGTCGACGACATGATCGACACCGGTGGGACGATCACGAAGGCGGCCGAGCTGCTGTTCGACCACGGCGCCGCCGACGTGATCGTCACCGCGACGCACGGGGTGCTGTCCGGCCCGGCGGTCGAGCGGCTCAAGAACAGCCGGATCAGCGAGGTCGTCGTCACCAACACGCTGCCGATCCCGGAGTCGTTGCGGTTCGACAACCTCACCGTGCTGTCCATCGCCCCCCTGGTCGCGAGGGCGATCCGGGCGGTCTTCGAGGACGGCTCGGTCACCGAGCTGTTCGACGGCGACGCGTGACCGGTAGGCTCGCCCCTCGCGCCTTCCTGTGCGCCTGATCCATCCATCTTTTCAAGGAGTTCCGCTGTGCCCGAGGTCCGCATCGTCGCCGAGCCCCGCACCGAGTTCGGCAAGGGTGCCGCTCGTCGCGTGCGCCGTGAGGCCAAGGTGCCGGCCGTCCTGTACGGCCATGGCGAGCCGCCGCGTCACGTGTCCCTGCCGGGCCACGAGCTGATGCTGGCGCTGAAGAACGACTCGAACGCCCTGCTCACCCTGGAGACCGAGAGCGGCGACCAGCTGGCGCTGCCGAAGGCCGTCGTGCGCGACCCGATCAAGGGCTTTCTCGAGCATGTCGACCTGATCGCCGTCCGCAAGGGCGAGAAGGTCACCGTGGAGATCTCGGTCGTGCTCACCGGCGACGCCGCTCCTGACGCGATGGTCGACTTCCAGATGACCAGCCTCACCCTGGAGGCCGACGCGACCCGTCTGCCGGAGAGCGTCGAGGTCAGCATCCAGGGCCTCGCCGTCGGCTCCTCGATCAAGGCCGGCGAGGTCACCCTGCCGAACGGTTCGACGCTCGCACAGGACGGCGACGTGGTCGTGGTCCAGGGTCTGACCATCCCGAGCGAGGCGGCCCTGGAGGCTGAGCTCGAGGCGGCCGAGGCCGAGCTGGGCTCAGGTCAGGCCGGCGCCGAGGCTGTGGCCGAGGGCGACGTGCAGGCCGAGGGCGACAGCCCCGACAACGACGGCAGCGAGAGCGACAAGGCCGGCGACGGCGACACCGTCCCCGAGTCCTAGCCCCTGCTCCTCACGGACACGCTCGTGGCCGACGATCCGTGGCTGGTCGTCGGCCTGGGCAACCCCGGTCCGTCCTACGCCGGGAACCGGCACAACGTCGGTTTTATGGTCGCGGACCTGCTGGCGAGCAGGATCGGTGGTCGCTTCAAGGCGCACAAGGGCCGGGCCGACCTGCTCGAGGGTCGGCTCGTCGGCACGCGGGTCCTGCTCGCCAAGCCCAAGACATACATGAACCTCTCCGGCGGCCCGACCGCCTCGCTGAGGGACTTCTTCAAGGTCCCCGTCGAGCGCATCCTCTGCGTGCACGACGAGCTGGACGTGGACTTCGGTCGGCTGCGGCTCAAGCGTGGCGGGGGGGCTGGTGGGCACAACGGGTTGCGGTCGCTGGACAGCGCGCTCGGCTCCCGCGACTATCTGCGCGTCCGGGTCGGCATCAGCCGCCCGCCAGGCCGGCAGGACCCGGCGGACTACGTGCTGAAGGACTTCAGCGCGGCTGAGCGCAAGGACCTGCCGCTCGAGCTCGACCGCGCGGCCGACGCCGTGGAGGCATTGCTGACCGGCACCCTGGAGGCCGCGCAGAACAGCTATCACCAGGACCCCTGACCGGCGATCTCTCTGCGGTCATGCGGTGCGAACGTCTCCGTCGCGCCCAGCGTTCACGATCACGCGCCACGGGTGGGCAGCACGTCGGGACGCCGTGCGCCAGCGCGTCTGGCGATGCCTCGGATGACGTCCTCCCCGACGGAGCGTCCTCCCGAGGCAGCGCGAGCGGCGTCCCGGCGCACGGACTCGTCCACGTCGGTCCAGACCTCCAGGACCGAGAAGCCGACGCCGAGCTCGGCGGCGAGGTCGGCCCAGACCCGGGCGTGCCGCAGCTGCAGGTGGGTGTCGTCCACCACCACCGACGTGTCGGCCAGCAGCAGGGCCCGGACCGCCGCCTGCTGGGCGATCGAGACGGTCTCCTCCTGCCGGTGCGGCCTGCTGCGGCCGGGCGACACCCTGGCCCGGGTGTCGGGGGACGAGTTCGTGGTCCTGTGCGAGGACCTGGACGACGCGCGCGACGTGCATGCCATGGCCGGCCGGATCGAGGATGCGTTCGCGGCGCCCTTCAGCCTGTCGCCGGGCCGTGGGCCCGGGCGGCCGCTGGAGATCGCCATCACCGCGGGCGTGGGGATCGCGTTCGCTGGTGACGCCGATGACCTCGGCAAGCAGCTGATCCACGAAGCAGACCTCGCGATGTATCAGGTCAAGCGCAAGGGCCGCAACGGCCACCAGGTCGTCGACCTGACCGATGCAGCCCGGACACCTGGACGACCAGCCGACGTCGCTGCACCTGCCGACGGGTCTGCGTCAGGCGGCCTTGTCGCAGGCGCGTGGACGGGTGAGGTCTTAGCCTTACAGTCCCCCGGGCCGCGGACGGCCAGGGTGTTCTGCTGCCCGGAGGCCGCCACCCGTGAGTTCCCCTGCCTTGTCGGGCTTGCTCGACCGCGTCGCTCAGGACCCCTCGCTCGCCCGCGCGCTCGCCTCAGCCGCGGAGGGCGCTCTCACCCTGGAGGTCGAGGGTCCGAGCGGGATGCGACCCTTCCTGACCGCCGCGCTGGCGCAGGGACGCACCGTGCTCGCGGTGACGGCGACCGGGCGTGAGGCTGAAGAGCTGGTCGACGCGCTCGTGATGTTTCTGCCGCCCGAGCGGGTTGCGCTCTACCCGTCCTGGGAGACGCTCCCGCACGAGCGGTTGAGCCCGCGGGCCGACACCGTGGGTCGCCGGGTCGCGGTGCTGCGCCGGCTCGCCCACCCGACCGCCGACGACCCGTCGACCGGACCGCTGGACGTCGTCGTCGCCCCGGTCCGGTCGCTGCTGCAGCCGCAGGTCAAGGGCCTCGGCGAGCTGGAGCCGGTCCAGCTCGTCCAGGGTCAGGACACCGACCCGGAGGCCTTGGTCCGACGGCTCGTCGACCTGGCGTACGCCCGGGTGGAGCTGGTCGAGAAGCGCGGCGAGTTCGCGGTGCGCGGCGGCATCATCGACGTGTTCCCGCCGACCGCCGAGCACCCGGTCCGGGTCGAGCTGTGGGGCGACACGGTCGAGGAGGTCCGCTGGTTCAAGGTCGCCGACCAGCGCAGCCTCGAGGTCGCCGAGGGCGGTCTGTGGGCGCCGCCGTGCCGCGAGCTGCTGCTGACCCCAGAAGTGAGAGAGCGCGCGCGGCTGCTCGGTGAGGCGCACCCCGAGCTGAAGGAGATCACCGACAAGATCGCCGACGGCACCCCGGTCGAGGGGATGGAAGCGCTGTCACCGGTGCTGGTCGCCGACGATCTCGTGCTGCTCACCGACGAGCTGCCCCCGGGCGCGGCCGTGCTGGTCTGCGACCCGGAGCGCATCCGGACCCGCGCGCACGACCTGGTCCGCACCAGCCAGGAGTTCCTGGAGGCGTCCTGGGCGACGGCGGCCTCCGGCGGCAAGGCTCCGGTCGACCTCGGCGCGGCCGCCTACCGCACGCTGGTCGAGGTGCGCGAGCACGCTGCCGCGACCGGCACGCCCTGGTTCACGCTGAGCCCGTTCACCACCGACACCGACCTATCCGACGACGCGGTCGTCCTGGCCGCTGCGCAGCCGACCGCCTACCGGGGCGAGACCGAGACCGCGGTCGCCGACATCCGCGCATGGTTGCGCGAAGGCTGGGACGTCGTGCTCACCGCAGAGGGGCACGGGTCCGCGGAACGCTTCGTCGAGGTGCTCAGGGGCGAGGACGTCGCCGCCGAGCTGGTCACCGCGCCGGGGCGGCGCGACGGGGTCGCGCAGGTGCTCACCGGTTGCCTGACGAACGGCTTCACCAGCCCGCTGCTCAAGCTGGCCGTGCTGACCGAGACCGACCTGACCGGCACTCGCGGGGCCGGCACCAAGGACGTCAGCAAGCGGATGCCGAGCAAGCGCCGCAACACCGTCGACCCGTTGCAGCTGCGAGCCGGCGACCCGGTCGTGCACGACCAGCACGGGGTCGGCCGCTACGTCGAGATGGTGCAGCGCACGGTGGCCGGTGCGACCCGCGAATACCTGGTGCTCGAGTACGCGAAGGGCGACCGGCTCTACGTCCCGACCGACCAGCTCGAGCTGGTGACGCGCTACGTCGGTGGCGAGGCGCCGACCGTCGACCGGATCGGCGGCAGCGACTGGGCCAAGCGCAAGGGCCGCGCGAAGAAGGCGGTCAAGGAGATCGCCGCCGGGCTGATCCAGCTCTACAGCGCGCGGATG
>JBBSTI010000003.1:0-58661 GCA_038236005.1 Mycobacteriales bacterium | reverse complement strand
CCCCGAGGGCAGCCCTGACGGCCTGCCCGAGGAACCTGTGGGTCCCCCGCTCCCGCCCTCAAGGTCAAGGGCATGCCGTCCGGGGGCGGGACTCGGCGTTCCGGCGGCATGTATGTCGAACTGGTGACAGAACTGTGCCATACCTGAGGGGCGTACGGGGCGTCTTTTGGCTCACGACGTCGACGGCGACCCACGAAGCGTGTGCCAAGACCCCCTCTGAGCAGGGGTGACGCTTCACGGTGGCTCGATCCCGGTGGTCGGGGCGAGCACGGGTGTGTGACGCACGACGTAGACGCCCAGGTAGCCGAGAGCTCGAGCCTCGGCGCCCCACGACGCAGATCACCGCTCGTTCTGGGTTGCTCATGGTCGTGATCTGTCTCGCCCGGGCCAGCCGTCAGGCGCGCAGGCGCCACGCAGACGCGCAGACGCGCAAACCAGACTGGCGACTGACTCCGGACGTAGCCACGGCGTCGTTCCCTGGGATCAGACGACGCCAGACATTTATGCTCGGCAGATGGATGCGTCGCCGTGGGCCCGGCCGGCTCCTGCGAAGGGGGCGACCCGACCGGAGCGTGCCAGCGCAGTCGTCCTCGTGCCCCTGTTGCTGGGTGCGGCGGCGTGCGGTGTCAGCGAACGGACGACGCCGGCGGCAGGTCCGTCGACGAGCCCTGTCCAGCCGTCGAGCCCGGCCACCATGCGGGCGGCCCCGACAGCCCTTGCGGACGGTCGGCTCCTCGATGCCGCACGAGCGGGTGACCTCGAGCGCGCCAAGCGCTTGGCGGCCGCAGGCGCAGACATCGACGCTCCCGATGCCAGCGGACAGAACCCGTACCTGATCGTCACGGCGACGGGCGACGTGTCCTTCCTGGAATGGTTGCTGGACCAGGGCGCCGACCCACTTGTGAGCGATCAGCAGGGTGGCACCGGGCTGATCCACGCGTCGGACGCAGGCAATGTCGACATCGTTCGGATCCTGCTGGGAACTGCGGAGACGGACCGCATCGACCGGGTCAACTCCTACGGTTGGACCGCACTGCTCGAGGCGATTGTTCTAGGTGGCGGAGATCGAGACCACACCCAGATCGTCACCATGCTGCTCGAGGCAGGCGCCGATCCGAGCATCGCTGATCTCGACAACGTGACGCCCTTGCAGCACGCTAGGGACAACGGGTATGACGCCATGGTCCAGGCCTTGACGCGGGCAGGCGCCACCGGCTAGCTGCCTCGCCGGTCAGTTGGCGGGGCGAGCGTCCGCCGCTGTGGAGGGAGATGTTCTTCACGCTCGGAGCACCCGCGCCGAGCACCCGGGCGTGGCGCGCGTCGTTGAGGACCAGAGGGTCGCTCCGGCGGCACCCCGCGCTTGTGACGGCGCGCCGGGCAGGGCGCGAACGGACGGTCAGGGTGTGGCGCGGCAGCGCGTGCAGCTGGGCCGTCGGACCCAGGTCAGCCCCCGACTCGTCAGGGGACGAACTAAGTCATGACACGCCGGTCGATCCGTCGTTTCGTCACGATTGAGCCCGCGTGCTGGTACGCGTGGGGTGCACGAGTCTGCCGGGACCCCTGTTCATCCTGGGACTGTTGCGTCACACTGCCCGAGAGCCGACGCATGGACGCGGGGTTCAAGTCGCCGGCCTTTATGGCCGAACCCCAACCAGAGACGACCTCGGCGAGACCACCCGACAAGCTGCGAGGCGCAGCTGCAGGACCCCCACAGCGGCCTCAGGCTGCAGGACACCGCACCGGAGAGCCCGTGACGAGCACGCCCTTGAGCACTGCCCGAACTACTGCGACAGACGGCGAGGTTCGCTCGGCCCGGCTCCGGTCGAGAGCCGCCGAGCTGACGACGGCGGGCACCACCCTGCTGGCCACGTCCGCCATGTCGGTCGGACTGTTCGTCGGCGGGGCGTCGGCCGCGCCGTCAGCACCCGCCGCCACGGACGCCCCGCCCGCGCCCTCGACGCCGTCCAACCTGCCGGTCGGTATCGAGTCGCTGCAGCCCTTCGTCGGTCAGTCGACCTGCAGCCCGAGCGCCAAGCCCGGGATAGTCGCCTTCCGCGACCTGCTCCTCAAGACCTATCCGCGTACCGGCAGCCTCGGGATCGTTCGCGACTGCGGCATCGGTGGCACGAGCGAGCACAAGGAAGGCCGGGCGTTCGACTGGGCGGTGGACTCGACGGATCCGCAGGACCTGGCCGACTCCGAGGCCATGCTCCGGTGGCTGTTGGCCACCGACAAGAACGGCAACAAATACGCCATGGCCCGCCGCACCGGGCTCATGTACATGGTCTACAACCGGAAGATCTGGAAGGCGTACGCGCCCGAGAAGGGCTGGCAGCCTTACAGCGGACCCAACCCGCATACCAGACACATACACATGTCGTTCGGTTGGAACGGCGCGAAGAAGGCCACGTCCTTCTGGGACGGAACGGTGGCCCCGGTCGACTACGGGCCGAGGGCGCGGCCGCTCCCGGTCCCGACCCCCAGCCCGGAGAACATCCGTAGGCGTGCGCCGTACGAGAGCACGGTCCTGCGGAAGGGCTCCAGCGGGGACGTCGTCAAGATCGTCCAGGCCGGGGTGCTGGCCACCCCGGTCGACGGCTATTACGGCCCCGACACGGCGGCCTTCGTCGCTCGGTTCCAGGCGAGCCAGAACCTGCCGCAGACCGGGGTGTTCGGCAAGATCGAGTGGCAGCGGCTGTTCCCCTACCCCACCCAGCCGTTCGGCGCCTTCGACAGCATCGAGTCGACGTCGGCCGGCGTGAAAGTCACCGGCTGGGGCCTCGACGCCGACGCGTTGACCCGACCGATCAGCGTGCGACCGATCGTCGACGGCACCGCGCTGCCGACGGTGGTCGCCGACAAGGCCCGGGTGGACGTCGGCAGCTATTACCCGACCGTCGGGAACAACCACGGCCTCGAGCTGACGATCCCGGGTCTGTCGCGCGGCCAGCACGAGGTCTGTCTCGACCTGCAGAACATCGGACCCGGCACCGATGGCAGCCTCAACTGCCGCACCGTCGACGTCGCTCTCGGCGCAGCTCCCGGGCCCGTCGTTCCGCCGCCGATGACGCCCCCGCCGGTCACTCCCCCGCCGGTCATCACGCCTCCCCCGACCCAGGTCTCCGCGTCCGACGTCGTCGCTACCTTGGTGTCAGCCCCGGCGCAGGTCGACGTACCGCAGGACGGGTCCGCGCTCACCGGGATGATCGTCCGCAACACCGGGAGCCGAGCCTGGCCGGTCGGCGGGATCGTCCGCTCGGCATCGCTCTCGCCGGGCGACCCGTCCGGCGCCAAGGGCTGGCTGAACCCGAACCGGCCCGGATCCGTCGCGGCGAACGTCAGCCGGGCCGGCGCCACGACGATCGGGCCGGGCGAGCTCGCCCAGCTCGACATCCGCATCAACGGCAACGGCCGGGCACCGGTCACCTACAACGAGACGTTCGGCGTGGTCTGGGACGGGGTGTCCTTCACCGACGTCAAGGCCGCGGTGACGTTCCGCATCGTCGGGGCCCCGGCGGTCAAGGCGCGGGTCACCACCCCCGCCCGTTCGGTCGACGTGCCCTCCGGCGGCGCCGTGCAGACCACGTTCAGCGTGCAGAACACCGGCACCCGCGCCTGGCCGGTCGGCGGCCTGGTCCGGTCCACGTCGCTGACGGCCGGCAACCCCTCGTACGGCCCGAGCTGGCTGTCGGCGAACCGCCCCGGCACGGTCGACGCCAACCTGTCCCGACCTGGTGCGGAGACGGTCGAGCCCGGTGACGTCGCCCGGTTCGACATCACCCTTGCGGGCAACAACCGGCCGGCCGGTTCCTACCGGGAACGGTTCGGTGTCGTCTTCGACTCGGTCGCTTTCACCGACGTCACGGTCGACGTCGCCTACCGGGTGATCGGGCCAGGCAACGGTTCCGGCGGCAGGACCGGCCCGAACGCCGCCCCGCCGATCGCCGGCGAGCTGGTCGCCACCGCCGCACGCGTCAACGTTCCGAGCAACGGCACGGCGACCACCCGCTTCCAGGTGCGCAACACCGGCAGCCGCGAGTGGCCGCTCAACGGCCTCGTCCGGTCCGCGGCTGAAGGTGACGCACGGGCGATGCGCGCACCTGCGTGGCCGTCGGCCGACCGCGGCGGCACGGTGACCCGCAACGTCTCTCGCGCAGGAGCTGCCAGCGTGCTGCCCGGCGAGGTGGCCGAGTTCGAGGTCACGCTGGCCGGCAACGGCAGGAAGCCCGCGGGCACCCAGGTCGCACCGTTCGGGGTCGTCTACGACGGGATCGCCTTCACCACCGTCAAGGCGGCCCTCAGCTACCGGATCGTCACCTGGCAACCACGCAAGGTCGTGGGGCGGCGCTGACGCCGCTGCCTGGCGGTCGGCGAACGGCGACGTGAGGCACGGGGCCAGAGCCACTGACCGCCTGCGAGAGGAGCGGTGCTGTCCCGGTCGCGTCGCCGCACGGGCTCCGGATGGAAGCATCGGCTACTCCGCGATCCGCCGCCGGAGCGATGAGGAGGGGTCCCGGCGGGACCAACCCGGGGCTCGAGCCCGGGCGGGTTGGCAGGACGCTACCTACGACGTAAAGTAGTAGGTGGCTCGTTCGCTGCTCCTTCGTGCCGTTCGGCGACGATGCCCATCGTCCCCCGGTGCCGCGGCCCCCCGAAAAGCTGCGGCCGGGATGTCAGGAGGCTCAGGAATGTCTGCAAGCAAGAACCGTCGCAAGCCCGCTCGGACAGCGTCACCAGAGGTGGATGCCACGGCCCTGCTGCTCCAGCAGGCGCGCAGCCAGGGTCTGACGCACACGGGCCGTCCCGCGGGCGTGGCGGCGCGCAGAGCGGTCCCCTCCCAGGGCCCGGCCGCCGAGCCTGCTGAGGCCGTCGGCGTGCCGGCTCCCACGCCAGCAGGACCTGCGACGGTCCGAGAGCCGGCGGATTCTCCTGCGACGGAGGTCGGCGAGGGTGCGGAAGAGGGGCCCTTGCTCTACGGGCTCATGGCGACCTACTGGCTGACGGTCCCGGACGAGCCGGGACCGTCACCCACGAAGATCCGGTTCACCGGGCGCCGCGACGGTGCCGCACCCTCGGCGCCGCCCGACTTCTACCGAGAGATGTCTGTGCCCACCCTGCCCCCCGGAGCGGGCCGCGTCGCCCTCTCCACCCGGGTGGTTGGGCTACCCCAGGGCACCTGGCACGTCCAGGGCGAACCGGTCGACCCCCTGCCGTCCTCGCCGGACGAGCAGGTGCAGGAGCAGTCGATGACGAGCCGGTTCTACCCGCTGATCCGTGCGCCTGGTGTCCGCCCGTTCGCCTGGCTGCTGCTCGTGCTGCTCGGGGTCGTGCTGGCGCTGACGGTCCAGGCGCTGCTCGTACGGCGTGGCGGTGACGACGTCAGCACCGCGGTCGGCATCGGCGTCACCTCGACCGTGGTCGGCTACCTGTCGGCCAAGGCCTACTACATGGTCCAGCACCGGATGAGGCTCCGTCAGTTCGCCGGGGCAGGAACGTGCATCCAGGGCTTCCTGATCGGAGCCTTCGCCGCCCTGGCCCTGCTTGCCCTCGCTGCAGACGTTCCGGTGGCGCGCCTGATCGACCAGACTGCGCCCGGTGTCCTGTTCGCGATGGCTCTCGCGCGACCCGGCTGCTGGTTGGGCGGCTGCTGCGCCGGCCGGCCCACCAGCTCGGCCTTCGGGCTGTGGTCCTCCGATCGGACAGTCGGAGTGCGTCGGCTGCCGGTTCAGCTCTACGAGGCGGCGCTCGCTCTGGCGGCTGCCGTTCTCGCCCTGGGACTCCTGCTCGCTGGCCTCGACCGACCGGCGGGTGCGGTGACGGCCGCCGCCGTCGCCTCCTACACGCTGGGCCGGCAGCTGCTGTTCCCGCTGCGCAACGAGCCGCGCCGGACGTCGGCCGGGCGTCGGGCCGCACTGGTCCTCAGCGTCCTGGTCCTGCTCGGGTCTCTTGTCGCTCTGCTGATCGCCTGAACGGTCCGGCCCCGGGCACCGGCTGAGGCCTCAGGACGAGCATCGCCCGGCCGCAGCAAGAAAGACCGTGGCTGCCCCGGCCGTCCAGGGCAGCACGACGAGGACTGCTGCCGTCAGCAGTGTCACGGCGCCGCGCACGCCGGGATTCTCCGGGCTGGGCGCGGCGAGGCGGAGCGCCCTCGCCACGGTGGAGCCGCCGCTTGCTGCCAGGGCAGGTCCGGGCGGGGGCGCCACGGACAACCGGACGAGCGCCGACAGCAGATCGCCGCGCTCTGAGCCGCGGCAGGCGCGGTCGTCCGCAGCCAGCTCGACCAGGTGTTCCACCTCGTCGGCGAGCGACCTGATCGGGGACACCGGTAGTGCCTTGGCCAGGATCTGCGTCAACGTGACCAGATGATGGTGGTGGCCGTGCAGGTGGGCGCGCTCGTGGGCGAGCACCGCCGCGAGCTCCTCGGTGCTCAACAGCGAGGTTGTCGCTGTCGAGACGATGATCTGGCCGCCGCGACCCGGGAGGCAGTAGGCGAACGGCTCGCACGAGGGCACCAGCACGAAGCCGTGGCCGGCGGAAGGACGCGAGATCAGGGCGAGCCCCTCGCGGTGCCGACGCCGTGACGCCCGGCTGGCCGACGTCGTCCGGAACGCAGTACGGCCGACATGGCTGAGCAGGCCGAGGGCGAGCAGTCCCAGCGCGAGGGGTGACACGCCGTCCGGGTGCCGCACCGCGTCCGAGACCGCCAGAGCGCATGCGTGCAGCAGATGGCCCAGATCGAATCTCAGGTGCTGCACGGAGACGGCCAGCATGGCTGCCAGGAGCATCAGCCCGCTCACGGTGGTCGCCGCGACGGCCTGGCACATCACCAGACCGAGCCGTGGCCAGCTCGACGCCCAGGCCCGGCGGACGATCAGCCCGGGGCCCAGGAGCGTGACGGACAGGGTGTAGCCGAGCACGGCCAGGGCGGCGAGCACCGGCTACTCGGCCCGAGGATGGCCGCGAAGCGCGAGTGCCGCGGTCAGGGCCTGGTGCTGCTCGTCGTCGATGCTTTCGACGAACCGCAGCAGCGCTCCGCGGGCGTCCCCGGCCTCGAGCAGTGCCTCCTGCATCACCGCTGCGGTGTGATCCGCTCGGGTGCAGGTCGGGAGGTAGCCGTTCGCCTTGCCCTGCTGCGTGCGCGTCAGCAGGCCTTTGCCGGCCAGCCGGTCCAGCACCGTCTGGAAAGTGGTGTAGGCCAGGGGTCGCTCGTCGGCGAAGGCCTGTTTGACCTCACGCACCGTCAACGGGACCGATGCAGACCAGAGCAGGTCCATGACGGCGTTCTCAAGATCGCCGAACCTCGGCACGCGTCTGCCTCCTGCCGGTGTCGGGGCTCGACGCTGCCACCGTCGGGGTCGGGCTCGCGTCCGGCAGCTCAGCTGCCGGTGCCGCTCGAGCCGGTCAGCTCGAACCCAAGATACCCTGCGGCTGCGCTAGGGGCTCGCGGCTCAGTCCAGGCGCCGGCGGTAGCGGACCCAGTGCTTGCGGTCGGCCCCGACCACCTGCCCGTCCTCGACATAGCCGATGCGTCGGTAGAACTGCGAGCCAGGCCCGTCCGGTGCCGTCACCAGCACCACCCCCGAGACCGCGGTCTCGGTCAGCCTGGCATGCAGTGCTTCCACCAGCGCGGCGCCGTCACCGCGGCCGCGGCGGACGGGCTCGACCGCGAGGTGCGACAGCACCGCCCACGATGCGTCCCCGTTGTTGCTGTCCGGGGTCGCGTTCCGCCGACGCCACAATGCCCGTGCGTAGCGGCGCAACCGGGTCTGCAGGAACAGCGTCAGCAGGCGTGGCCGCACGCTCAGCGCCAGCGCGCCGGCGAGAAGCAGCCGAGGTCCGAATCGGCGCACGGTCACGCTCCCGTGGGCCGCGGGGTCCACGACGGCCAAGAGCATGCCCTGCACCTGCCCATCGGTGACCGCGACCAGGGCAACGGCATGCGGGCTGTCCACGAAGGTGGCGTGGTAGGCGCGCATGAAGCGAACGCCGAGACCAGGGAACAGACCGTCGGACAGCTCACGGACGTGCAGGTCCGCGGTGGCGACGACGTCGGCGGAACCGGCGTCGCGGACAAGCCGGACCGCCGACCCGCGTGGGTCTCCCGCTTGAGCATTATTCATCCGACCTCCTACTACGAACAGTAGTAGATACGGGCTGGAAGGCTGCCCGACGCGCCGGCGATCGGGACGTCACCACCCCTTGTCGGCCGCCGGGCGGCCTGCGCGCACGCCTGAACGGCGACCCCTCAGGAACCTCCGCCGCGGACGGCCACGTGCAGATGGTCGGCGTGCACGAGGTTGCTGAAGGTGCGACGACCACGCCCGTCGAGGTCGAACCCGTTCGGCGTGCCGACCTGCGCCACCAGCGCCGATCTCACGGCGGCGGTCACCGCGGCGCTGACCACAGCAGGCTCGGCCTGTGCGACGGGCACCCCGTCGAGGCTGTTGATGTCGACCGCGTTGCCCAGGAAGTGAGCGCTGACCGGTGGCGCGGCACGGCCGTCAACGACCATGCGCGGGTGGCCGGTCTTGAGGACGGTCACCCGCAGTCGGGCCACCTGTGCGAGCTGCGTCAGCGTCGCGAGCAGCGGTTCGTTGGTCTGACCGGAGTAGATGTCCCAACGGTTGGTGTCTGTGAGCTCGATCCGCTCGTCACCGAGCACCTCGCGTGCCGCGGCCGACAGCTGCGCCGGTCGTTCGACCGGGTTGCCGCCCACCGACCCCACAGCCGTGACGCGCCATCCCTGAGCGTCTCGGCGCAGACGCAGGTCCAGGGTGCGCCGCACAACGGTGCTGCCCCCTTCCGGCGACAGCAGCACCTGGCGCAGGACGACGATGGCGACACCCGACACCGCTCGTGCCGACACCGGCGTCAGGCCCCCGTACTGGACGAACTCGGCCGTACCGCGCGACCACTGGTCGGGGGCGCGCAGCTCCGTGGAGACCTGGCTCAGCTCGGCGACCGAACCGACGTAGCCGACCGGCGGTAGGAACGCCTCCGAGATGTCAGAGGTGGCCAGGGCCTCGGCGAAGCGCCCGGCCGTCTGCTTGAACGTCACGAGCTCGGTACCGGGTGGGGCGACGTAAGGGGCTGGGACCGGGGGCGGGGAGACAGGTCGTGGGGAGCTCGGTGGCGTCGAAGAGCCGGTGACCCTGTTCTTCGACGGCACCTCGGGGGTCGGGTCCGCGGCGCACCCGGTGAGCACTGCCGCACCGCCGACGAACAAGGCTCGACGCGTCACGAGGTATCGCTCGCCCTGGGAGACGGGACGGCCCGTCACCGGCACAGCTCGTCGGACGTGACGTGGCGGGAGGGGTCCCGCCACGTCAGACGGATCTGAGAAGGCCTGTTTGCCGCCTGGCTGCCGATGCGGCCGGTCACCATGGCTCCGGCGCAGCGCGGGCTGCTCGCACATCTCAGCACGCGATCACGGGAGCAACCTACGCGAGGTTGCACCGCGGTGAGGACGACGACCCCGACGCCCGAGCCGGGTGCCGCGCGGTGGCCCCGCGGTGCGGGCTCGAAACAGCGCGAGCAGGACGATCAGGCCGGCGACGGTCAGCGTGGGCGCGTCGCCGGTGCGCGCGAACGGCGTGAGGCCGGTGCGCAGCGGGACCTGGGCGCGCAGCAGGGCGGCGGCCCCGAGCTCGGTGCGGGCCAGCACCTCGCCGTCCGGCAGGACGATCGCGGAGTATCCGGTCGGCGCGGCCTGCAGCACCGTCCGGTCGAACTCACGGGCCCGCAGCCGAGCGGCAGCGAGCTCGGTGGCCGGCACCTCGTCGCCCACGTAGGACGACGCGTTGGTCGGCACCAGGACCAGCTGCCCGCCTGCCCGGACCGCCTCACGGACCCGGTCGGCGAAGAACACCTCGAAGGAGATCACGACACCGACCGGGGCTGACGCCAGCCCGAGCCGGGCCGTGCCCTCGCCGACGATGGCGTCTTTCGGGACCAGGCTGGTCGCGTCGGTCAGTCGCGACAGCAGACCGCGGGCCGGGATGTACTCACCGAACGGGACGCGGTGCTCCTTCTCGTACCGGCCTACGATCGCGCCGTCCGGGCCGTAAGCGACAGCCGCGTTCCGAAAGCCGTCCGGCTCGTCCTCGACCACACCCACGACCAGAGAGGTCCCGAGCGCGACCGCGTACCGCGCCAGCTCCCGGCTGCGGGCGGTCGCCGAGAGGGGCGCGTCCTCGACCACCACGCCCTCGGGCAGCAGCACCAGGTCCGGCGACCCGGTGACACCGTCCAGGACGGCGAGGTGCCGGGCGGTCACCTCGTCGGGATCGGTGAACACCGCCCTGGTCCCCCGCGGCCCGCCGCCCTGGACCACGACAGCGTCGAGCGTCCCGGCCGATGCCGTCGTCGTGACCGCCCAGCCGCCGACCACCGGCAGCCCGGTCAGCAGCGCGGCGGTCACGGCCGCAGCTGCCCGCGTGCGGACGGTCGGCAGCAGGAACAGCGCGGCCAGTCCGGTGCCCGCGGCGACCGCGGCTCCGACCACCAGCAAGCCACCGCCGAGCGGTGCCGCGAGCGCGAGCGGACCGTCCGGTTGGGAGTAGACGAGCCCCGGCAGCGGGAACCCCCCGAAAGGGACCCGGGCCTGCACGGCCTCCAGCAGCACCAGCGCAGCGGGCAGCGCCCACCAGCGGAAGGTCACCACCGCGGCCAGCGCCAGCAGACCGGTCTCGAGCAACGTCATGGCGACGTAGCCGGGCGGGCTGAAGTCCACCAGCCACGGCAGCGTCGAGCCGTACAGCACCGCGCCGCACAGCGCGCCCAGCAGGAGCCGCTGCCGTGCCCGCCGGCGAGCCAGAGCCACCGCGAGCAGGCCGGCCCCGACCGACAGCAGCGGCCACCAGCCTCGGGGCGGCGCGGCCAGCGCCCACGCGCCGCCGGCCAGGACCGCGAGGATCGCGGCGAACGCCGGACGGACCTGAGGGCCGCCGCCAAGGGCGTTCGGCCGCCGATCGACCACGGGTACCGGTCCTTCGCCGTCAGGAGAGGGTGCGGGCGTCACGAAGGACCGACGCGGTCACGGGTCGACCTGTGGATGTCAAGCCCCCTCGGACGGCCCGGGGCGGCTGCCCGGACGCTGCAGGACCGGCCGCACGTTCTTCGCCGGTTCCTCCCCGTCCGGGCGCGGGGTCGGCAGCAGCACGGCAAGGGGCACGAGAAGCAGCAGTGCCCAAGCGAGAGTCAGGAGCAGCGCCATCGGTGGGGCGGCGGCGACGAGCAGCCCGGCGGCGACCGCGGCGACAGCCACGAGATAGGCCACCAGGACGGCAAGAGCCCGTCGCGGCTGAGTCGTCGGTAGCGCGCGTCTGGTGGACCGGGGTTGCCCAGTCCTTGGTTCTCGGTCGCCCGACGACGGTGGCACGGTCATCGCCGAACCGTAGCGAGCCCCGTACACGGCGTCCTGCCTGAACCGTCACGTCCCAGCGGACTACGTCCCGCAGGTGCGCTGCCCGTCACCCGGCAGCCTCGGCGCACCGCACGCCGATGACCGACGACTCACGAAGAACCTGCTGCCCTGCCCCTGCTGCACAAGGACGGTGTCGGCGCAGAGCGCCCTCAGCCGACGTCGGTCTCCCGGCGTGGCATGTGGCGGCATCACCGATCGTGGTCAGCCGGCCGGCTTCGTGACCGTGGCGGTGGTGCCGCCCGAGCAAGCGGCACCCCGCTCAGGCGTCTGCGGCCCGCTGGTGTATTTCTGCAAGAAGGTATCCAGGCGCGGGTCGGTCGCGCTGTCGAGGCTCAGCTGGCGACCCCAGGCCTGCAGGCTGATCGCGCTCGGAAGCCCCGGGAAGGGGCTCATGAGCCGGTAGTCGATCCCGTCGACCTGCTTGCGGAGCGCGGCCACCTCGTCGGCAGGCAGGTCCGGGCGGTAGGTCACCCACACCGCACCGTGCTCCAGGGAGTGCGTCGCGTTCTCCTCTGGGATCGGCTCGGTGTAGACGTTGCCGGTGCAGGTGGACCAGACGCTGTTGTGGTCCCCGCCGTAGGACGGTGTGCCGTCGTAGGTCAGCGATCCCGGCTTGTGGTCCCGGCTCGGCGCCGTTTCGGCCACGGTCACCCCGCTGATGGCGCTGTCCGCGTCGCGCAAGGGGTTGGGAGCCGCCGAGCCGGTGTTGAGCACGGCGTAGCCGAGGACGCCGACGAGCACGAGGCCGAGCGCTGAGCCTCCGACCACGGTGCCCCACGGAAACGGCTTGGCGATCGGAACGGGCGTGCCTCGACCGCCCGTCCGGGTGCGTTGCTTGCTCACGATGCGAACTCTCCTCGATAGTGCTCTGCGACTCGTCAGTGCTCTGTGACTCGTCGTAACGCCAGGGCAGCCACGCACGTTCCACCCGGGTCTGCGTCCGGGACAGGGCTGGGGCTCGGTGAGGAGCGTACGGTCGGCCGGTGAGCGGCGAAGCAAGCGTCCCCGCGCCGAGGGGGGCCGACGAACCCGCCGTCCTGGAGCTCACGGGCGTGACGCGCCGGCAAGGGGGACGGCCTGTGTGGGCACCGGTGGACCTGCAGCTCGCCGCCGCGACCACCACGGTGGTGACCGGTGCGAACGGTTCGGGCAAGACCACTCTGCTGCGGCTCGCCGCGGGTCTGCTGAGGCCCTCGACCGGGACACGTCGCTGCGCCGGCCGCGCGCTGTATGTACGCGGGGGCTCAGGCGTGCGCAGCGCGCAGACGGTCTTTGACGCCGTCGAAGCCGTCGCGGGTCTCGCCGGGCGCCGCGAGCACACAGCCGCAGCGCTCGCGCTGGTCGGCCTGCAGGGCTGGGAGTCCCGGCGGGTCGGAAGCCTGTCCGCCGGTGAGCGGGTGCGGGTCACGCTGGCCGTCGCCTGGGCCGTCGGACCAGCCGTTCTCTGCCTGGACGAGCCGACCGCCGTGCTGGACGAGCGGGGGGTGGGCGACCTCATCGACATCCTGCGGGCCTTGCGCGGGGCCGGGTGCGCGACGCTGGTCGCCACCCACCAGCCCGCGCGGCTGCTCCCGGAGGCAGACCTGCACCTGGGCTTCGAGGGGCATCGCCTGGTTCTGGCGACGTAGCGCGACCCGGTCTTGCGCGGTGACCGGGCGGGCCGTCGCCGGTAACCTGTGGGCATGAGACCAGCGGGGTCGCCCGGGCAGGGCGCCTCCCTCGTTCATCCCCCTGTCTGGGCGCGGCCGACCAGCCGGACCGCGCAGACCGTGGCCGTGCTGCGCAGGGAGTGGGCGGTCGAACGGGCCGGGCGCGAGGTCACGGTCACGACGATCCCCTTCGTCGGCGCCTTCGTCGTGCTCGCGGGACTGGCCTTCGGTCCCGCCCCGCTGACGCTGGCCCGCACCGCCGGGGGCACCACCTGGCTGGCCGTGCTGGTGGCCGCGGTGGTGGTCGCCCGATCGGTCGCCGGCGCGGAGGTCGCCGAGGACAGCTGGGACACGCTGAGGGCCCTCACGAGCCCGGGAGCCTTGTTCGCCGGCAAGCTGCTGGCCACCTGGGCCGCCCTGATCATCACCTGGTCGTTGGCCTCGGTGGCCGTCCTGGTCCTGTTCGACGCGCCGCCCCCCCTGACGGCGCTGTGGGCGGGTGTCTTCGGCACGCTGGCCCTGGCCTCGGTGGCTACGGTGCTGGGAGTGCTGGTGTCCACCGGGGTCCGCCGACGCGGCCTGTTGTCGGCCCTGCTGCTGCCTGCAGGCCTGCCCGCCCTGCTGGCCGGCACCCAGCTGAGCACTCCCGCGGTGCCAGCCGGGCCGTGGGCCGTCATGATGGCCTTGTACGCCACCGTCCTGCTGACCGCCTCGTGGGCGGTCTTTCCTGCACTGCTCGAGGAGTAGCCCGAAGTGACTGAGCTGAGAACGACCGGGGCGAGGCTCTCGGACCGCGTGCTCGCCGCGACCACCGCGGCCACGTCGGCCGTCGCCCTGGCCCTCGCACTGGTGGTCGCCCCCCCGGACGCCGTCCAAGGGCAGGCGCAGCGGCTGATGTACCTCCACGTGCCTGCTGCCTGGCTCGCGTACGCGTGCTTCGCGATCGTCCTGGTCGCGAGCGTCGCCTACCTGATCACCCGGGATCTGCGCTGGGACCGCCGGGCGCAGGCCGCCGGGGAGCTGGGGGTCGGGATGACCGCCCTGGCGATCGTGCTCGGCAGCCTGTGGGGACGCCCCGTCTGGGGTACCTGGTGGGTCTGGGACCCGCGACTGGTGACGACCACGGTCCTGCTGCTGGTCTACGCCGGCTACCTGAGCGTCCGCGGCCTGAGCGACGACCGCGGCATCGGGGCGCGGCGAGCCGCCGCCCTCGGGATCGTCGGCTTCGTCAACGTTCCCGTCGTCCACTTCTCGGTCGTGTGGTGGCGGACCCTGCACCAGCCCGCGTCCGTGCTCTCGCCGAACCCCGCGCCGATGGACGGACGGATGGCTGCTGCACTCCTGCTGGCCGTCATCGCCTTCACGCTGGCAGGTTGGCTCGTCCTGCGCCGACGGGTCCGTGAGCTCGCGATCTGTGACGGTCCCGCTGCTGACGAGCCTGCCTCCTCGGCACCCGCTGGAGCGCCGCTCGTCGCCCTGAGCCGGTCGTCGTCGTGACGGGCTGGGGATGGGTCGTCGCCGGCTACCTGCTCACGGCCGGCACCTGGATCGGCTACTTCGCGTGGAGCCGGCCCAGCCGGCAGGACCAGCGATGACTGCCCTGGACACCGGTACCGACCAGCCCGGTGCGGCACGTCGACGGCTTCCCTGGCGTCTGCTGCTCGTCGCGGTGGTCGTCCTGGTCGCGGTGGGGGTGCTGGCGGGTGCCGGCCTGCAGGGCAACGTCGTGTACTACAAGACGACCAGCGAGCTGGTGGCCGACCCGGGCCTGCACGGTGAGCGCCTGCGTCTGGGTGGCCTCGTGCTGCCGGCCTCGGTGTCCCGCACCGCCGACGGTGTGTCGTTCATGCTGTCCGACGGCGTCCAGGACGTCCGGGTCGTCAACAGCGGGCAGCCCCGGGGCGTGTTCCAGGAGGGCCAGGGCGCGCTCGTCGAAGGCGTCTGGGGCACCGATGGCGTCTTCCGCTCAGACCTGCTGCTGGTGAAGCACAGCAACGAGTACCGGGCTCCCGACGACAGCATGCCCAAGAACGGCACCCCCGCGGCCGCGATCGCAGGTGGCTCGTGAGATATCTGCTCGGGCCCGCGGGGCTGACCGCCGGCTTGCTGCTGACCGCCGCCGCCACCTTCTGGTGGGCGATGGCCGCTCGGCGCGGGCCGGGTTCGACCGCTGCGCGGCAGGCCCGCTTCGCGACGCAGGGCGCCCTGCTCGCGTCCATGGTCACCGTGATCGCGATGGTCAACGCCCTGGTCCAGCACGACTTCGCCGTCCGCTACGTCGCCGAGAACGGCGGACGCGCCGTCCCCACCTACTACACGGTGATCAGCCTGTGGGCGGCCCTGGAGGGCTCGCTGCTGCTGTGGCTGCTCGTGCTCACCGGGGTGACCGTCGTCGCGATGGTGCGGGTGCACCCCCGCGCCGGGGACCTGCACCCCTGGGCGATGTCGGTGCTGTCCTCGATCGGCGCCTTCTTCTTCGGTCTCGCGCTGTTCGCCGGCAACGCCTTCGACCGGGTCACCCCCGTGCCGGCCGACGGCCCGGGGCCGAACCCGCTGCTGCAGGACCACCCGCTGATGGGCGTGCACCCGCCGCTGCTCTACCTCGGCTACATCGGGCTGACCGTGCCCTTCGCGTACGCCGTCGCCGCCCTGATCACCGGACGCACCGGACCCGCCTGGGTGGCGGTCGTCCGCACCTGGACGCTCGTCGCCTGGACGTTCCTGACCGCCGGCGTGGTGATGGGCGGCTGGTGGGCCTACGAGGTGCTCGGCTGGGGGGGCTACTGGGGCTGGGACCCGGTCGAGAACGTCTCGATCCTGCCCTGGCTCACCTCCACCGCTCTGCTGCACTCGGTGATGGTGCAGAAGCGGCGGGCCACGCTGCGGCTGTGGAACCTCGTGCTCGCGGTGTCGACCTTCCTGCTGGTGCTGTTCGGGACGTTCCTCACCCGCAGCGGCGTCATCCAGAGCGTCCACGCGTTCAGCCAGTCCGCGATCGGACCTGTCCTGCTCGTCTACCTGATCCTGGTCCTGCTCGCGGTCGGCGCCCTGTTCGTGTGGCGCTCGGACCGGCTGCGCGACGAGGACGCCCTGCTGCCCGCCCTGTCCCGGGAGACCGCGTTCCTGGGCAACAACCTGCTGCTCGCAGGCCTGGCCTTCACGATCCTGCTCGGGACGGTCTTCCCGCTGCTGGTGGAGGCCGTCACCGGGGACCGACTGAGCGTCGGGGCCCCTTACTTCAACCGGATGGCCGTCCCGCTCGCGCTGCTGGTCGTGCTTCTCATGGGCATCGGACCGCTGCTGCCGTGGGGGCGCGCGTACGGGCCGCAGCTCGGACGCCGGCTCATCCCCGCCGCGGCGGCGGGGCTGCTCGTGACCGGCCTGCTCGGCGTGACCGGCCTGCGGGGGGTGAGTGCGCTGCTGACCTTCGGGCTGGCCGCCTTCGTCGTCGTGGCGACCGGCACCAGGGTCGTCCTGGACGTCCTGCGCGCCCGGAGCGTGACCCGGTCCAGCGCGCTGGTCGCGACCGGCCGGACCCTGCGTCAGCAGCGGCGCACCTACGGCGGGCTGCTGGTGCACCTGGGGTTCGTGCTCGCGACCGTCGCGGTGGCAGCCTCCTCGACCTACTCCACCTCGGCGACGAAGCCCCTTGTCGTCGGCCAGACCATCGCTGTCGGCAGCTGGACAGCCACCCTGGAAGGGGTGCGCAGCGTCCCGACCGACCGCCGCGACTCCGTCGTCGCCGACCTGCGGCTGCGGCGGGACGGCCGAGACGTCGGGGTCTACCAACCCGCCCTGAGCAACTACCCGAGCCTGCAGCAGTCGATCGGCACGCCCTCGGTGCGGACCGGGCTCACCGAGGACGCCTACCTGGTGCTGACCGAGATCGACGCGGCGCAGTCTGTCGCGACGGTGCGCCTGGCCGTCAACCCGCTCGTGCTGTGGCTGTGGCTGTCGGTGGGTGTCATGGTCTCGGGCGCCGTCCTAGCGGTCTGGCCACGGTCCCGCCGACGCCCCGACGAGCCGGAAGGTGCGTCGCCCCCGGCGGAGGCCCCGAGCCGCGAGTCGGTCACCGCGTGACCGGGGTGCTCGACGCCGTCCCGGACCGGCCGGTCCCGGCCGGCGGGCGCCGCCGGCGAACGACGCGTGCGCTGGTCCTGCTCGCCGTCGTCGCACTGGTCGGCACCGTGCTGGCCAGCCGGCTCGGGGGTCCCGCACCGACCCGTTCGGTGCTGCTGGACCGCCCGGCGCCGCCGCTGGCCGGGCCGCTGCTGCGGGGCGGCTCCTTCGACCTGGGGCAGTGGCGCGGGGAGGTCGTCGTCGTCAACGTATGGGCGTCCTGGTGCATCCCCTGCCAACGCGAGCAGCCGCTGCTGGTCTCGACCTACGAGCAGCTCGCTCCCAGAGGGCTCGAGATGGTCGGGATCAACGTCCGGGACGAGCCGAAGACGGCCAGGGCGTTCCTGGAGCGCTACGGCCAGGCGCCGTGGCCCAGCGTCATGGACCCCGACGGCCGCCGCGCCGTCGACTGGGGCACGTTCGCTCTGCCGGAGACCTACCTGGTGAACCGGGACGGCACGATCGTGGCGAAGGCGGTCGGCGAGCTCGACGCCGCGTGGATCCAGGACAACGTCGTTCCGTTGCTGACCGGGCCCGTCACACCGTGACCGCCGGTCCCCACGGGCCCGTGGCCCGACGTTGGGCGGCGGCGGCGATCCTCGTGGCGGTTCTTGCCCTGGCCGGTGTCGGTCTGGCCCGAGCCAGCGGCGACGGCACGCCGAGCCCCCAGCAGCGGGCCGATGCGGTGTCCGCGACGATCCGCTGCCCGACCTGTCAGGGCCTGTCGATCAAGGACAGCCCGTCGGTGCTGGCCACCGGCTCGCGGGCCATCGTCGAGCAGCAGCTCTCGCAGGGACGCACGCCCGACCAGGTCCGGCAATACTTCGTGGACCGCTACGGGCCGTTCATCCTGCTCAGTCCGCAGACCCGGGGTCCCGGTCTGCTCGTGTGGCTGATCCCGGTGCTGGCGTTGCCCGCAGCAGCCGGCCTGGCCTGGCGGTGGGTCCGACGGGCCCGGGCGACCCGCGACCGGGCACCCGCGATGGCTGCTGGCCGGGTCCCGGACACCGACGCGGACGGCGACGCCACGCAGGCCCTGCAAGCGTTCGGCTGCGGTGAGCTCGATCCCGACGACAGCCCTGCTGGCGAGGCCTTGCGAGAGGCGCTTCTGGTGCGCCGGGCGGTCGGCCAGGACGACGTCACCGACGACGCCGCGCTGCGCCGGGCCGAGGCGCGCCTGGGAGCGGCCTACCGCCGATACCTGACCCGCACGGCGCGCGTACGCCCGAGCACCGGCCCCGGTCGGACGCTCCCCCGCCGGTCCCTCGCGGCGGTGACCACGGCGGTCCTGGTGCTCACGGCCGGGGTCGCGCTGGCGGCAGGTGCCCGGACCCGCGGCGTGAACGACCTGCCCACCGGCGACCTGCCCGGGAGCGCGCCGCAGCAGCGTGCCGCCCCCCGGCTGGGCGAGCTCGCAGCCGCCACGGCGCAGCGGCCGACAGACGCGCGGGCGTGGGTCGCGCTGGGCCGCGCCTACGACGGGACGGGCCAGTTCACCGAGGCGCTCGCGGCGTACGACAAGGCCCTCGCCCTGGAACCGGGTGCCGACGATGTCGCGCTGCTGCGGGCCGGTGTGCTGGTGCGGGCCGGCAGCCCCCGCGAGGCGCTGCCGGTGCTGGCCGCCCTGGGGGCCAAGTTCCCGGACGATCCAGACACGCTGCTGCTGCTCGGCCTGGCGCAGGACAAGACCGGCGCCCCGGAGTCGACCAAGACCCTGCGTCGCTTCCTGCAGCTCGCACCGGACGCGCCGACCGCACCTGGGGTGCGCAGCCTGCTGGTGGGACGGTGAGGCGCACCGGAGCGGGGGCGCTGCTGGCCGTGGCGCTGGCCGGGTGCTCGGCCGGCCCGGCTGCCGTCGCACCGCCCGATGGACCTCCCGTCAGCCAGCTGCGCATCGGCCTGTCGGAATACCGCCTGCAGCTGTCCGCCGGCACCCTGGCTCCAGGCCAGGTCGAGGTGACGGTCACCAATGCCGGCAGCGCCGCGCACGACGTGCGTCTGCGCCAGGACGGCAGGGTCCTCGGTGCCACCGCAGTGCTCTCCCCCGGGGCCCGCGAGGTCCTGCGGTTGCAGGTCTCGGCCGGTCGCCCGATAGCGCTGGACTGCACCGTCCCCGGCCACACCGAGGCCGGTATGACGGCCTCGTTGGCCGTCGCGACCGGCTGAGCGGCCCTCTGCGTCCAGGGGTGGTCAAGAGGGCGACCTCAGCGATGGTGCGGGCCAGCCGGTCGGTCGATGGCGGCTCAGGACGCGGGCGCGTCGGAGGGTTGCGCTGCTCGACCGGTCGTGGCGCTGTCGGGCAGGGCTACAGCAGCGTCCCGTAGGCGCCGACCCACGCTCGCATGGCGTTGAGCCAGTCGCCCCACACCCCGCTGACCTGCAGCAGCCCGATCAGCACGAGCAACGCCCCGCCCAGGCGCATCACCGTGCGGGCGTGCCGCCGGACGACGGCGAGCCGGTCCATCGCCCGCGAGAACGACGCTGCGACGGCCACGAACGGTAGGCCGAGGCCCATGCTGTAAAGGAAGGCGAGCAACGCACCACGACCGACGGTGGCGCTGTCCGCGGACAACGAGAGCACCGCCGCCAGGGTCGGGCCGATGCACGGTGTCCACCCGATCGCGAACAACGCCCCCAGGAGCGGGGCGCCGCCCAGCCCGGCGGCCGGCCGCCAGCTCAGGCGCGCTGTCGCGCTGGCTCCCGGCAGGTGCAGCACGTCAGCAAAGACCAGTCCCAAGACGATGGTGAGGCTGCCCAGCACGATGGTCAAGACCCGGCCCTGGTCGTACAGGACCGCGCCGATCGCGCCCGCCGCCGCCCCGTACGCCGTGAACACCGCGGAGAAGCCCAGGACGAACAGCACGGCACCGAGCACCACCCGGCGCGTCGCACGTCCGTCGGACCTGGCGTGCGAGGGGGTCGGTTCCGGCTCCCCCGCCGCTCCCGCTCCGACGGTGGCGAGGGTCTGCGCCCGGCTGGGCTGGCTGGCCTGCGCGCCGGCGAGCCCGCCGACGTAGGACAGGTAGCCGGGCACGAGCGGAAGGCTGCACGGGGACAGGAACGAGACGATGCCGGCCACCACGGCCAGCGAACCTGCCACCAGCAACGGACCGTCGACGATCAGGTCAGAAAGCGCCATGCTCAGCCCGTGCCGGGTGTCGGCGTCGCGCTCGGCGTCGCCGAGATCTGGACACCGGCCTTGGCAAGCGTGTCCTGGAGCCAACCGTCCTTGATCTCGCCGAAGCGCCGGTCCACCTCACGGCCGTCGGCGTCGTAGACGACCGTGACCGGCAGCCCCAGCGCGCGCAGGGCCGCCTTGACGCGGCCGTCAGGGTCTTCACGCTGCTCGTAGGTGACCCCGGTGAAGTCCAGCAGCCCGGCCGCGGAGGCCCGCTCGTCCTCGGTGTTGACACCGACGAAGGAGACCTGCCCGGCGCTGTCCTGGAAGACCTGCTCGAGCAGGGGCATCTCGCGCAGGCAGGGGGGGCACCACGACGCCCAGAGGTTGACCACGCTGGGTCGGCCGTCACCCTGCGACACGACCCGCGCGGCCCCGACGCCCAGACAGGGCAGGGCCGTGCCGGGAAGGCCCTGAAGATCGGGACCGATGGGCCTGGCGTCACAGCTGCGAACGGCCAGTCCTGCCAACGCCTGCGACTCCAGATCCTTCTGCCCGGATGCCAGCGCGCCGGCCTGTGGGACGACTGCCGGTGTCGCCGACGTGCAGCCCGTCAGGGCGATGACTGCGCAGCTCAGCAGCGCAGACCTCGGAAATCTCACGGGCTCAGCGTAAGACCTCGTAGCGACGTCGGCGACGCGGGGCGATCGGACCTGCCGGGTGCTCGGCCGGCCCGTCCGGGACGACGTCTGACTGGCCAGCAGGGCCGTCCCGGGGGCGAGCACGAAGGGCTCAGACGGCTGAGCGGAACGAACGCAGCCGCAGCGAGTTGCTCACGACAAACACGCTGGACAGCGCCATGGCTCCACCTGCGATGAGCGGGTTGAGCAGCCCGAGCGCGGCCAGCGGCAGTGCCGCGACGTTGTAGGCGAAGGCCCAGAACAGGTTGCCCTTGATGACCCCGAGGGTGCGTCGCGACAGCCGCACGGCGTCGGCGGCGGTCCGCAGGTCCCCGCTCACCAGGGTCAGATCGCTCGCCTGGATCGCGGCGTCGGCGCCGGTGCCGATCGCGATCCCTAGGTCGGCCTGCGCCAGGGCGGCCGCGTCGTTGACGCCGTCGCCCACCATGGCGACCACCCGGCCTTCGGCCTGCAGCCGGCGTACCTCGGCGACCTTGTCGGCGGGCAGCACGTCGGCAAGCACGTCCTCGATGCCCACCTGCGCGGCCACGGCGCGGGCCGCACTCTGGTTGTCGCCGGTCAGCAGCACCGGTCGCAGCCCGAGCGCCCGAAGGTCCGCGACCGCCTTGGCACTGGACTCCTTGACCGCGTCACCCACCACGAGCACGGCTTGCACCTCACCGTCCACGGCCACCACGACCGGGGTGAGGCCACGGTCCTGCGCCCCGTCGAACCCCTCCTGCAGCGCACCGAGGGCCCCGACCAGCGACGGCCGACCGACCGCCACGGACCGCCCCTGCACGGTCCCGGACACCCCGAGCCCGTCGTGGCTCACGAAGTCTTGGACCGGCTCCCACGGCCCCTGCCCGGCGATCGCCCGGGCGACCGGGTGCGCTGATGCTGACTCCACCGCCGCAGCGAGCGACAGCACCGAACGGTCGCCGAGCACGTCCAGCAAGGTCATGTCCCCCGTGGTCACGGTGCCGGTCTTGTCGAGCACGACGGTGTCCACCCGTCGGGTCTGCTCCAGCACCTCGGGCCCCTTGAGCAGGATCCCGAGCTGCGCGCCCCGCCCGGTGCCCACCAGCAGAGCGGTAGGAGTAGCGAGTCCGAGCGCGCACGGGCAGGCCACGATGAGCACCGCGACCGCGGCGGTGAACGCCTGCGTCGCGGTCCCCCCGGCCAGCAGCCAGACCGCGAGCGTCCCGACCGCGAGCACCAGGACGATCGGGACGAAGATCCCGCTGACCCGGTCGGCGAGCCGCTGCACCTGGGCCTTGCCGCTCTGCGCCTCGGTCACCAGGCGCGCGATCTGGGCGAGCGCGGTGTCGCTGCCCACCCTGGTGGCGCGAACGGTCAGCCGGCCGCCGACGTTGATCGTCGCGCCGGCCACCGCGTCTCCGGGCGCCACCTCGACCGGGACGCTCTCACCGGTCAGCATGCTGGCGTCGACCGCGCTGGCCCCGTCGATCACCTCGCCGTCGGTGGCGACCTTCTCCCCCGGGCGGACGACGAAGGTGTCCCCCACTGCCAGCTCTGCTACCGGTACGCGCCGTTCCCGGCCGTCCTGGTCCAGGACCGCGACGTCCTTGGCCCCGAGATCGAGCAGTGCTTTGAGCGCAGAGCCGGACCGGGTCTTGGCCCGGGCCTCGAAGTAGCGTCCGGCCAGAAGGAAGACCGTCACGACGGCGGCGACCTCGAGATAGATCTCGTCGTGCGCCCGGTCACGGGTGATCGTGAACGCGAACGGCATGGTCATGTTCTCGCGTCCCGCGTCGCCGAGGAACAGGGCGTAGAGCGACCACAGGTAGGCGCTGATCGTCCCCAGGCTGATCAGGGTGTCCATCGTGGCCGCGCCGTGCCGGGCGTTGGTCCAGGCGGCCCGGTGGAACGGCAGCCCGCCCCAGACCAGCACCGGGCTCGCCAGGGTGAGCGCCAGCCACTGCCAGTGATTGAACTGCAGCGGCGGGATCATGCTGAGCAGCAGCACCGGCAGGCCCAGGAGCGCACTGACCACGAGCCGCTGGCGCAGCCCGGCGATCGGGTCCTCGGCGGTGGCCGGTTCCCCGGACCCCGAGGCGCCGCTGAGCGACACCGGCTCGGGCAGGGTTGCCGCGTAGCCGGCCGCCGTCACCGTGTCGAGCAGCGTGTCGGTGGTCACGCCTGCCTCGTACGTCACGCTGGCTTGCTCGGTCGCATAGTTGACCGTCGCTGTCACGCCTTCGAGCTTGTTGAGCTTGCGCTCGATCCGGTTGGCGCAGGACGCGCACGTCATGCCGGAGATCGTCAGCGTCGTGCGCTGCTCTGCGTCGGTGATGGTCAAGGGGTCCTCCGATGGGCCTCGGGCGCGGTGCGGTTGTTCGGGTCGGACGGTCAGCTCAGGTCGGGCCGGTCAGACCAGCTGGTAGCCGGCCGATTCCACCGCGCCGCGCACCGCGTCCTCGGTGGTCTCGCCGGTCACCGTCACCGTGCCGTTCGCCAGGTCGATCGAGACGTCGGTCACGCCGGCCAGCTCGCTGACCTCCTCGGTCACCGAGCTCACGCAGTGCCCGCAGGTCATGCCGGTCACGCTGTAGGTGTCTGTGGTGCTCATCGGGATCTTCCTCTCGTGGAGTGATGGTTCAGGAACGTACGAGCCGAGCGATCGCCGTGCTCGCCTCGGCGAGCTTGGCCTCGACCCTTCGACCCTTCGACCCTCCGACCCTTCGACCCGCCGGATCCGGGCAAGCTGCTGAGCCCTGGTCTCGGCATCACCCGGAGGGGTCGCGGAGTCAGCGGCCGAGGTGGGCGTCGGGGACATGGGCACGTGCCAACCGTACCCCCTAGGGGTACGTCCATAACCTCGTCGGGGCCGTCTTGCTGGCCCATCCGTCGCTCGCCCCAGGGTCACCGCAGGTCGTCAGCCTGGCTGACCGTGGATCAGCCGAGCCGCCGTCGTGGTCGCCCGACTAGTTTTCTGACGAGACGGCCGAGGACCGGAAGCATCGTTGCTGGGGGGTAGACGTGGCGTGGTTGGCAGCGGGTGCCGGCACCCTGCTCGTCCTGCTCGTGCTGCGCGACATGTTCCACACCCTGGGCCATCCCGAGGGGCAGGGAGAGCTGAGCAGCCTGGTGCTACGTGCCACCTGGCGGCTCACCGGGCGCAGGGGCGGCCGAGGACGGTTCTCGCGACTGTCCGGACCCTTGGCGTTGCTGTCCATCATCGTCCTGTGGGGCATCCTGACGGTGCTCGGGTGGGCGCTGCTCTACTGGCCGTCCATACCGACGGGTTTCTCGTACACGTCCGGACCCGTCCCAGACCCTGGCGGGAGGATCCTGGACGCTCTCTACCTGTCGATGGTCAGCTTGTCGACCCTCGGTTTCGGCGACATCGTGCCGACCTCGGAGCTCATGCGGATCGTCAATCCGCTGCAAGCACTCTTCGGATTTGCGCTCCTGACCGTCGCGGTGTCCTGGATCCTGCAGATCTATCCGGCGCTCACGCGCAGAAGGGTGCTCGCGCTCCGCCTGTCGGCGCTGCAGCGCACCGACGTGGTCTCGAGCCTGCACGTGCAGAGCTCCACCCTGCTCCCGGCCATCGTGGAGAGCCTGGCCGGGGACGTCATCCAGGCAGGGGTCGACCTGCGCCAGTACTCCGAGACCTACTATTTTCGCGACCTCGACCCGAACGCCTCGCTCGCTGCGATGCTCACGTATGCGGCGGAGCTCGGCCGGGTCGGCGCCAGCGGCCAGGTCGGCGACCTTCGGCTGGCGGCCAACCTGCTGAACCGTGCGCTGGAGGACTTTGCCGAGCTCCTGTGCACCCAGTACGGGAACACCGGCCAGACCGTGCCGGAGACGCTTGCCGCCTACGCGGCTGACCAGGGACATCCGCAGCACTCGGCTCTGTGACGGCCGGTCGGTGGTCCTCAGCCTGTCCGACAGCGGTGATGCGGGCGCAGAATACGCACGGCCAGACTCGGTGGCCGCGGCCATTCTTCTGGAACCAGTCTGCCGAGAACAACGGCGGACGTCGCTTCCTCGTCGGAGGTGGTGGTCATCGACGGTCGCCTCGGTCCGGTCCCCAGTCCGCAGCCTGCATGAAGAGGGGACCGGCATAGCCCAGCCCCCAGTAGGGCGTGTAGCCGTAGTGGCTGTAGAGCTGGGCCTGGTAGGGCCGGTCGTCGATGAGGTCCGGGGCGTAGCCGGGTGCTGACGCGATCCGGTCGCAAGACTGGTCGATGACGACCTCGTCGTGAGTGACGTCGGACACAGCGTCCACCGGGATCATGGTGTGGGTCCCACCGAAGCCGAGGAAGCCCCCGTGATCGACGAGCAGGAAGCGGACCTTCTTGTCCTGGTCGTCGACAATCAGGTCAGCCACCTTGCCGATCGCTTTGCCGGCATGGTCTTTCACCTGCCGACCACGGACATCGTTGGCGGATCCGTCGACGGTCTGACCCCGGTCGCCGAGGGCATAGAGCGTGGCATTGTCGTGAGTGGTCATGAGGATCGTCTCCTAGCGTTGGTGGGCCCGAGCGGGTCTGCTGACCGCCGGTCTCAGGGGGATGTGCCTGCACGCCGGGATCAGACGGTCGCACCTCGCGGGTCGCCCGAGAGCAGGCGCTGCGTCACGATCTGGCGCAGGCCGACGAGGACCGGGCACCCTCGCCACACCGTTTCCGGCCCGTTGCCTGCTGGTCATCAGAGGCGGTCCTCTTCGCTCGGCGGTCGCGGGGCGGAGCTGATCAGGAGCCTCGTCAGCTGATGGTCGTCCAGCGCGGTCCAGGCTGGGTAGGGAGCGACATCGTCGAGCCTCGCGCCAGTCCGTGGGGTCCCGCTCCGCGGCTGCTTTGCGCCCCCCACAGTGCTGGCACGTAGGCCGGCCGTTGAGGCCTGGAGCGGCCAGAAGACGCGATAGAGCGTCCAGGCGAGGAGCAAGCAGAGGAGGAGGATCATGGGACGGTCTCGATTCTCGGGATGGGACGTTCGCCGAACACGTGCCGCTGTCACGTCGTGTCTTCCACCGGCAAACGCTCGGCCTCTGTGCTGCAGCAGGGCAGGGTGTGGCGCCGAAGAGGACCGGTGGCGGGCCGTTGCTGCAGGAGCCGCAGACGCGGGCTGGCGTCGCGGGTGCAGAGGCCAGGCGGGACCGTGTGGCTGCGTTGCACCTCGTGAGCAACCACGACGGGAGCAACCACGACGGGAGCAACAGCGTGCGGGGGATCCGGGGGGCCTTTGAAAAAGGCACTTCCTGGCGACACCTGGCAGAGAGGGAGACTCGCGGAGCGCGACCGAGGCGGCGCTTCGACCCAGGTCGGCTGATGCGCATCCGGCGTTTCCGCTCTTGCGCGATGTTGATGCCAGCTACAGCCAGATCATTGCTTGCCGGGGCGACGGGACGACAGCTTGCTCGGCAGCTGCCCGCCGTCACCGCCGTGACCGCCGCGGTGGCCGAGGTGCATGGAGGCCATGTAAGCCAGCGCGACCACGAAGATCAAGGTCCCTGCTGAGACGCCGAGCGCATAGAGGGCACCGACACCGACAGCGGCTAGGACCAGGTGGCGGGGTTTCATGCCCATGTTCATCGGATGCTCCTTCAGATCGCCGGCGGCGGTACACAGTAAGACTGACCCACGCCTACGCGACGTAGTAGAGGCGGAGGTCCTCCTCAGGAGGAGACGTCTGTCACTATCGGGGCCCTGCTCGTCGCAGCAACCACGGGAGCGAGCGCGTCCGCGATGAGCGCGTAGCCGAGACGGGACGGGTGGAAGCCGTCCGCGCTCATGGCGGCGGGCTGGCGCAGAAACGCAGGACCGGCGTGTCGGCGCACGTCGACCAGCTGGACGGTCGGGCGCGACGCGGCCTGTCCACGCTGCATCGCGTTGATCACGCGCGCGTATGCCGACACGGTGTCGCGCAGCGGACGGGGCAGCAGGCGCATCGCCCGGAACTCCGGCAGGCTTGACATCGTCACGGGCGCGCCGGCTGCGACCAACGCATCGAGCAGCGCGGCGGTCTGCCTGCGCAGGACGGGCAGCGGGGTCCGGTGCACGAAGTCGTTGGTCCCCACCAGCAGGACCACACCGTCAGCCGCCGTGAGTCGCGGAACGTGCTCGCGTAGGACATCGGCGGTGCGCGCCCCGGCCCGCGCAGAGCTGGTCACGTGGACCGACCTGTCGAGGGCTACGGCGAGGCGCTGCGCCACCTGTCCCGACAACACACCGTCGAGGTCGCCGGCTCCGACCCCGCTCATGCCGGAGTCGCCGAGCGCCGCGAGACGGTACGGGCGGCCGACGAAGGGAATCCCGGCGGGTGGGCGCACCAGCAGGTCGACGGGAAGGTCGGGCGGCGGTCCGTGGCCGTGCTGGCGCGCCCACGAGCCTCAGTCAGGAGCAGCGCCGCAACGCCCATCACACCGATCCGGGTGCGGCGCATCGTGGCGCTGCTGGATCGGGGGGGCGACCAGCCCGCCGTCGTCGTCGACGACGACGACGGCGCAGTTCACGCGCCAGCCCTGGCGTGCCGCCGGATCACGCTCATCGGCTGCCCGTCTTCGCCGCCAGCCAGCGGTCCCCGGCTGGACGGGCGCCCGTGGCCCAGCGTCGGTGCTCGGAGCGCTGTGCCGCTGTGCCGCTGTGCCGACCACCGTCGCCATCACCGGGACCAGGGACCTTCTGACCGACACCGTGGGCCGAAAGACCCGCAGACCGGGAGGATCTCACTGATGCGCCGTCTTTCCCGGTGGGGGCGCTGGCGTGGCCGCCCGGTGCGCGGCGGAATGCTGGTGGTGGAGCTGGACGGAATGCCATCCGGCCGGGGTGATCCGGCTGGCTTGCTCGGGTCCCCAGGTGCCGGGCTCATAGCTGCTGACCGGTGGCGGATCGTCGAAAAGCGGTTGCACGATGCGCCAGGCCTGCTCGACGGCGTCATTACGGGCGAAGCGTGACGTATCCCCCACCAACGCGTCGGCGAGCAGCCGTTCATAGGCGTCGTGGCGAGCTCCCAGCGCGACGGGAAAGTCCACATCGAGGTCGACGGAGCGGGTGTGCAGCTGTTCGCCGGGCCTCTTGGCCTGCAGCGTCATGGTGACCCCGTCATCGACGCCGAGCCGGAACCGCAGCAGGTTCGGCTCCGGCGCCGCGGCGTGCGGGACGAACAGCAGCCGGGGCGGGGCCTGGAGCTCCACCACCGCTTCCAGCGCGGTGGCCGCCAGCCGTTTGCCGGCACGTAGCACGAACGGCACCCCGGCCCAGCGCCAGGTGTCGATGTGGAGACGCAGCGCGGCGTAGGTCTCGACCGAGGAGTCGGCGGCCACGCCCGGTTCGTCGCGATAGCCGTTGTACTGCCCGAACACACAGTCTGCCGAGCTCACCGGCTGGATCGCGGTCAGGACTTTCGCCTTCTCATCGCGCAGCGCGGCGGCGTCAGCGCTGACCGGTGGCTCCATCGCCAGCAGCGCCAGCACCTGCAGCAGGTGGTTCTGCACCACGTCGCGGACCGCACCCACGCCCTCGTAGAACCCGCCGCGACCAGACACCCCGATGGTCTCGGCCATGGTGATCTGCACCTGCGAGACGTAGCGACGGTTCCACACCGGTTCCAGCAGCGAGTTCGCGAACCGGAACACCAGCAGGTTCTCCACCGACTCCTTGCCGAGGTAATGGTCGATCCGGAAGATCGACGACTCGTCGAACGCCTGCCGAACGGTCTCGTTCAGCCGCTGCGCCGAGGCGAGGTCGCGGCCGAACGGCTTTTCCAGCACCACCCGGGCGCCGCGGTTCAGCCCCGCCTGAGCCAGGCCCCCGATGACCGTGCCGGCCAGATCCGGCGGGATGGCCAGGTAGTGCACGGCATGACGAACCCCCAGCTCGGCGCAACGCTGCGCCAGCTTCTCGAACGTGGCCGGATCGCGGTAGTCCCCCGCGACCATGTGCAACCGGCTCGTCAGGTCGGCCACCACCTGCTCATCGGCGTCCGGCCGGGCTGCGGTGATCGCGGTAGCGGTGTGCTCCGCCAGCGCCGCGTCGTCCCAGTCGCCGGCCGACACGCCCAGCACGGGCATATCGAGCAGTCCCCGGACGGCCAGTCCGTAGAGAGCGGGCAGCAGCTTGCGGTGCGCCAGGTCACCGGACACGCCGAACAGCACCAGCGCATCCGCCGCCGGCGGGCTCACCGCGCACCTTCGTCGGGCATCTCTTCGCCGAACGGCTGTCGGCTGGCCGGGTCGGACGACAAATCTTGCACCGTCACGCCGCGGACCAGGTCCGTGGTGATCCGATTCGCCATGTCAGCCTCCTCATCGCTGGGTCGGTAGGAATGCGGGCTGTCTACCCCTGCTGCTCGCAGGTTGAGGAGCATCAGCGACCTGGTCAGGGCGATCAGGCCCGCCCGCGGGTCTTTGCTGCGGCCAGGCGCCCGGCTGCGGCCCCGGTGGCAGCCGCGAGCAGGAGCCAGCCCGGAGACAGCCGGTCCTTCGTCTTCCCGGGCAGCAGGTCACCGGGCGTCTGGCTGTCCCCCAGCACCCGTCGGGCGAGGTCGGGCAGCAGATCGGGCAGCTCGAGCGCGAGCTGGAGGTATTCGTACCGGTGCTGCATCACGATGTCCTTGAGCTGCGCCCCGTGCGGGAGCACCGCACCGCGGACGTTGTCGACGAGCGGTTCCAGCAGCTGTTGGAACGAACGCTCCGGGACCACCAGCGTGGTCGTCGCCTCGAGCCCGACGAGGGCGCGGGCGACGAGAACGAGATCGCGGGGGAACACGATGCCGAACCGTGCGCCGATCCCGAGCTCGCGCACCAGCAGGTGCGCGATCGACGAGTTGCCCTTGCCCGCATACCAGTCCTGCACCACGTCGTCGAACGCGTCGCGGAAGGCGTCGGGGTCGGCGCCAGGGCCCAGGGTGGCGAAGCCGAGGAGCTGGCCCGCGACGACGTCGAAGTCCCCCTGCACCAGGGCCCACACCATCAGGGCCAGCCGGCGGCGGTTGCGCGCGTTGAGACGCCCGAACATGCCGAAGTCGAGAAAGGCCACCCGGTCACCGGGCAGGAACAGCAGGTTGCCGGGGTGCGGGTCCGCGTGAAAAATGCCCAGGGTGAAGAGCTGATCGAGCATGGCCCGCGCACCGGCGTTGAGCAGCAGGTCGACGTCAAGACCCTGCTCCCGCAGAGCGGTCGCGGGAGCAGGTGAAACGCCTTCGACGAACTCCATCGTCAGGACACGTCTGGTGGTGCGGTCGGCGTCGACCCACGGAATGACGATGTCCGCACGTCCGGCGAAGAACGCACCGACCCTCTCGCAGGTCCGGGCCTCCTCCCGGAAGTCCAGCTCGCGCAGCGTGGTCTCCCGCAGATCAGCAACCAAGGCCGTCGGACGAAAGCCCAGAACCTGCGGAGCGCGGCGCTCGAGCCGTCGGGCGAGCAACGCGAGCAGGTCGAGGTCGTCGCGCATCTGACGTTCCGCCCCGGGACGCTGGATCTTCACCGCGACACGCCGTCCGTCCGGGAGCGTGGCCCGGTGGACCTGCGCCAGCGACGCGGCCGCGAACGGTTCCGGTTCGAAGTCGGCGAACAGCTCGTCCAACGGGTGGCCGAGCTCGGCCTCGACCATCTGCCGCGCTGACTCGGACCCGAACGGCTCGGCGTGGTTCTGCAGCTGCCGCAGCGCCAACGCGTACTCGATCGGCACATAGTCCGGGCGCATCGCAACGATCTGCCCGATCTTGACGAACGTCGGTCCCAGCGCCTCCACCGCACGGCGCATCCGGTCCGGCAGCGGCAGGTCCATCTCGACGTGGTGATGGCACTGACGTAGGTGTCCGAAGCACAGCAGACGACAGCCGATGTCGACGCAGACCTGCAGGCCCAGAGCGGCCACCAACCACCGGAATCCGCTCGCCCACAGGATCGTGGCGATCTGCGTCGCCCGCCGGAACTGCCGCAGGGACCGGCGCGGGTCTGTGATGATCAGCAACCTCCTCGCTGCACACGATCGGACAGGCTCGGCCCGAGGTCTGCTGAGCTTGCTGGGCACCTGCGTTGCGAGGTCTACCACGTCCCGGTCCGAGACCTGCCTGCTCGCGGACTCATGGTCGACCCGGCGGGTGTCAGCGTCGGGAGGTCGCGGCCCGCCGCCTGTAGGTCGCGAGCCCGCTCGGGACCATGTGCCCCCGGTCGCGGGTCCTCCGGCAGGTGACGTCCGGTCCTGCCGGTGCGACGGTAGGGACATGAGCGGGAGCCCACGCGTACGGACGGTGTCGGGACGAGCCCGTGGGCCTGGCCCGGTCCGGTCGACCGGCGTCGCGGGTCCGTGGGCCGCGGTCGGGATGGTCAGCGCGTTGCTGACCGGGGCGTGGGGGCTCGCCCACCTGCGGTCTCCGACGGTGCGCCGGTGGCGGGCCGGCGCGGGTGGTTCCGTGCAGGCGGGCCCGCTGCAGGTGCGTACGTTCGGATCTGGGGGGCCGGTCGTGCTGCTGCTGCACGGCATGATCTCGTCCGGCAGCAGCTTCGGTGCGGCGTTCGATCGGCTCGGCGAATCTGCCTGGGTCGTCGTACCGGACCTGCTGGGGTTCGGCGGCTCGCTGGTGACGTCGGACCCGGTGACCGGAGAGGGCCACCTCGATGCCCTGGATGCGATGTTGGCGGCGCTGGGTCTTGACGCCGAGCCCCTGATCGTCGCGGGACACTCGATGGGCGGGCCGCTGGCTCTCCGGTTCGCCGCACGCCACCCCGAGCGGGTCCTTGGAGTGACCACGCTGTGCGGAGCCTTGTACCGCGACGCCGCGGAGGCTGATGCGCGGGTCGCCTTGATGGGGCCGACCGAGGCCATCCTGGTCGGTGACGGACCGATCCCGAAGATGCTCTGCCGGTGGGTGTGCGCGCACCGCCGAGCGGCGGGCTGGGTCGCGGTTGCGGTGCGGCCGGACCTGCCTCTCCCGGTCGCCCTCGCTGGGGTGCAGCACACGTGGGACTCCTTCCGCGGCTCTCTCAGCGGCCTGCTTCACACCGCGGAGTGGGAGCCGGCGCTGCTCCGTCTCGGTGCGGCCGGAACGCCGGTCACCCTGGCCGAGGGCGGTCGCGACCCCGTACCGGTTCCCGGGCGAGCGGCACAGTTCGCCGCGGCCCACTCCTCCGTGCGGCACCGGACCTACGCGGGCGGGACGCACCTGTTGCCGCTCAGCCACGGCGAGTGGTGCGCGCACCTGATCGCCGAGCACCTCGAGGACCCGAGCGCGACAACCCGACCCCGTGAGGGACTGCGCACCACGGGAGCTCCGCTCTGAGCGGGCTTGCCCACCGACGACCGCCCACAGGAACTCCACCGACCCACCACCGTGAAGGACCCGGAGCCATGACTCTCCACGACAACGCCACCATCTACACCCTGGGCGACCGCGGCATGACGGTCGACGGACCGGCCAACGACGTCCGCGGCCGCACCGTGAGGGACAAGGACGGCATCCGTCTCGGCACGGTGTCTGACCTGCTCGTCGACGACCAGGAGAGCAAGATCCGGTTCCTGCTCGTCGAGCACGGCGGGGTCCTCGGGTTCGGGAGGACGAAGACGCTCATCCCCGTCGACGCCGTCACGAAGATCACCGAGCAAGACGTCGAGATCGACCAGTCAGGCGACCGGGTCGCTTCGAGCCCGGGCTACGCCCCCGACCTCGTCGACAACCGGCCCTACCACGCCAGCGTCTTTGACCACTACGGCTACGAACCCTATTGGGGCGCCAGCTACCTGTATCCCTATCCCTCCTCCGTCGACTCACCAGAGAGGACGTAGTCGCGCTATCCACCCTGACACCTGGCAGAGGAACCTGCCCCGATCGCGACGTCCAGGGCAGGAATCGAGGCGCAGGTCAGGTGGCCCTGGCTGCCGAGGTCTGCGCTTCGGGGTCCGCGGCAAAAGTCTGGGCGCAGCTCGGGGAACAGAAGTAGTAGGTCTGGCCGGCGTGCTCGGTGCTGCTGGCCGCAGCCTCCGGGTCGATGCTCATGCCGCAAACCGGATCGGTCACCAGCTGTGTCTCGTGGGCCATGAGGTTCTCCTTCGGTTCGTCGTGCCCGATCTCCACCACCGGGTCGGTGGCTTCCGCTCGGACGTTGTCAGGGATGACGGTGGGGGTGAAGCCGCGCAGCCGGTTGGCGTTCGCGACGACGGAAAGAGACGACAGCGCCATGGCGCCCGCTGCGATCATCGGGCTCAGCGTGATGCCGAACGACGGGTAGAGCACACCGGCAGCGATCGGGATGCCGATCCCGTTGTAGAGGAACGCGAACACCAGGTTCTGCCGGATGTTGCGCATGGTGGCCCGGGACAGGTCGATGGCGGTCACCAGGCCGGAGAGGGCGCCGGAGATCAGGGTGAGGTCGGAGGACTCGATGGCGACGTCCGTGCCGGTGCCGATGGCGGAGCCGACGTCGGCCTGGGCCAAGGCGGGGGCGTCGTTGATGCCGTCGCCGACCATGCCGACGACCCGCCCTTCGGCCTGCAGCCGCCGAACCTCTGCGGCCTTGTGCTCTGGCATCACCTCGGCCAGGACCCGCCGGATGCCGACCTGGCGGGCGATCGCGGTGGCGGTCAACCGGTTGTCACCGGTCATCATGACCACCTCGATGCCCCGGGCGTGCAGGGCGGCCACCGCCCCGGCCGAGCCGGCCTTGACGGTGTCGGCGACCCCGATGACTGCGGCGGCGCGCCCGTCGACGGCGACCAGCATGGGGGTCTTGCCGTCTGCGGCGAGCCGCTCGCTGTCCGCGCTGAGGGGGTCGTCGTCGATGCCAGCAGCGGCCAGCAGTCGCCGGTTGCCGACCAGCACCTCCCTGCCACCGACCAGGGCACGCACGCCCTGACCGGTGATCGAGTCGAAAGCGGTGGCCGGCGGGAAGGTCAGCGTGCGTTGCCGAGCCCCCGCGACGATCGCCGTGGCCAGCGGGTGCTCGGAGGAAGCCTCGACCGAGGCCACCAGCGCCAGGACCTCGTCGGCGGTGAAGCCGGTGACCGGCAGGACGTCGGTGAGGGCCGGAGTGCCCTCGGTGATCGTGCCGGTCTTGTCGAGCACGATCGTGTCAAGCTTGTGCGCGGTCTCCAGGGCCTCCGCGGAGCGGATCAGGATGCCGGCAGTCGCGCCCTTGCCGGTGCCGACCGTGATCGACAACGGGGTCGCCAGTCCGAGCGCGCACGGGCAGGCGATCACGAGCACGGACACGGCCGCGACGAGGGCGAAGATGAACGCCGGCGAGGGTCCGAGCAGCGTCCACACCACGAAGGTCCAGATCGCCAGGCCGATCACGGCCGGGACGAAGAAGCTGGAGACCTGGTCGGCAAGGCGCTGGATCGGGGCCTTGGAACCCTGTGCCTGACGGACCAGCTTGATGATCTGCGCGAGCATGGTGTCTGCGCCGATCTTGGTGGCCTCGTAGCGGAAAGACCCGGTCTGGTTGATCGTGGCCCCGATGACGATGTCTCCGGGGGTCTTGACCACCGGGATCGGCTCGCCGGTGACCATCGACTCGTCGACCGCGGAGCGGCCTTCGACGACCTGGCCGTCCACCGGCAGCTTCTCACCGGGCCGCACCACCACGACGTCGGCCACCAGGACGTCGTCGATGTCCACCTCTACCTCCTGGCCGTCGCGGACGACCCGGGCCGTACGGGGCTGCAGCCCGATCAGCGTGCGGATCGCCTCACCGGTGCCGGCCTTGGCCTTGGTCTCGAACAGCCGTCCGAGCAGGATCAAGGTGATGATCACCCCGACGGCCTCGTAGTAGACCGCCTGGACGCTGGCAGGCAGCGCCGTCGGGACGAACGTCACCACCAGGCTGTAGCCGTACGCCGCGATCGTGCCCAACGTGATCAGGGAGTTCATGTCCGCGGTGCGGTGCGACATCGCCAGCCACCCGCTGCGGTGGATGGGCCAGCCGGTGTAGAACATCACCGGTGTGATCAGCGCCAGCTGGAACCAGCGATCCGTCAGCAGTGCCGGCATCCAGGCGGCCCCGAAGAACTCCACCAGCATGACCGCGAACAGGACCGGCGCCGTGAGCACCGCACCGGAGACCACCCGTCGGGTCAGGTCCGAGATCTCGGCCTTGCGCTCCCGTTCCTCGGCTTCCGCCGTGTCCACGCCGGCGAGCGCACCCACCGGGTCTGCGGCTCCAGACGGCCCGTCCGGGTCGGTCGGCACCGGCTCCGCAGCGCCGTCCCCGCTCGCTGCAGCAACCCCGACCGAGGCGGCACGGCTGGGTCCGTCACCCTGCACGACCTGCAGCCGGCCACGGATCATGTTCATCCCGCAGGCAAACTCATAGTCCCCGGCTTGTTCGGGAACAAAGTCGACCGCCGTGGTGGCATACGCCGGCAACGGCTGATTGATCTGAAAGTCGGGCAGGACCACGCGTGAGGAGCAGTCCCCGGACTCCTGCCGGTCGAACAGCAGCCGAACGGGCACCCCACGCGTGACCTGGATGACGTCCGGGCTGTACCCGCCCTTCACCGTCACCCGGATGCTCTGCACGCCGCCATCGAGATCAGCCCGCCGGGACTTCTTCGGGCCGAAGAAGAACCACCCCAAGAGGCCGGTCAAGAACATGGCACCAACAACGACCAGTACGTCGCTACCGCTCATGAGTCACCTTTCATCGAAGCTTGGACGATCTTGGCGCTGCTCCCCGAAACCTTGGTACGTGACGGGAACTCGTCACAGCCCGTGACAGATGCTCATGCTGGCTCCAGTCCCGGCAGTGGCCCTGCCTACCTATGCTCACAGTCGCAAGTGCCGCTGCCTAGTGCCAAAGGTCCTACGGCTCGCGGCTGGTTCGTTCTTTGCCGATCGTGGCCGGTGCGCGTACGGTTTGCTCGCTGGGCATCAGCCGACCTGGGGTCGGAGCGCCGCCGTAAGGCCGCGCTCTTAATATCCTTCTCCGCCAGGTGCCACCAGGAAGTGCGATTCCAAGGCTGATCGATGCTGCCTCTCTGTTGGCCCCCACCTGGTGGGTCTCGCGACGCGTGGACCGGGTCGATGACCGCCGCGGCTCGCTGCTGCTCACCGCTGCGACGTGCTGCTGAACAACGTGGCTGACAGGCAGGACGGTCCCGGTGCGACCGATGAGCAGTCGCCCGAGGACGTACCGGGCAGCCTGAGCCTGTCGGGGGCGGTAGCGCTCGGGACCGGTGTGATGATCGGCGCCGGAATCTTCGCTCTCACCGGTCAGACCGCTCGTCTCGCCGGCGACCTGTTCCCGTTCGCGTTCGTCGTCGCTGCGATCGTGGTCGGGTTCAGTGCCTACTCCTACGTCAAGCTCGCTGGTGTCTACCCGTCTTCGGGGGGCATCGCGGTGTTTCTCCGTGAGCAGTACGGTCCCGGCACGACAGCCGGGGTGTTCGCGATCCTCATGTATGTCTCGATGGTGATCAGCGAGAGCCTGGTAGCCCGCACCTTCGGGTCGTACGTGCTGCAGATCATCGGTCTGGAGCCGGCTGCGTTCTGGGTGCCCGCCCTGGGGGTCGGACTTCTCGCCGCCGCGTTCGTCGTCATCATCGCCGGTAACAAGGCCGTCCAGGCCTCGCAACGATTCATGGCCGCGATCAAAATTCTTGGTCTCGGGCTGTTCGCCGTCGCCGGTCTGTGGTTGGTCGAGGCCGCCAACTTCACCAACGGCACAGCCAGCGCGGGCATCGACGTCTCGCCCGAGGGCTTCTTGGCCGCGGTCGCCCTGGCCATCCTTGCCTACAAGGGGTTCACCACGGTCGCGAACAGCGGCGGCGAGATCGTCGATCCGCATCGCAACACCGGCCGGGCCATCATGATCTCGCTAGCCATCTGCAGTGTCGTCTACCTGGCCATCGCGGCTGCCGTGGCCGGAAACCTCACCCTCCCGGAGATCATCGCCGCCGAGGACTTCTCCCTCGCCGAGGCGGCCCGACCGGCGTTCGGTGACAGTGGCGTCTGGTTCACCGTGGTGCTGGCCGTGGTCGCGACGGCCTCCGGGGTCATGGCCAGCGTGTTCGCCGCCTCCCGCATGCTCGGCATGCTCACCCACCTCAAGCAGGTCCCGCACCGCCACTTCGCCATGCCCGGCGGCGTGCGCATCCACGCCACCGTCTACACCGTCGCGTTCGCCATGGCCCTGACCGCGACGTTGGACCTGCGCCGCATCGCGGCCCTCGGTGCGATCTACTACCTCCTGATGGACATCGCCATCCATTGGGGTCTGCTTCGCCACCTTCGGACCCGCGTGGCGTTCAAGCCAGCCATCGTCGTGACTGCCATCGTCCTCGACCTCGTGGTGCTCGGCGCCTTCGTCTGGGTCAAGGCCTCCGCCGACGCCCTCAGCCTGTACGCCGCCGGCGGCGGCATCCTGCTCATCGTTCTCGGCGAGCGACTCTTCATGCACTCGCACACCCGCCCAGACCAAACCATGGACATGTGAGGGCGACCGAGCAGGTGTGCAGGAGAAAGGGCCGGCCGGGTCCTCTGAACCTGAGCTCCCGCTGACGGTTGCGGAAGGAATCGAAACATGTGTTTCTCGCCGACCGCCAGCTTCACGGCCGGCACGACCCTCGCCGTGGTGGGAGTGCTCACCCTGCGAAAGTCGAGGGGCGCGCGCGAGCTGCCCCTTGCGTTGGTCCCGCTGCTCTTCGGCCTGCAGCAGATCACGGAAGGGGCCGTATGGGTGAGCCTGGGCCGCGACCTGCCCGTGCTGCAGACGTGGGCGACCTACCTCTACTCCATGTTTTCCCACGTGGTGTGGCCCATCCTCATACCCTTCGCGATTTTGCTGGTGGAGCCTCGGATCTGGCGGAGAAGGGTGCTCAGCGCCTTCGTCGTCCTCGGGCTGTCCGTAGGGCTGTACCTGCTCTTCTTCATCGTGCGCTTCCCGGTGACCGCGAGGGTCAGAGGGGACAGCGTCGCGTACGACTCACCGCACTTCTACCTCGCCGCAGTGCTCGTCGGATATCTGACGGCGACCTGCATCAGCGGGCTCTTCTCGAGCCACTGGTGCATCAAGGTGTTCGGGGTGCTGGCCTTTGTTCTGGCCGTCGTCGCAGCTGTCGTCTCGATCAAGACTTTCGTGTCGGTGTGGTGCTTCTACGCCGCGGTCCTGAGCCTTCTGGTCTACGTCCACTTCAGCGGTCCGATGCAGGCCTGTCGACGGCGAGAGGGCTCGTCAGCAGTGGACGCGGCCTAGCGAGACGGAGCCGGGGTGCGCAGGTGGGACGCGGCCGGTCCTGATCGACGGTCCGGTGTCAGGGTGACCACGTGGACCTCTCCGGGCGCGAGCACACTGGTGCGACCTTCGACGCACACGGTGATGGGCTCTGCGGTGCAGGAGCGCAACGTCAGCGACACGTGGTCCCGGGTCAGGTCGATGTTGATCGGTTGGCCTCGGTAGACGATCTCGAAGGCGGTGCGGGGCAGCTCGGGCGGCAGCGCCGGGTGCAGCCACAACACGTCGTCACGGATCTCCAGACCGGCATAGCAGCGCAGGACCATGTCGACGGTGCCGGCCATGGCACCGAGGTGCACGCCTTCGCGGGTGGTGCCGCCCTGGATGTCGACGAGGTCGCTGTCCAAGGCCCGGGCGAACAGGGACCAGGAACGGTGCCGATCGCTGCGGGCGAGCACCCACGAGTGCACGAGCCGGCTCAGGGTGGAACCGTGCGTGGTGCGGGCGAGGTAGAACTCGACGGTCCGCAGGATGGACTCGGCCGGGAGCGGATAGCCCATCGGGGCCAGCAGCTCACGTAGCTCCTCAGCCGAGAACAGGTAGAACAGCATCAGAGCGTCGGCTTGCTTGGCGAGCCGGTAGTCGTTGGTGCTGCCGTTCTCGGCGGCCAGGATCAGGTCGAGGCGTCCGAGGTCGCCATACCTGTTTCGGTAGCCGACCCAGTCGAGCTCCGCCAGCTGCTCGTAGCCTTCGAACTGACTGATGACTCCGTCGGCATGGAACGGCACCCGCAGGCGATGACGGATCCGGCTCCAGCGTTCCCGTTCGCCGGGCCGCAGCGCCAACCGGTCCTCCAGCGGGCCGCAGTCGGCGTCCACCAGCAGATCCAGCACCTGCAAGGTCCGTCGGATGGACCAGGCGAGCATGACGTTCGTGTAGGCGTTGTTGCGCAGTCCCGAGCCGGGGGTCTGCGGGTTGCCGTCGTGAAACTCGTCCGGCCCCATCACCCCGGTGATGTCGAAGCGGTCGTCGGTCGCGTCATAGGTGGCCAGGCTCGCGAAGAACCGGGTGATCTCGACCATCAGCTCAGCCCCCTCGTCGCGAAGGAAGTCGATGTCTGCGGTGGCCTGGTAGTACTGCCAGGCTCCGTAGGCGATGGCTAGTCCGACGTGTCGCTGCCGGTGGGAGTTGTCTGCCATCCAGCGTTCGCTACGCGGGTTGAACAGCTCGTCGGGCGTCTCCTCGCGTCCCTCGCTGCCGCTCTGCCAGGGAAACATCGCCCCGTCCCACCCGGCGTCGGTGGCGGCGGACCTGGCGGCACCGAGTCTCCGGTAGCGGTAGCGCAGCAGTGCGCGCGTCAGCTCTGGTCGCCGTAGGGTCACCATCGGATAGACGAACATCTCGTCCCAGAAGATGTGTCCTCGGTAGCCCTCACCGTGCAAGCCTCGTGGGGGCACGCCGGCGTCCGAGTCCGGCCCGACCGACGCCACCGTCTGCAGCACGTGGAAGGTGTTGAGGTTCAGCGCGAGCGACTGTCGCTGACCCGCACGGATCTCGACCGCGAACCGCTGCCACGCCCGTTCCCAGGCCGACTGGTGCGAACGGACCAGCTCAGCGGCGGTGGGGGCACCCTCCACCAGAGCGACCGCGGACAGCGCCGCGGTCGAGAGGGCCCGGTCGCGGGAGGTCGTCACCGCCACCAGCTTCTCGATCGTCACCGGGCACCCGGCCTGCAGGGCCAGCGTGAACTCCTGGCCCACCTGTCCCGGCTCCTCCAGGAGCAACCGACGCGGCGCGCGGATATTCTTCGTCCCCGCGGGGTCCTGGGCTCGTGCGTCCAAGACGACGCCGCCGCCGTCCCGCAGGCTGGTGCGGGAGGCCAAGGCGAGATGCACCTGCGACTGGCTGGTGACCACCTCCAGCAGCACGGTCTCCGGACCGGTCTGTCGGGCACTGACCGGCCGAAGATGATTGCCGTTCAGCAGCCGGTCGTCGGTGACGTTGCCGTTGGACACCCGTCCGTCGACGCCGGAACGCACCAGCAACGGTCCGGACCAGTCTTCGGCCTCGACCGTGGTCTCCAGCAGGGCCAGGTGCTGGCGCGTCAGGTGCACCAGGGAGCGTGTGCTCACCCTGGTGGTGCGACCGGCCTCGTCGCGGTAGCGGCAGACGCGGGTCAGGACCGCGCGGCGCAGGTCCAGCTGCTGGGTGAAGCTGATCAGCTGCGTCGAGCCGGGCAGGTAGGGCGGCGCGCCAGGCTGGCCCAGGCTGAGCGCGGCCCAGTCAGGAGCGTTGACCAGGTGCTCGGTCTCGACGCTGCGGCCACCGATGTCGCTGTGCAGCCGGTTGTAGACGCCCGCCAGGTAGGTGCCGGGGTAGTGGATGCCGTCGGCGGAGCTGCCCGGCGCGGCGCCGCGCGTCCCCAGGTAGCCGTTGCTCAGGGTGCACAAGGCTTCCCGGGTTCCCTCCTGCGCCGGGTCGAACTCGTCGTACCCGAGCAACCAGGCGTCGTCTGCCTCGCGAGCTGCGCCGCCGCACCATCGGGCGGCCGAGTCGAGGACCGGGCGGTCCGTGTGCAACGCCCCGAGATCCTCCACGACGACCTGGGCGCCGGCGGCGAGCAGCCCGGCACGGTTGCCGACCCGGTCTACCCCGACCACGAGGCCGAACCCACCCGCCACCGCCGCCCGCACCCCGGACTCGGCGTCCTCGACCACCACGCAGCCTGCTGGGTCCGCTGAGAGTCGGCGGGCGGCCTCGACGAGCAGGGCGGGGTCAGGTGCTTCGAGCAGCGTGAGGCCCTGCGTCTCGTGGCCGTCCACGCGTACGTCGAACAGCTCGCCCACGCCCGCGGAGTCCAGGTCGGCGGCACCGGCGCGGCTGGTGGTCACCAGCGCGGTCGCGATGCCCGCGGCGCGCAACCGTTGCAGCAGATCGATCGCGCTGGGGTACGCCGTGGTCCCGGTTCGCGTCAGCCGGCGGTCTGGCGGCTGCACCTCGCCGAGCGTCTGCTGCCGCGCCGCGGCGTGCCGCGATTCATTGCGCATGACCACGCCGTCCAGGGCGAAGATGACCGCCTCGTAGCCCCGCAGGAGCGGCCCGGTGACCGGCATTCCCCCGCCGGTCACGCTGCGGTAGGGCCGGGGCTCGGGTAGCGGGCGAGGATGTCCGCGATCTTGCTGCTGAACCGCAGGGACTCGTCATGGTCGCGTTGCCAGACGTTGCGGCCGTAGATCACGCCGATCGCGCCGGCGTCCATCGCCGCGCGGGTGCGCGACAGCACCGTCTCGTCATCCGCCCTGGTCCCTCCGGAGAACACCACCTGGGCACGTCCGGCCGACGCGACCACCGCCGCAACCGCCTGGGGGACGCTGTACGGACGTTCGTAGGGGGCCGGCACCCCCTGGGTGGCGGTCGGGTCGGGAAAGTTGACCTTGACGATGTCGGCGCCGAGCTCGGCCGCGGTGCGGGCGGCGTAGTCGATCGAGTAGAAGCTGTCCTGGCCACCGGCGTTCTGGACCGCGCTGCCGCGGGGGTAGGCCCAGACGATGATCGGCATCCCGTGCGCCTCGGCGTCCTCCCGGACGGTCCGGAACTGGGCGAGGTCCTCGGCCTGACGGGCGGACCCGACGTACAGCGTGTAACCGACCGCGTCGGCGCCCAACCGGACCGCGTCGCGGACCGAGGCGTTCAGCGGGGAGAACGGGGCGTCGGCCGAGGGCAGCTCGGTGCGCCCGTTGAGCTTGAGGATGAGCGGCACCTCACCGGCGACGTCGCCGTAGAACTTCTCGGCGTTGCCGACCTGCAGCGCCACCCCGTTGAAGCCACCCTGCACGGCCAGGCGCACGACGTAGGACGGGTCGCCGGCGGCTGGATGGGCGAAGAAGTCCCGGGGGCCGTGCTCCAGGCCCTGGTCGTACGGCAAGAACATCGCGGTGCCGTTGCCCAGCCCGTGATGGTGCAGGATGCGGCGCAGCCGGGTCTTCTTGCCCGTCGAGAGCCCGAGCTCGGACAGGGCAGGGCGCCGGTTCATGCCGCGGGCTCATCGCGGTAGGGCCAGGTCCAGTCGCGGATCGCCGGGTCGTCCTCGCCGTGCGCCCGGGTGTAGACGCGGGCCCGCAACCGCGCATCGACCATGCGCTGCCGCAGCTCAGCAGCCGCCGCGCCGAGCCCGGGGACCCGGTCGATGACGTCGATGACCAGGTGGAAACGGTCCAGGTCGTTGAGCATGACGATGTCGAACGGCGTGGTGGTGGTCCCCTCCTCCTTGTAGCCGCGGACGTGGATGTTGGCATGGTTGTTGCGTCGGTAGGTGAGCCGGTGGATGAGGCTCGGGTAGCCGTGGTAGGCGAAGATGACCGGACGGTCGGCGGTGAACAGCGCGTCGAACTCGGTGTCCGGCAGGCCGTGCGGGTGCTCGGTGTCGGGCTCGAGCCGCATCAGGTCCACGACGTTGACGACCCGCACCCGCAGCGCCGGCAGGTGCTCGCGGAGCAGAGCGGTCGCCGCGAGCGTCTCCAGGGTCGGCACGTCTCCCGCGCAGGCCAGCACGACGTCAGGCAGCCCGGCACCGGTGTCAGCCTGGTCGTTGCTCGCCCACGCCCAGATCCCCAGGCCGCGGGTGCAGTGGGTCACCGCCTCCTCCATGGTCAGGTAGGACAGAGCCGGCTGCTTGCCGGCGACGATCAGGTTGACGTACTGCCGGCTGCGCAAGCAGTGGTCAGCCACCGAGAGCAGGGTGTTCGCGTCCGGCGGCAGATAGACCCGCACGATCTCGGCCTTCTTGTTGACCAGATGATCGATGAAACCGGGATCCTGGTGGGAGAAGCCGTTGTGGTCCTGACGCCACACGTGCGACGTGAGCAGGTAGTTCAGCGACGCGATCGGTTGACGCCAGGCAATGCCGTTGGTGACCTTGAGCCACTTCGCATGCTGGTTGACCATCGAGTCGACGATGTGGACGAACGCCTCGTAGCAGGAGAAGAATCCGTGCCGGCCGGTCAGCAGATAGCCCTCCAACCAACCCTGGCACAGGTGCTCGGAGAGGACCTCCATCACCCGCCCCGCTCTGGCCAGGTGCTCGTCGGTGGGCAGCGACTCTGCCTGCCACACCCTTTCGGTCTGCTCGAAGACCGCTCCCAGCCGGTTGCTGAGCGTCTCGTCGGGTCCCACCAGCCGGAAGTTGTGCGGGTTGTCCCGGATCACGTCGCGCAGGAAGGTCCCCAGCACCCGAGTCGCCTCGTGCTGCACCGTGGCCGGCGCGTCGACCGTCACGGCGTAGTCCGCAAAGCTCGGCAGATCTAGCGGCTGCAGCAACGCTCCCCCGTTGGTGTGCGGGTTGGCGCTCATCCGGGCCGTCCCGGTCGGCGGGAGCGCGGCCAGCTCCGCGACCAGGCCCCCGGCGTCGTCGAACAGCTCCTCGGGCCGATAGCTGCGCAGCCAGTCCTCGAGCTGGCGCAGGTGCTCAGGGTTTGCTGCCAGGTTCGACAAGGGCACCTGGTGCGAGCGCCAGGTGCCCTCCGTCGGGAGCCCGTCGACCTCCTTGGGGCCGGTCCAGCCCTTGGGGGTGGCCAGCACGATCATCGGCCAGCGAGGCCGTTGCTGCTCACCGTCCTGACGGGCTGCGCGCTGGATGCGGTCGATCTCGCAGGTCGCGGCGTCCAGCGCCGCGGCGAGCGCCTGGTGGACCTGCTCGGGGTCGTCTCCGCGCACCACATACGGCCGGTGGCCGTAGCCCTCCAGCAGCGACATCAGCTCCGACTCGGGGATCCGCGCGAGCACGGTGGGGTTGGCGATCTTGTAGCCGTTCAGGTGCAGGATCGGCAGGACTGCGCCGTCGTGCACCGGGTCGAGAAACTTGTTGGAGTGCCAGCTCGCGGCCAGCGGTCCGGTCTCGGCCTCTCCGTCACCGACGACGCAGGCCACCAGCAGGTCCGGGTTGTCGAACGCGGCGCCGTAGGCGTGGGCGAGGGCGTAGCCCAGCTCACCGCCCTCGTGGATCGACCCGGGGGTCTCCGGAGCGACGTGGCTGGGGATTCCGCCGGGGAAGGAGAACTGCCGGAACAGTCGGCGCAGCCCGGCCTCGTCGCGGCTGATCTCCGGGTAGACCTCGGTGTAGGTGCCCTCCAGATAGGCGTTCGCCACGATTCCCGGTCCACCGTGCCCAGGCCCGATGACATACATCGCATCCAGACCCCGCCCGACGATCACCCGGTTCAGGTGGGCATAGATCAGGTTCAGCCCCGGCGTCGTGCCCCAGTGGCCCAGCAGCCGGGGCTTGACGTGCTCCAGACGCAGCGGTTCGCGCAGCAACGGGTTGTCCAGCAGGTAGATCTGGCCGACGGACACGTAGTTGGCCGCCCGCCAGTAGGCATGCAGTCGATCCAGCTCCTCGTCAGACAACGGGTGTGTCGTGCTCGTCGCGTCAGGTGCGGTCGATGCGCTCGCGTCGGGAAGGGTCATGCCAGCTCCAGCCGGGGATAGGTGGCGATTCGGTGTCGGTGTCGGTGTCGGTCAGCGTCGGTGTCGGTCGGCGTCGGGTCAGGGGTGGGTGTCACGAGGCCTCTTCCGCGACGGCCGGAGCGCTGGCGCGCCACGCCCGAGGCGGTCGCGGCCAGGAGGGGCTGATGGTGCCTCCATGTCCACCGTGCGACCGACGCGTGCGCGGGGCCCGCTCTCGTCCAGGCGCTCGCTCACCCGGCACCCGGATCCGGTGGACAGGCCGAACATCGCAGGCACGCTGCCGCGTCCTGCCCGGCTGGCCGCTGGCCACGTGCGGGGCGGATCGCTCCCCGCAGCTCGGTTGCCGGTGGACCAGCCTGCCCCGGCGTCGTCATGGGTACCCCACATGACCGTGTGTGCCCGAGGTGAGGGACACAGAGCAGATGCTGCTCCTGGGGTGCGGCGGCGGACGGCCGAACCCTTCCCCGACTGGCTGATTCGATCAGCACTGCTGAACGTACACCTCCGACACGGTCGAGCCGTTCGAGCGCGTCACGCGAGCTGAGGGCAGCACGGCGGTCAGCCAGGCTGGCCTGCAGGAAGGGCCGCTCACCATGCCGGACCAGCCCACCCGCGCGATCCGCTGCGTCCAGGAGCGCGACCCATCGGGTGCGCCGGGTCAGTGCGATGCGTGCTCCCGGTGACCGACGGGCCTGGCCGCCGGGACCAAGACGGCCGTCGCCGGTGGGGTGCTCGACGGTCGGGTGGTGTGCCGGTAGGCCACGGTGACGGCCACTGTGAGAACCACGAGCCAGGCCAGGCCGATGAGCAGCGGCAGCCAGTCGTCGAAGGTGTCCAGCAGCGCGCCGTCCAGCAGGACGCGGGAACCCCCGTAGCCGGGCAGGAACACCGAGCTCCCGGTGGGCGTGGCGTGCAGCAGAGGGCTCTGCACGATGCCCAGCTCCAGGAACGGCAGCAGGAAAGCGACGAACACGCCACCGACCCGTCCGAAGACCGGGGCGAGCAGCGCACCGATCAGGCCGTAGGTGATGCCGATGAGCAGATTGGCTGCGGCGTAGGTCGGCCAGCTCTCGACGTCGAGGACCAGGGCGGTGGTGGCCAGGGAGACGGCGGTGACGCCAAGGATGAACAGTGCCAGCACGCCGAGGCGTGCGCTCAGCAGGGCGGTGGGCCGTAGCCCCGCGAGGGCGGCGCGACGGTCACCCTCGCGGCTGTCGAGCACGGTGAACAGGCCGGTCAGTGCGGCCAGGGAGCCGATCGCGATCGGTGCCATCGTCGCGGCGTGCACGTCGGGCATCGGAAAAGTATGGGCAACCAGACCACCTGGCCCGGTGAGGAAGAAGGTGATGGGTTCGTTCGGGGTGACCGCGGTCGCGCCGAGGATGAAGACCACCGGGACGACAACGAGCAGCACCCACAGGGCGGGGTTGCGACGGGCGTCTTCCCAGGCGACCCGCCACGCGCCACCGACCTGTTCGACCCAGGAGCCGGGGACGGCGCGACGAACCTTACGGTGCGCGGTGCGGCTGCGCGCAGCGGCCAGGGCCCAGGCCACGACGGCCGCGACGGCGGTCGTGAGCAGCGCCCAGCCCAGGTCGCTGATCCGGCCGCCGTGGCCGGAGGGCAGGTCGACCATCCACAGGGTGACGAAGTGCGTGGGCAGCCCACGTGTGGCGAGCCGGTCGGCAGCGCCCATGGCGGGACCGAAGAACACGTCGACCATCCACACGAACAGGACGATCACGGTGCCGTTGACCGGTGAGCTGACGAGCGATCCGACCACGGCCCCGATGGCCACGTAGATGACGGCGAACATCAGCGTGCCGGCCACGGCTCGCCCGGGCGAGTCGATCCCGGTGCGGGCGGCGAGAGCGATCAAGGCCGTGGTGGCAGCCAGCAGGGCCAGGCACGCGCCGGTGAGCAGCCGGGCCATGGCCAGGCGCGCGGCGGGGATGCCGGCGATGACCAGTCTGCGATCGGTGTCACGTGTGGCCGCGGTCTGGAAGTACATCGCGACGCCGGCCAGGAACCCGGCGGCCCAGCCGGCGGTTGCGGTCTCCACCGAGGACCCGGACGGACCGCCGAGCAGCTCCGCGAAATCCGACAGCGAACCACCCGCGACGACGACGAACAGGGTGGGGACCAGGCCCAGCAGGAGCAGGTTGACCGGGTTGCGGACGTAGTCGGTGAGGAAGCGGCGGACCAGCACCAGGGTCGTCACTTCGGTCCGGTCTTGCCGTGCCGCACCGCCACGATGCGGTCGAAACGCTCTTCGTCGACCACGAAATGGCTGATGATCAGCACCGCTCGGCCGGCCGTGCGCCGTTGCGCGACCAGGTCCCAGAACTTGAGGTACGTGTCCCAGTCGAAACCGGCCGAGGGTTCGTCGAGCAGGAGCAGGTCGGGGTCCGGCAGCAGAGCCAGGCCGAGGTTGAGCTTGGCCAGGGTGCCGCCGGAGAGCTGATCGGCCCGGGTGTTGGCGTAGCGGTCGAAACCGAGCGCCTCGTAGATCTCCTGCCGAGACTGGGCCGTCGCCCCGTCGGTCATGGCGTAGGCGCGGCCGAACAGGTCGAAGTGCTCGTTGCACGTCAGCCTCGGATACACCAAGGGTTCCTGCGGGCAATAGCCCAGCCGGCCCCCGTAGGTGACGGTGCCTGCGTCGGCGGCGAGGGCACCGACCAGGATCTTCATCAGGGTGGACTTGCCCGAGCCGTTCTCCCCGACCAGCCCGACCACCTCGCCGGGGTGAAGGGTGAGGTCCGCGCCGGTCAGGATCTGGTCGGTGCGGCGTCGTGGCCAGATGCCGCGTCGATAGGCCTTGGTGATGGCCGACGCCTGCAGCACCGGCTGGCTTGCACCGTCGTCGGCCGGCGCCGTCGTGACGGCCGTGGTCACCAGGGCGGTCATCCTCGCCTGCCGGTCGGGTTCATGGCCGAGCTCCTGTTCGCTGGGTACGCCCCGCAAGCATCTGGCGATGATTCGGCTCCACACGGATTCCTGCCACAGTGCCTCGGACGGCGACGAGGGGTCAGAGGCGATGGCCTCGCATCGAAGGGACCAAAGACCCTGGTGACGACCCGACTCATCGACGTGGAGATCGTGGGGACGGAGCTGCGCTCGATCGGGCGCATCACCGGGACACCTGACCCGGGGACGGATGGCGGCGGCAAAGCGGGCCAGGTCGCCGACGCCGACGGTGCCGTCACCGAGGCCGACTGACAGGAAACGTCGCAGAAGGCGTTCGTCGTTTCCGCAGGCACGCACGGCCACCTCGACCACTCGTGGTCGGTCCATCAGTCTGGAGAAGGCGCCCAGCTGTCGATGGTGACGCCCGAACCTGGCCCGCATCTCCCGGCTGTAGCGATCGCCCGCGTCGGGGCTCGGGTGGACCCGACCGCGAAGCCAGGCAGCAGCTCGGCCGCCCGGTTCACCAGCCATGCCTTGCTGGTGGCCGGACCGGTCTGCCCGAAGCCACGTTGACCGTGCTGTGCACGGTCGGGAACGCCCACGCACAGCTCATCCCGGTGCCCGGGACCGGGTCGAAACGCAGGTACAGCTCCTCGAAACCAGCAGGAGCGGGAACATCGCCGCGGACGGCGACGGCCAGGTGCCGGCCGCGGCTGATCGGCGCGCCTGCGTACGTCGCCCGACCGACCGAAGGCCCGGTGCTTCTCGGCGGCACGGGGCTGGCCTGCGGGGTGCGCGCGCTCAAGCACGTACGACACGACCCGGACAGACCCGCTGCGGGCGAGCTGGCGCTTGGTGGCCGGGCCGGTCCGGCGTCTTGGTCGCGGTTCTCTGCCCGGAGGACGTGACGGGACATGACGGGCCTTAGAAAGGCACTTCCCGGCGAAACCTGACGGTAGAGAAACTTCTCACGGAGCGCGGCGATTCAGCGACGCTTCGACCCCAGGTGGGCTGATTCCCAGCAGGGGAAAGTACGCCGACCCGCCCAGCTCCGCACGGGAGCCGCGTCAACGTGCTCGAGGATGTCTGACAGGCCCGGTGTCTCGGCCCTGACGGTGCCCCGTCGCGAGGGGCGCAGCCGGCTCTCGACCCACAGGGCGGCGGCGCGTACAGTCAGCGCGCTGGGCATCAGCCGACCTGGGGTCGGATCGCCGCCTCTGGGCCGCGCTCTCGAGAGGTGTTCTCTCCCCGCCAGGTATCGCCAGGAAAGCGCCTCCGACAAGGCCCCCCGATGCCACGTCTGCTCACCATCTGGCAGCGATCCGGACCGTCGTCCGGTCACGACATGATCGAACAGCTCAGTCCCTGCCCGCTCGCACAGCACGCGCCGCGACGCAGCGCGGGGGAAAGAGTCTGATGACCACAAGATCGACCGAGGTGCAGGACAATCCGTCGTCACAGGATCAGCAACCGTCGCCAGACGGCCTGAAAACGCTACCGATGGTCGAGGTATGGAAGCAGCTCGACAGCTCGGGGGACGGGCTCACGCAGGTCGAAGCGGCGGAGCGGCTGACGACGTACGGCCCGAACGAGATGGCCGAGCACAAGACCAACCCGCTCTTGAAATTCCTGTCCTACTTCTGGGGACCGATCCCGTGGATGATCGAGATTGCGGTGATCCTGTCCGGCGCCGTGGGTCACTGGGCCGACTTTTTCATCATCCTGGTGCTGCTTCTGGCTAATGCCGTCGTCGGCTTCACCGAAGAACGCCAGGCCGGCAACGCCATCGACGCGTTGAAGGGCAAGCTGGCGGTCAATGCCCGGGTCAGACGCGACGGCGAGTGGACCACACCGGCTGCCCGTGAGCTGGTGCCCGGAGACGTCATCCGCCTGCGGCTCGGTGACATCGTGCCCGCCGACGCCCGGCTGCTGGAGGGCGACGAGATCGAGGTGGACCAGTCTGCCCTCACCGGCGAGTCGCTGCCGGTGACCTCTGAGGCCGGGGACGCGGTGTTCTCCGGCTCGGTCGTACGGCGGGGAGAGATCGGCGCCGTGGTCTACGCCACCGGCACCGACACCTACTTCGGCAAGACGGCCGAGCTCGTGCAGGACGCACACACGGTCAGCCACTTCCAGAAGGCTGTCCTGACGATCGGCAACTACCTCATCGTGCTCGCGGTCGCGCTGGTGACCGTGATCGTGGTGGTGTCGCTCCTACGCGGCGACGAGCTGCTGACGACGCTGCAGTTCGCCCTGGTGCTGACCGTCGCCGCGATCCCGGTCGCGCTGCCCACGGTGCTATCGGTGACGATGGCGGTCGGCGCCCGGCTGATGGCGAAAAAGAAGGCCATCGTCAGCAAGCTCGTGGCGATCGAGGAGCTCGCCGGCGTGGACGTGCTGTGCGCCGACAAGACCGGCACGCTGACCCAGAACTCGCTGACACTAGGCGAGGTGTTCAGCATCGGCGACGGGACCGCTGACGCGGTCGTGCTCGCCGGTGCGCTGGCCTCCCGAGCCGACAACAACGACCCCATCGACCTCGCCGTCCTGTCCGGGATGAGTGACCCCAAGGACCTGGACGAATACACGGTCACCCACTTCGAGCCGTTCGATCCGGTGTCCAAGCGCACCGAGGCCGCCGTCACCGGCAACGACGGGGCGACGTTCACGGTCACCAAGGGCGCCCCGCAAGTCATCCTCGCTCTGGCGGACGACGCAGCGACGATCGCCTCGGCCGTCGACACCGCTGTCAACGACTTCGCCGCCCGGGGCTTTCGAGCGTTGGGCGTGGCCCGCGCCGAGCCCGACGGACGGTGGCGGTTCCTTGGCGTGCTGCCGCTGTTCGACCCGCCACGCGAGGATGCCGCTTCGACCATCGCCGCCGCCGCCGCGATGGGCGTGAGCGTGAAGATGGTCACGGGCGACGCGATCGCGATCGCGAGAGAAACCGCCGAGAAGGTCGGCCTGGGCGCGAACATCCTGGATGCGGCCGGTCTGGACGACGTGAACAAGCAGGAGAGCACGGCCGTCGCCGAGTCCATCGAGGGTGCAGACGGCTTCGCGCAGGTCTTCCCCGAGCACAAGTACCACATCGTGGAGGTGCTGCAACAGCGCGGCCACATCGTCGGCATGACCGGTGACGGCGTCAACGACGCGCCGGCCTTGAAGAAGGCCGACTGCGGCATCGCCGTCTCCGGTGCCACCGACGCCGCCCGCGCAGCGGCCGCGATCGTGCTGCTCACACCGGGCCTGTCGGTCATCATCGACGCTATCCAGGAGAGTCGCAAGATCTTCGCGCGGATGAACTCCTACGCGATCTACCGCATCGCGGAGACGCTGCGCGTGCTGCTGTTCATCACGGGGGCGATCCTGGTCTACAACGTCTACCCGGTCACCGCCATCATGATCGTCATGCTCGCGCTGCTCAACGACGGCGCGATCTTGTCCATCGCCTACGACAACGTCCGCTATCGGATGGAGCCCGAGGTCTGGAACATGCGCCTGGTGCTCGGCATCTCGACCGTGCTCGGCATTGTCGGCCCGATCGCCGCCTTCGGACTGTTCTCGCTCGGTGACCTCGTCTTCGGCCTCGACCGCCCCCGGTTGCAGACCATGATGTATCTGCTGCTGTCCGTCGCCGGGCACCTCACGATCTTCCTCGCCCGCACCCGCGGGCCGTTCTGGTCGATCCGCCCCGCCGGGATCCTGCTCATTGCCGTCCTCGGCACGCAGGCGATCGCCACCCTGATCGCCGTGTACGGATTGTTCATGACGCCCCTCGGTTGGGGGTGGGCAGCGTTCGTCTGGGGCTACGCGCTTGTCTGGGCCCTCGCCAGCGACCGCGTCAAGCTCCTCGCCTACCGCGTCCTTGATCCCGTCAAAGGCACCTCAGGCGGTCAACCGCAGGCGCTCGAGATGCCGGTCGAGCCGCAGCGCGCCAGCTGATCTCGTGAACGCAGGCCCGGAACGCAGCGGCGGCTAGCTCGCTTCTCGGCGAGCCACCTGCCCGAGCTCGGCCAGGGCGCGACGCCGATTCATAGACGGGGCCTCTGACGGCCGGGCGTCGCCCAGCCGCCCATCGTTGGATCATGGGTCGGGCGGGCCAGGTCGGGATCGGGGTCGGGCACGCATGCCGCGCACAAAACACCGGGCGGCCCGGCGCCGGCGATGGACCCATGGGTGAGCGCCACCCACATCGCGACGAGCACCAGGACGATGCCCGCTCCCGTCCAGGCACCCGGTCGTTCACCGAGCACGACCATCCCGATCAGCAGGCCGAAGATGGGGATCAGGAACATCCACATGGTGAGTGAGGACAACGCTGACCGCTGCGCCTCCACGAACCATGCCAACGTGGTCGCTGCGGTGGCCACCAGTCCCAGGAACGCGAGCACGAGCACGAAGCGGGGGGTCCACGCGATGTCAGGGGGCCCTTCCACAGCCCAGGCCACGACGCCCAGTGCGAGCCCGCCGACCAGCAGGTGGGCTGCGCTGGTCACCACCACGTCCAGACCGCCCAAGGTCCGCACCATCAGCGTTCCCGTGGTCACCGCCGCCGCCGCCAGCAGAGACAACAGAGCCCCGGAGCCCCCGCCGCCAGGCAGCGCGACCATCAGCAGACCACCGGACCCGACCACCAGGGCCACCCCCGTCCGCAGGGTGATGCGTTCGCGGAACAGCCACCACGCAGGCAGCAGGATCAACAACGGCTGGGCGTTGGACAGCACCGCGGCGACCCCGGTGGCCAACCCGGCCACGCCCGCGAACATGGCGGCGAAGGCAAGGCTGACGTTCACCAGCCCGAGGATGGTGATCTTGCCCCAAGCGCCGCGGGTGGGTGGCAGCGGTCGGCGCTGCCACCCAGCGACGACGGCCAGCGCGGCACCGCCGAGCAGAGCCCGCAAGGCGGCGAACCACAACAGCGGCGCGTCGCGCAGCCCCCACTTGATGAACAGGAAGCAGGTGCCCAGAGCCGCAGTGATCCACAGCATCCGTAGCGGTGACGGCCGACCCGTCAGAGCCGGGGACGCGCCGCGGGCGAGTGATGCGGTCATCGCCCACCCGCCAGGTGGGCGGGGCCCTCGGCGGGGTTTGGTCCGGCCACCGGCACAGGCCGGCTCGAGATCAGCTGGACCGCGTCCGCGCGGAGCTCGAGCGGCCGCGACACGGTGAACCGGGAGGAGCCACGTTCGACACCAAGCATCGTCAACCTCCGGAAAAGGTCATGGCAGCAGCACCCGAGCTCTGGACCGGACGACTGTGAGGAATTCACCGCGACGAGGAGCCCTCCTCAGACAACCGCCGCGCTCTCCGCCGTCGTGGTCTCGGCTGCAGGGGCCGCTGCCTGGTTCGTCGGTTCGCCAGGCCCAGGCCTGGCCGCCAGCTTCGTGCGCTTCATCAGCAGGGCGTTGACGGCGACGATCAAGGTGCTGCCCGACATCGACAGCGCGGCGACCGCGGGGCTGATCACGAACGGGAAGAGGACGCCGGCCGCGATCGGGAACGCCAGCACGTTGTAGCCCACCGCCCAGGAGAGGTTCTGGTGCATCTTGCGCAGGGTGACCTTCGACAGGTCGATGGAGGCGACGATGTCGTACGGGTCACTCTTCATCAGCACGACGTCGGCGCTCTCCACCGCTACGTCCGTTCCGGCGCCGATGGCGAAGCCAACATCTGCCTGGGTGAGTGCCGGCGCATCGTTGACCCCGTCGCCGACCATCCCGACCTTCTTGCCGGTGGCTTGGAGCTCCTTGACCTTGTCTGCCTTCTGGCCCGGTAGCACGTCGGCCAGAACGCTCTCGATACCGAGGTCGGCGGCGATCCGCTTGGCGGTGCCCGCGTTGTCGCCGGTCAGCATGATGACCTCGAGACCACGCTCACGCAGCTTGGCGACGGCGGCCTTGGCGGTCGGACGCGCCTTGTCCGCGATGGCGATGAGGCCGATGACCAGACCGTTCTGGGCGACATGGACCACGGTTCGGCCTTCGTCCTGCAGTCGGGTGGCCTCGGTCTCGAGTGCCCCCAGTTCGAGGTTCTGCGTGTCCATGAGCAGGCGATTGCCCAGAAACACGGTGCCGTCAGCAGTTTGCGCTTGCGCGCCCATGCCGCTGATGCTCTTGAACCCGGTCGGCGCAACGACGGAGAGCTCCGAGGCTCGGGAGAGGATCGCCTGCGCGAGCGGGTGGGCCGATCCCTGTTCGACAGCGGCGGCGGCGAGCAGCAGCGCGTCGTCCGTGGTCCCTTCTGCCGTCACCATCTCCACCACCTGCGGCTTGCCGATGGTGAGGGTCCCGGTCTTGTCGAAAACGATGGCGTCGAGCCGGGTGGCGTCCTCCAGCGCGGAGGCATTCTTGAACAGGATGCCGTTGGAGGCGCCCATCCCGGTGCCGATCATGACCGCCATCGGCGTGGCGAGCCCCAGGGCATCAGGGCAAGCGATGACGAAGACGGTGATGGTCAGCGACACCGCGAACAGCAGCGGTTCTCCGGTCCCCCAGAACCAGAACGAAAACGTTGCCAGACCGATGACGATCGCGGCGATGACGAGCCACTGGGCGGCTCTGTCCGCGAGCAGCTGCGACGGGGCCTTGGAGTTCTGCGCCTGCTTCACCAGATTCACGATCTGTGCCAGCGCGGTGTCGGCGCCCACCTTGGTGGCCTCGTAGCGGAAGCTGCCGCTGATGTTGATCGTCGCACCGATCACCGTGTCCCCAGGGTTCTTCTGGACCGGCATCGACTCGCCGGTGAGCATCGACTCGTCGACCAGCGACTCGCCCTGCTCGACGGTGCCGTCGACCGGGATCTTGTTACCCGGTCGGATCACCACGATGTCGCCGGCCACCACGTCGGCGGTCGACACCTCGACCTCTTTTCCAGCCCGGAGGACATTGGCCTTCGGCGGGGCCAGGTCCATCAGCGCCGTGATCGCGGTCGAGGCCCCGGAGCGGGCGCGCATCTCGAGCCAGTGACCAAGCAGGATGAAGATCAGCAGAAGGGCAACGGCTTCGTAGAACTGCTCGCTGTCGAAAAGGAAGGTCGCTCCGACGCTGTACAGGTAGCCGATGCCCACGGACAGCACGACCAGCACCGCCATGTTCAGCACACCGTTCCTGAGCGCGTGCCAGGCCGCGACGAAGAAGGGCCAGCTCGGATAGACGACGGCCGCCGTCGCGAAGAAGAACAGCCAGAGGTTCAGGTCAAGACCGAAGGGCGGTGCGGGCGACGTGAACAGACCGATCGGGGCGTACACCAGGATCGGGAGGCTGAACACCAGGGCGATCCAGAAGCGATTACGCATGTTGCGGACCATGGTCGGTAGGTCCATGCCGTCGCCGTGACCCATCTCCTCTGCCATCTCGGCTGACTTCGCCGGTGCGCCGTCGGGCGCAGCGTGGCCCCCGGCAGTGGCGGCTCCGGGCGTCGCAGGCGCATCGTCCGTCTCGGAGGAAGTGGGGACAGCTTCCAACGTCGCGGCCGGAGCCGCGGTCCCGGGCGCCATGTCCGGCCCGGATGCGCCCTGAGGTCCGTCGCTGTTCTCGGTGGCCGTTCCGGGCTCGACCTGGCCCTGGTTCATGGCTGACGTGATGTCGCCATCCTTGAGCAGGGTGTCGTCGTACCGCACCGTGACGCTTCTGGCAGCGTGGTCCATCGTCACGCTCTCGACGCCCGGCACCAAGCCGATCCGCGATTCAACGTCGTCCAGGTCCAGCACAGACAGCCTGTCCGGGACCTCGATCACACTAGTTTTCATCTCTCTCCTCCGGCAGCTTCATCGTCCGCCCGTCTGGCTGGAGCTCCGGCCAGCTGGCCAGCCGGCCGTCGCCCATCTGGCCGTCACTGATCGGTGACCGCCGCACACACATGCTTCGGCAGCTGCTCACCTCTGCAGTGATAGCCGCACGCCCGGACCCTCGCTGTGATGTCCGCGAGGCTGACCCGGTTGTCGTGGGTCACGGTTGCGCTGCCGGTGACGTAGTTGACCTCAGCCTTGTCGATCCCCGGTAGCTTTCTGAGCTGCTTCTCGACTCCTCGCGCGCTCAGCGCCGAAAGCATCCCGCCTACTTCGACGATGCTCTTTGTCGTGGCTGCTGATCCGTTCGTCATGAGTGCCCTCCGCCGCGTTGTTCGGTGTTCACGCCGGCTCCCGTCGCCGGCGCTGCTCCAGCGCTGCGATGACGCGGGCCGCCAGGAGGGTTGCGGTCAGCAGCAGGACACCTGACGCGGCGACGGTGAGCCCGGTCAGCGCACTGGGCGCCCTGGTCAGGGCGCTGGCGAGCGAGCCCAGGGCCAGGACGGCGACGCTGATCAGGACCCAGAGCGCGCGTCGGGCTCGGGCGACGTTGGGCTGGGCTCGACGTGGCTCGGTGCTGCTCATCCGAGGTGGACCTCGGGGGTGAGGAACTTCAGCAGGATCGTCAAGACGATGACGGCCGCGAGGAACAGCACCAGCAGTGCCATGGCGACCGGGCGGCGACGCCAGAAGCGTTCCGGGTTGCGGTCGATGAACGGGATGAGGACCAGCAGTCCGAAAAAGACCCCCTCGCCGTAGACGATGGCGTTGAGCCCGAACCAGTTCTCCAGGGTGTAGAGCCACCAGAAGTTCAGGGGCGGCTCAGTGACCTCGATCCCAGCCACCGGACGGGCGCCGAGCCCGGGCGGGAGCAGCACGGCCAACAGGCCGATGCCGCCGAGCAACGCCAGACCGAACGAGCTGATCCGGCGCAGGTGGTGGGTGAACGGCTCGGTGGGCTCGGCCGCGGGGGCCTGCTCGCCGGAGCCCTCGCTGGGCAGCGCCGGGTGCGGGGAGATCTTGTGCTTCTTGACCAGCAACGCGTGCAGCGTGGCCAGAACCAGGATCAGGCCGGGGATGACGACGACGTGGGCGCTGTAGAGCCGGACCAGGATCGGCACGTTCTCCGCGAAGGTCGGGGAGAACCAGAACCCGACCCCGCCGAGCAACTTCCCGATCTCCAGGTTGTGCCCGAGCGCCTCGAACCCCTCCTGGTCCCACTTGAGCACGGTGCCGGTGAACAGGGCGAGGGTCACCAGGCCGAACATGGCCACCCCGATCAACCAGTTCGCCTCACGCGGCCGCTTGTAGGACCCGGTGAGAAACACCCTGAGCATGTGCAGCGCCGCGGTGACATACATGGCCTGCGCGGCCCAGAAGTGCACCCCGCGGACGAAACCACCGCCCCAGACGTCGGTCACCAGGTTGCGCACCGAGTCGTTCGCGGCCTCGGGCACCGGGTTGTAGAACTGCACCAGGATGACTCCGGTGACGATCAGGATGAGCAGTGACACGGCCGTCACCCCGCCCAGGCTCCACGCCAGCTTGTTGCCGTGCTCGGGCACGGGGTATTCCAGCGCCCTGATCCCGAGTCGTTCGTCGATGACGTCCAGCGCTCGACGTGTTCGGGTCGGAGGTGACGAGACGGGCCGTTCCTCGACGCGGGTCATGGCTGCGGTCCGTCCTGGGGATGAAGGGGCAAGCGTTCAGAGGTCGTGCTGGCGTCCGTCCCGGTCGCCGGGGTCGCGTTGAGGCGCCGGCGCAGCTGAGCCATGTTCTCCGCCGGCCGGAACCACACCGCCAGGCCGACGCCGACGGCGAGCAGCAGCAGCGACAGGCCACCGAGCGTCCAGTCGGTCCCGCCCAGCGATCCGCGTCCAGCCAGTGGCTCACCAACCACGGTGGTTCCTGTCTGCTCCCCGAAGGCCGGGTCGAGCTCACTGACCGCCTCGGCGATCGACTCCTGCAGCGCCTGCTGCGCCACGGCCGGTCGGCCGGCGGTCAGCGCCTGCTGCGCCTGATCCACGAGCGCGACGTCCACCCCGTCCTGATCCGGTCCGCTCAGCATCTCCTGCACCTTGGCCTCGGCCGCGGCAACCCCGGTCGGGCCCGGGTCAGCAGCCAGATGCCCCAGCGCCTGCTGCACGAAGACGTAGCCCTCCTGAACGCCCTCCTCACCGCCGTGCGCCGACGCCGGCGGGGACGTGAGACTCATCGCGAGAAGCAGCCCCATCGCGAGGAACAAGCCTCGGCGCGACGCGCCGACGTACCGATGGCGCCGAGCTGGACGGCCCAGCCGCAGGGACGGGGTGCGCAACGAACGCAGGAGACGAGCAAGGAACATCGGACGGCCTTTGGCAGAGGCACTTCCTGGCGACACCTGGCGGGGAGAACGACTCCCGGAACGCGGCGATGTGCGGCGGTCCGGCCCCAGGTCGGCTGATGCCCAGCGAGCGGACTGTACCCCTGTCTGGTCCCCAAGTCTGGACCGACTCACGGCAAGGCTGGATCTTTGGGGTGCGCGGGCCCCTGCAGGCCTCGCGATACTCGTCCGCGACCCGTGCTCAGAGCCGGCGGCTGTCATCGCGAGACGTGCCGTTCTCGACACCGTCTGCGGCATCCGGGGACCGGTGGCCACGCGCGTCCTGCTCCGCGCTGGTCCCGTTCATCCCGTTCATCCCGCCCATGAGCCGGACCATGAAGAACAGCATCGCCAGACAGGCCCCGAGGAGAACCAGCAGAAACAACCCTCCCCCGCCGTGGAGGCTGCTCCCGCCGGTGAACATCAGCAGCCCGACGAAAAGGAGACCGCCCATCAGATACAGATGAGTCTTGTGCTTCATCACGCTTTCCTCTCCCGCTGCGCGGCCCTCGGCCGGCAAGCAGAGCTACGACTGCTACGGCTGTCACTGTCCCGCGGGCCGTGCAGCCGGTTCAGAGGCGATGGACTCCTGCTCCCGGGACCAAAGACCCGGGGTTCGTGCTCAGCGGGTCATGACGAGGCGTGCGTGCCCTGGTCCGGCGACCTCCGCGGAGCAGCGGCACGCGATCGTTGACCGTGCGGGGCAGACCCTCACCCGCGAAGCGCCGAGCCTCGCGCCCGGTGGAGCCCCCTTGTTCGTCCAGCGCGCTCGGGGTTAAGGTTCGTTGCACAGGTCTCGGGGACAAGCCCGCGACCGACCCGGCGCTCAGGCGTGTCGGACGGTGGTGACCTCCACAGCCGCGTCGGGAGCAGTGATGACGGAACGGATCCCGGGTCCACGGGCCCCGGAGCGACGTGACGCGGCGACGCAGCAGGCCGACGTCGACGACCTGCAGACGAGCCTCGTCGATCTCGCGGCGCTGGTCACGGCCTCCTTTCCCCTG
>JBBSTI010000002.1:0-58676 GCA_038236005.1 Mycobacteriales bacterium | reverse complement strand
GGGCCAGGACGTCCACGGCGTGGTCGAGGTCGGCCTCGGAGATCATCAGCGGCGGCGCGATCCGGACGGTGACGCCGTGCGTGTCCTTGGCCAGCACGCCGAGCGCGAGCATGTCCTTGCAGACCTCGCGCGCGGTGCCCAGGGCGGGGTCGATGTCGACGCCGGCCCAGAGACCGGTCGTGCGTACGGCCGTGACGCCGTGACCGACCAGGGCTTCCAAGCGCTCGGTGAGGTGCTCGCCGAGCACCCGCGCCTGCTCCTGCGGCCAGCCGTCCTCCAGCAGGTCGAGCACCGCGTTGCCGACCGCGCAGGCGAGCGGGTTGCCGCCGAACGTGCTGCCGTGGCTCCCAGGCTCCAGCACCCCGAGGACGTCGCTGTTGGCGACGACCGCGGACAGCGGGATCACGCCGCCGCCGAGCGCCTTGCCGAGCAGGTACATGTCCGGCTCGACGTCCTCGTGCTCGCAGGCGAAGGTCCTGCCCGTGCGACCGAGCCCGGCCTGCACCTCGTCGGCGATCATCAGCACGCCGGCCTCGTCGCAGGCTTTGCGCACCGCTGCAAGATATCCGGCCGGCGGCACGATCACGCCGGCCTCACCCTGCACCGGCTCGAGCAGCACCGCGACGCTGTCACCGTCCAGCGAGGCCTTGAGCGCTTCGAGGTCGCCGTACGGGACCATCCGGAAGCCAGGGGCGAACGGACCGAAGCCGGCCCGCGCCTGCTCGTCGTCGGAGAAGCCGACGATCGTGGTCGTGCGACCGTGGAAGTTGCCGGCCATCACGGTGATCTGTGCGCGGCCCTCCGGGACGCCCTTGACCTGGTAGCCCCAGCGTCGAGCGACCTTGATGCCAGACTCGACGGCCTCGGCGCCGGTGTTCATCGGCAGCACAAGATCCTTCCCGCACAGCCGCGCCAACCGCGCGCAGAAGCGGCCCATCTGGTCGTGCTGGAACGCCCGGCTGACCAGGGTGACCCGGTCGAGCTGCGCGTGGGCGGCCGCGAGCAGGTGCGGGTGGCTGTGCCCGAAGTTCAGTGCGCTGTAGGCGCTCAGGACGTCGAGGAAGCGTCGGCCGTCGACGTCGGTGATCCAGGCGCCCTCGGCCGAGTGCGCCACCACCGGCAGCGGCGCGTAGTTGTGCGCACTGTGCTCGTCGGCCTCCGCGAGCATGATCTCGGTGCGGTTCAGCAGGGCAGTCATCAGGAAACCTCTCGTGCAGGACGGATCTCGAGGGTGCAGCACTTCGCGCCGCCGCCCGCCTTGAGCAGCTCGGACAGGTCGACCGGGACGGGGACGTAGCCGCGCGAGGCGACCTGCTCGGCAAGGCGCTCCGCGGTGTGGGCGAGCACGACGTGCCGACCGTCGCAGACCGCGTTGAGCCCGAGCACCGAGGCGTCGTCGGCGGAGGCCAGCACGGCGTCCGGGAACAGCTTCTCGAGCGCGGCCAGGCTGCCAGGGCTGAAAGCCGCCGGGTAGTAGGCGACGTTGTCGTCCCCGAGCGCGAACAGAGCGACGTCCAGGTGATAGAAGCGCGGGTCGATCAGCTGCAGGCTGACCACCGGGACGCCAAACAGCTCCTGCGCCTGGGCGTGCGCGCTGCGCTCGGTGCGGTAGCCGGTTCCGGCCAGCAGGAGGTCGCCGACCAGGGTGAAGTCGCCCTCCCCCTCGTTGCTCCCGGTCGCGGTCTCGACCGGGCCGTAGCCGGCTGCAGTCAGCCAGGTGGCGTAGGCCGCGCCCTCCGGCCGCCGCTCGGGATGCGTGAAGGACGCTGCGAGCGAGCGCCCTGCGACCACCGTTCCACCGTTCGCCGCGAACACCATGTCGGGCAGACCAGGGATCGGGTCGATCAGGTCGACCCGGTGGCCGAGCCGCTCGTAGGTCGCCCGCAGCTGTTCCCACTGTGCGATCGCGCGGGCCGGGTCCACCGGGGCGGTCAGGTCCATCCACGGGTTGATCGCATATTCGACGGCGAAGTGCTCCGGACGGCACATCAGGAAATGGGAGCTGCGGGGGCGGCGGCCCTCCGACGTGCTGGGCTGTGCCTGCAGCACGGGCAGGGTCGTGGTCACGCGCGTCTCCTCGGGATCAGGGACTCACAGCGTACGAAGCACCGGAGCCCCTGTGACCCCCGTTCTCCTGCGTCCCGGCTGCCGTTCCGTTGCATCTGAAGACTGTCAGCGGCGATCTGTTGCAGGATGGATGCATGGACCGCATCGACCAACAGCTGGTGTCCCTGCTCACCGCAGACGGGCGGGCGACCTTTGCCGAGCTGGGCGACGAGGTCGGCCTCTCCGCGCCGGCCGTGAAGCGTCGGGTCGACCGGCTACGGGCGAGCGGGACGCTGCGCGGGTTCACGGTCGTCGTGGACCACGCCGCCATGGGCTGGACGACCGAGGCCTACGTCCTGGTGTTCTGCAAGGGCATCATCTCCCCGGCGACCCTGAAGAAGGCCTGGCAGGACATCCCCGAGGTGCTGGCCGCGGCCACCGTCTCCGGCTCCGCCGACGCGATGCTCCACCTGCGGGCGACGGACAACCACCACCTCGAGAGCGCGATCGAGCGGGTCCGCGACAAGCCCAACGTCGACCACACCGAGAGCGTCATCGTGCTCTCCCGGTTGTTCGACCGCGGCGGCGCCTGAGACGCGCCTGCCGCGCCCGCTCAGAGCGGCCACCCGTCGTCGTCGCACAGGGTCAGGAGCCGGTCCCTGCAGTCCAGATAGTCGGTCTCGGCGGCGAGGTAGTCCGGGCCGGTCACGATGCCGAGCCGCTCGGCCTCGACGCGCAGGTGCCGTCGCTGGACATCGTGGTCCAGCACTGCGGACGGGTCCCCGGACTTGATCTCGGCGTACTCGTTGATGGTCGAACGCACGATCTTCAGCAGACCAGCGGGCGGGTGGTGCGGCGCCACCCGCTGGGCCATGAGGAAGGTGGCGTCCGACAGGAGCAGCACCGAGCGGGTCGGCGAGGCCTCGACGCGCGCGGAGTGGAAGTGCCGCAGCACAGGGAACGCCAGGTGCTTGGCCGTGAGGTCGCTCAGCTGCGTCGTGAGGCTGGTGACGAAGGGCTGGAGCGAGGCCGACGGGTCGTGCAGCTGGGCGGTCTCGACGATCTCCGACGCCGAGCTGCCGAGCACCCGCACGCCGGAGGCGAGCGACTTGCGTTGAACCGCGGGGTTGAGCACAGCCAGGATGTAGGACAGCGACGTGGTCAGCACGACCGTCCCGAGCAGGGCCGAGACAGACGACCACAAGGTCCAGGGGAAGCCCGAGGGCACCAGGTCTCCGTAGCCCAGTCCGGACAGGACCGTCCCGACGAAGTAGACGTCGTTGATCGAGTCCACCGGCGACCGGTCGCCGCTCCGGACCACCGACGCGGGGTCGGCACTGAAGACGAGGAAGGTACCGACCCCCAGCAGCCCGTACCAGAGCAGGATCCCGACCAGCACCATCGCCGGACCCGCCAGGGCCAGGAGCCCGTGGATGGGCCGGCGACGGTGCACGGTCAGCAGGCCTGCCCACACCGGTTGCGTCCAGGCCCGGGTGAGCACCCCGGCACCGCTGGCGCTGAACACCGTGATCAACACGTCCCACAGGACCAGAGCGATGACCGCGACGCCGAGGACGGTGAGCAGGATCGACACGGTGCCTACTCGATGTTGAAGTCGTCCGGGTCGGGACCGAGCCGCCCGGTGCCGTCCGTCGCCGACATCCCGCTGATCTGGGCCATGTCGTCGGTGGACAGCTCGAAATCGAAGACGTCGATGTTGTCGGCGATCCGCGACGGCGTGACCGACTTGGGGATGACGACGTTGCCGAGCTGGACGTGCCAGCGGAGCACGACCTGGGCCGGGCTCTTGTCGTACGACCGGCCGATCGTCGCCAGCACCGGGTCCTCCAGCAGTCCCTGGCCCTGACCGATCGGGCTCCAGGCCTCGGTGACGATCTCGTGCTCGGCGTGGAAGGCCCGCGCCTCGTCCTGCGGGAACCGCGGGTGCAGCTCGATCTGGTTGACGGTCGGCTTCACGTCCGCTGCCAGCAGCAGCTTGCGCAGGTGCACGTGGGTGAAGTTCGAGACCCCGAGCGCGCGCACCTGCCCGTTCGCGTAGGGCCCGTCCTGCAGCGCCAGGTAGGTGTCGATCCACTCAGCCTTGGCCGGGGCGGGCCAGTGGATGAGGTAGAGGTCGAGCTTCTCGAGCCCGAGCTTGGACAAGCTCTTCTCGAAGGCCGGGACGGCAGTCTTCTTGCCCTGGTCGGAGTTCCAGAGCTTGGTCGTGACGAACAGCTCGTCGCGGGCGATGCCGGAGCTCTCGATCGCCTTGCGGACCCCGGTCTCGTTGCCGTAGATCTTGGCGGTGTCGATGTGCCGGTAGCCGGCCTCGAGGGCGACGCTGACGTGCTTCTCGGTCTCCTCCGGCGGGACCTGGAACACGCCGTAGCCGAGCTGCGGGACCTGGACGCCGTTGTTGAGGGTGACGGTGGGGACGGGCACGTTTTCTCCTTCGTGTGGACGGACCTGACGCCCCTACCCCGTCAGGGGCGCACCACGTACGGTCAGGCCATGGCGATCAACTGGGGACGGCTGGCACGGTTGGCGCAGCGGGAGGCGCCGAGGCTGCTCCAGCAGCTGCAGGGGCAGACCGGCGGACCCAAGCCCTCGGGCCGACCGACGGGGGCAGGGAAGCGCTCGAGCCGTTCGGACAGGGCCGGCACGTCCCGCGACCGCCCGGACGGGACGGGGGCGTCGCACCGACGCGCTCCGGCTGGCGGGCGCACGATCACCTACTCCCCCGACCTGGACGGTCGCGCCGATCCGGGCGAAGTGGTCTGGACCTGGGTGGCGTACGAGGAGGAGGACGGTCGGGGCAAGGACCGACCGGTGCTGGTGGTGGGCCGCGAGGGCAACCACGTGCTCGCCCTGATGCTGTCCTCCAACGCTCGACGCGACGGTCAGCGCGACTGGATCGCGCTCGGCCCCGGTGCCTGGGACCGCGAGGACCGCCCTTCGTACGTGCGGCTGGACCGGGTCCTCGAGCTGGCCGAGGACGACATCCGACGCGAGGGCGCGATCCTCGCCCGCGACCGCTTCGACCGGGTTGCCGCGGCCCTGCGCACACAGGGTGGGTGGCGATGACGCTCTCCTGCTTCCTGCCGCCCGAGCTGCTGGCCCGGGTCGTCCGGCACGCCGACCCGACGGCGGCCGACAGCGCGCTCTCGACGCTGTTGCTGGACGCCTCGATGCGCACCGTGCGCCTGCAGACCCCGCCCGCGCGCGCGACGCTCCTGCCGCGCAGCGACGTTCTGCAGCGCAGCATCCACACGGCCGCCGGGACCGAGACCCAGCCCGGCACGCTGGTCCGGGCCGAAGGCGCCGCCGCGACCGGCGACCCGGCCGTCGACGAGGCCTACGACGGTCTCGGCGCGACCTGGACGCTGCTGCGCGAGGCTTACGGTCGCAGCAGCATCGACGACGAAGGGCTGCCGCTGATCGCGACGGTCCATTACGGGCAGGACTACGACAACGCGTTCTGGGACGGCGCCCAGATGGTCTTCGGCGACGGCGACGCCTCGCTGTTCCGGCGCTTCACCGTCGCGGTCGACGTGATCGGGCACGAGCTGGCGCACGGCATGACGCAGGACGAGGTCGGGCTGGTCTACTCCGGTCAGAGCGGGGCGCTGAACGAGTCGGTCTCGGACGTGTTCGGTGCGCTGGTGAAGCAGCACGCGCTCGCGCAGAGCGCGTCCGAGGCTGACTGGCTGATCGGCGAGGGGCTGTTCACCGAGACCGTCCAGGGGGTCGCGCTGCGGTCGATGAAGGCGCCCGGCACGGCGTACGACGACCCGGTGCTCGGCAAGGACCCGCAGCCGGCAGCGATGGACGACTACGTCGAGACGACCCGCGACAACGGTGGCGTGCACCTCAACTCCGGGATCCCGAACCGCGCGTTCTACCTGGCGGCCACCGCGATCGGCGGCAACGCGTGGGAGGGAGCGGGGCAGGTCTGGTACGACACGATCCGGGACGCACAGCTGCGTCCGACGACCCGGTTCAGCGCGTTCGCACGGGCGACCGTGCGCTCGGCCCGGGTCTACGGCACGCACCAGGCGGTCGCCGACGCCTGGGCGCAGGTCGGCGTCAGGGCATGAGGCTGGAACGGCTGGAGTTCCGTCGCACCGGCGGGTTCGCGGGGCTGACGCTGTCCACCCAGGTCGAGCACGGCGACCCCGAGCTGGCGCAGGTCTCCGGGCTGCTCACCGGGGTCGACGTGCCCGCGCTCGCCGTCTCCGTCGGGTCGAGCGAGGCAGACCGCTTCACCTACCAGCTCGTGCTCGAGACCATGGAGACCCGCTACGAGCTGACCTGCGGGGAGCGGGAGCTGCCCGAACCGTTAGAGCCGGTCGTCCAGCTGCTGCTCGACCGCGCGCGCCGCCGCTGACCCGAGGCCCGCAGCGAGGAGTCGGTCGATCGAGGGGCCCGGTGACCGAGGACGATACCCTCGCCGGTGTGCGCACCCTCGTCATCGACCACCCGCTCGTCGCCCACAAGCTGACCACGCTGCGGGACGAGACGACGGACTCCCCGACCTTCCGGCGGCTCGCCGACGAGCTGGTGACGCTCCTGGCCTACGAGGCGACCCGGGAGATCCGCACCGAGCCGGTCGACGTCACGACCCCGGTCGCCCCGACCACCGGCGTGCGGCTGTCCCGACCGATGCCGCTGGTCGTCCCGGTCCTGCGCGCCGGGCTCGGCATGCTCGACGGGATGACCCGGCTGCTGCCGACCGCCGAGGTGGGCTTTCTCGGGATGGTCCGCGACGAGGGGACGCTGGTGGCGACCGCCTACGCGACCAGACTTCCGGAGGACCTTTCCGGCCGCGAGGTGTTCGTGCTCGACCCGATGCTGGCGACCGGCGGCACCCTGGTCGCCACGATCGAGCTGATGGTCGCCCGTGGCGCCACCAACGTGACCGCGATCTGCCTGCTTGCCGCGCCGGAGGGTCTGGCCGTGGTCGACGCCGCGTTCGCTGACGACGCCGGCTGCCCGGTCACCGTCGTCACCGGGGCGGTCGACGAGCGGCTGACCGACAAGGGCTACATCTACCCGGGCCTCGGCGATGCCGGCGACCGCCTCTACGGCGTGGTCTGAGCGCACGGCCTCTGCTGCGCCCTTCCGGTGGTTGCTCGCAGGTCGTTCGGGGGTCAGCACGCCCCGGCCGGTTGGCTCGCCGCCGTCCCGGCACGCCTCGACTCCGGGCTCAGCCCGCTCCTGCCGGCCGCCGGCTGCAGACCGCCGCTCTCAGCGCTCGAACTTCTCCCGACGCACGGTGACCTTGCGGCCCTTGACCAGGGTGCCGCGTAGGGCCTCGATGACCTCGTCCGCGCGACCGGACGGCACCTCGACGAGCGAGAAGCGCTCAGCGATCTCGATCGCGCCGATGTCGCGGCCGGTGAGCTCGGACTCCCCCGCGATCGCCCCGACGAGGTCCTGCGGCCGGATGCCGCCGACCCGACCGGCGCCGATGAACAGCCGAGTGGTCTCGGCGTTGCTGGCCCGCGTCCGGCCCGGGCGGGACGGCCCGCCCTGTGACGTCCCACCGTGGGACGATCCGTGGGAGGAACCGCCGCGGTCCTGACGGTCCGGACGGCCCCGCTCCGGCCGGCTCGAGGGTGCGGACGGCGGCGGCGCGGTCGGCAGCTCCTGCTCGTCGGTGTCCGGGCCGCTGGCCTCGTGGGCCATCTGGACCGCGGCGAGCGCCACGTCCATCACGTCGAACTCGTCGGTCAGCTGCTCGACGACGCCGCGGAAGCTCTCGAACTCGCCGGCCAGCAGCACCTCGCGCAGCGAGGCGCGGGTGAGCTCCATCCGACGGGCCCGCAGGTCCGCGACGGTCGGCAAGGTCTCGACCGCGATCCGCTGGCCGGTGAGCCGCTCGATCTGCTTGAGCATCCGGTGCTCGCGGGGCTCGGCCAGCGTGATGGCGACGCCCTCGCGGCCGGCGCGACCGACCCGGCCGATCCGGTGGACGTAGGCCTCGGCGGCCGAGGGGACGCTGTAGTTCACGACGTGCGTGAGGTGGTCGACGTCGAGCCCGCGGGCCGCGACGTCGGTCGCCACGAGCAGGTCGGCAGTCTGGTTGCGAAGCCGGCTCATCACCTTGTCGCGATCGCCCTGGGTGAGGCCGCCGTGCAGCGCCTCGGCGCGGTAGCCGCGACCGTTGAGCGTCTCGGTCAGGGTGTCGACCTCCTCCCTCGTCCGGCAGAAGACGATCGCCGCACCCGGGGACTCCACGTCGAGCACGCGACCGAGCGCGGCCGGCTTGTGCGGCCGCGCCACGATGTAGGCGCTCTGGCGCACCCGCGGTCCCTCGCCCGGCGCCACCTTCTCGCGGGCGATCTGGATGCGTACGGGCTCGCGCAGGTGCTTCTGGGCGATCTTCTCGACCGCACGGGGCATGGTGGCCGAGAACATCACGGTCTGCCGGTCCTTCGGCGCCGCGGACAAGATCTGCTCGATGTCCTCAGCGAAGCCCATGTCGAGCATCTCGTCGGCCTCGTCGAGCACCACGATCTTGAGATCGTCCAGCCGCAGCGTGCCGCGCTGCAGGTGGTCGATCGCTCGACCGGGGGTCGCCACGACGATGTCGACGCCGCGCTGCAGCTCGCGCAGCTGACGTCCGATCGGCTGGCCGCCGTAGACCGGGAGCACCCGGGCGCCGAGCGGTCGACCGTACTTGTGGGTGGCCTCGCTGACCTGCATGGCCAGCTCTCGCGTCGGTGCGAGAACCAGGGCGACCGGCCGCGACCCGCGGTGGCCCTCGCCGAGCAGCTGGAGCGCCGGCAGCGCGAAGGCGGCCGTCTTGCCGGTGCCGGTGGCAGCCTGGCCGATCAGGTCCTTGCCGTCCAGCAGCGGCACGATCGCCTCGGCCTGGATCGGCGTCGGCTCCTCGTACCCGAGGGTGTGCAGCTGTGCGACGAGCTCGGGACGCAGCCCGAGGTCGTCGAAGCTGGTGGAGGGGTGTTCCGTGTCGTGCTGAGTGGGGCTGGTCATGCAAACCTTCCGTAGCGGGGCCTCGCGATGCGCCGGTCCCGACCGGTACCGCGGAGGCGGTAACACAGCAGGGCACCGAGCGCGAAGCCCAGGACGTGCGCGAGATAGGCCACCCCGCCGCCCGCGTCGGTCAGACCGGCGCCGGTCGAGTAGGCCAGCTGCAGCAGGAACCAGCTCGCCAGCACGAGCCAGGCGGGGAGACGCACCGGCAGGAAGAAGAAGAAGGTCAGCAGCGACCACACCTTAGCCCGCGGATACAGCACGAGGTATCCGCCGAGCACGCCAGCGATGGCCCCGGACGCCCCGACCAGCGGGGTAGAGCTGCCGGGATCCGCGAGCGCGAAGCCGTACGTCGCAGCATAACCGCAGACCAGATAGAAGATCAGGTACCGCACCCGGCCGAGCCGGTCTTCGATGTTGTCGCCGAAGACAGAGAGGAAGAGCATGTTGCGGGCCAGATGCAACCACCCCCCGTGCAGGAACATCGCGGTCAGCACGGACAGCCACGGACGTTTGTCGTAGTCCGGCGGGCCAGCGACACAACCCTCCGGGGCAGCCTGTCCGGTCGCGACCACCCGTGCCGGGTCGTTGCCGATCAGCTCGTCGGGGATCGCCGCGTACTCCTGGAGGTAGGCCAGCTGCGAGCACTGCGCCGCCGCGCTGCCGCTGGACAGCACGTGGGTCGCGATCGGGCCGACCAGGAAGACGACGACGTTCACGACGATCAAGGCGTACGTCACGACCGGCGTACGGCGGCGGGGGTTGGTGTCCCGGACCGGCAGGACCACCTAGCGCTGGGTCACGGCGTGAGGACGAGCTTGCCGAAGACCTCGCCGGTCGCCAGCTGCGCGAACGCCTCCCGGGCGGAAGCGAGCGGACGCACGCTGTCGACCAACGGCCGTACGCCGGTCGCCGCGCAGAACCGCAGCAGGCCCGCGAGCTCGCTCTTGGTGCCCATCGTGGATCCCACCACCCGCAGCTGCAGGAAGAACACCCGGTTGAGGTCGGCAGACGGGTCGGCCCCGCTGGTCGCCCCCGAGACGACGAGCGTGCCGCCGGGACGCAGCGCCCGCAGCGAGTGCGCCCAGGTCGCCTTGCCCACCGTCTCGATCACCGCGTCCATCTTGACCGGGAGCCGGGCCCCGCTCTCGTAGACCTCGTGCGCCCCGATCTGGAGCGCCCTCGCCCGCTTGTCCGCGTCACGGCTGGTGGCGTGCACGTCGAACCCGGCGGCCCGGGCGAGCGTGATCGCCGCGGTCGCGACACCACCGCCTGCGCCCTGGACGAGCACCCGGTCACCGGGTCGCAGACCGCTCTGCGTGAAGAGCATCCGGTAGGCGGTCAGCCAGGCGGTCGGGAGGCAGGCGGCCTCCTGGAAGCTCAGGTCCGCCGGCTTGTCGACCAGGTTGCGCGCGGGCACGACGACCTGCTCGGCGAGCGTGCCCTGGTGCAGCTCGGACAGGATCGTGCGCCTCGGGTCGAGCGTCTCGTCACCGTCCCAGGCGGGGTCACCGACCAGGCCGTGCACGACCACCTCACGCCCGTCGGCCGTCACCCCGGCGGCGTCACAGCCGAGCGTCATGGGGAGCCGGTCCGCGGCGAGGCCGACACCCTTCAAAGACCACAGGTCGTGGTGGTTCAGGCTCGCCGCACGGACGTCGATCGTCACCCAGCCGTCGGGGGCCTCGGGCGCCGGTCGCTCCCCCACCTGCAGACCGCTGAGCGGGTCGTCGACGGACTGGCTGACACACGTCACGGCAAGCATGGCGTGCAGCCTAGGGCCGTGGGTCGCGTCGGGTGCGCACCTCCAGCACCGGCCGCTCGCGCTCGACGCGCCCCTGGTCGATGACGACGGACCGTGATGAGCACGGCACGGCACGGTCCCGACCGCTGCACGCCGAGCACCCTTGGTGCGCCGGGGAAAAACGCACCCTGAGCAGCGCGCTTCAAGATCGCAGCGGCCGGTGACGATGGACCCGACGAGCACGTGAGACCGTGCTGATGACGGGTGCGGACGGAGGGGATCGTGTGGACGAGTCGCAGCTCGACGCCCTCATCGACGCTCTGGAGTCGTCGCTCGCCTGGCGTTCGGGCGCCCCGACGGCCGCCTACGACCTTCTCGGTCAGCCACCGGATGCTCTCACCGCGCTGCAGCGCGCCCGTCTGACGCTGCTGAGCATCGACGAGGTCGTCCGGGCACGCAGCCCGGCTGACGCCGCGCGGACGATCCGTAGGGTGCGGGACCAGGCGATGAGTGGCGCTCACCGGGCGCTCCGAGCCCGAGCGGAGCACGCCCTGAGCGTCCTCTTCCGCGAGATCGGCGACCCTTCCGCGGCGGTGGAGCACGCGGTAGCCGCCCTCCACCACGACCACGACGAGCTCGATCCGGTGCTGCGGTGCCGCCTCCCCCTCGCGATGGCCGACGCCTTCGCCGAGAGCGGTCGACACGACGACGCGCGGAGCCACTACGGCGAAGCCCTCGATCGCTCGGAGACCATGAACGTCCCGTGGATGACACTGCACGTTCTCAACAACTGGTCCTACGCGGAGCTGAGGGCCGCAGACCTCGAGGCGGCGGCCGGCCTGGCCGACCGGTTGCAGACGCTCGCTGACCAGCACGCCATGCCGGTGCTGCTCGTCTACGTCGGCACCGTTGCCGAGATCCTGCACACCCGTGGGCGCTCCGGCGAGGCGATCGCGCTGCTGCGCAGGCACCTGAGCGGCGACCAGCCGCACCCCCTCATCGACGCCGCCGGCTGCTGGCTGATCCTCGCCGACATCGAGCGCGAGACCGGCGCGCTCGTGGCCGCCGGCGAGAGCCTCGCTAGGGCGGACGAGCTCGTTACGACGTACGACCTGCCCGCGCTGCGGGTCCATGCGGTGCGCCTGCACGCGGAGCTCTGCGCCGCCCGCGGCGACCACGTCAGCGCGTACGCCCTCCACCGCTGCTTCCACAGCGAGGCCCTCGAGCTGCGGTCCGGTGCCAGAGAGACCCGCGCCCGCACCCTGCGGGCTGTGCACGAGGTCAGCGAAGCCCGCCGCGAGAGCACTCGCTACCGCGAGATGTCGCACCGCGACCCGCTCACCACCCTCTACAACCGCCGCTACGTCGACGAGGACCTCGACCGACGCCTTGCCGATGGCGCCCCCTCGCCGTCGCCCTGGTCGACCTCGACCACTTCAAGCGCGTCAACGACACCTGCTCCCACGAGGCCGGTGACGCCGTCCTGGTCCGCATCGCCGGCCTCCTCGCGAGAGCTGCAGCCGGAGCGTCCGACGCCTACGCCGCCCGGCTCGGTGGTGAGGAGTTCCTCCTCGTGCTGCCCTGCCTCGACCTGTCCGCAGCACACAGGATCGCCGAGAGCCTCCGGCGTCAGATCGCCGGCCTGGACTGGTCCGACCTCGCCCGTGACGTCCCGGTGACCGCCAGCATCGGGCTGGCCGTCGCGCCGACCACAGGCCCTCCGCGCGACCGCACCGACCTGCTCCGAGAAGCCGACCACCACCTGTACGCCGCCAAGGACGGCGGCCGCAACCGTGTCCAGCCGACCATCACCGGGCCGGACGTCGAGACGCTCGAGTCGCCGACGGAGGTAGCGACGGTCGCCGTCAACGCGCTCTTCGACGAGGGGGAGACATCCGGGGCAGCGAGCGGAGACGAGGATCTCGCCCGCCTGCTCCTGGACCTCGAGACATCGTACGAGGGTCGCGACGGTGCCCCGACCGTGCTGCGCGGCCTCCTTCGCAGGCTGCCCGACACAGCCGGCTCCTGGGTCCAGCGCTCACGGCTCACGCTGCTCGGGGTCGACGAGCTCGTCCGTGACCACGGCCCCGGCGAGGCCGCGCGGGTCCTGGTGAAGATCCGCGACCGGGCTGCCGCCCGCGGGCACCGTGCCGTCCAGGTCGGTGCGTGGCGATCGCTGAGCTGGCTGTCCCGCAAGGTCGGCGACCCGTCGGTGGCCCTCGAGCACGCTCTTGCCGCCTTGGCCCTGGACGGCGACGACCTCGACGCGCCGCTGCGGTGCCGTGTGAGGCTGGCGCTGGCCGATGCGCTCGTCGAGTGTGGGTCGTTCGACGACGCGCGCCCTCGCTTCCGCGACGCACTGGCGCACGCCAGGTCCGTGGACACCCCGTGGCTCTCCGTGCTGGTGCTCAACAACTGGGCCTATGCCGAGCTGCTCGCCGGCGAGCTCGACGCTTCCATGGAGCTGGTGCAGCAGCTGCAGGCGATCGCCCGGCATCGCGGTGTGCCGCTGGACCTGAGCACCTCCGAGACCGCCGCCGAGGTGCTCCATGCCCTCGGCCGGTCGGCAGAGGCGGCGGCGATGCTGCGCAAGAGCCTGGACGAGGACCGCCGGCACGCCCCGATCGTCGCCTCCGGCTGCTGGCTCACCCTGGCGCAGATCGAACGGGCGATCGGCAACCTCGAGGCGGCCAGCCGGAGCCTGGACGCTGCCGACCGTCTGACCGGTGCTCACGCGATCCACGTGCTGGCCGTAGAGGCGATGGGCGAGCGCGCCGAGCTGCTCGCAGCCCTTGGCGACCTGGCCGGCGCCTATGACCTCCACCGCGCCTTCCACGACGAGACCCTGCGCCTGCGCTCGGACGCCGGCGAGGCACGGGCGCAGACCCTGCACGCCATGTTCGAGGCTGACGAGGCCAGACGCACGAGCACCCGCTATCGGGAGATGTCCTACCTGGACCCCCTGACCGGACTGTTCAACCGCCGTCACGTGGACGAGGACCTCGAGCGACGTCTCGCGGTGCACACCACACCTACGCAGCCGCTCTCGGTCGCCCTCGTCGATCTCGATCACTTCAAGCGCGTCAACGACACCTGCTCCCACGAAACCGGCGACATCGTCCTCACCCATGTCGCAAGCATGCTCAAAGACGCAACGGGGACGGTCCCGGATGCCTATGCGGCGCGCCTCGGAGGCGAGGAGTTCCTCCTGGTGCTGCCAGCTCTGGACCTGGCTGCGGCGCGCGAGGTCGCCGAAGGTCTGCGCCAGCAGATCCACGCCTACGACTGGTCCCCGCTCGCACCGACCGTCCCGTTGACCGCGAGCATCGGCCTGGCCAGCACCGTCGGGACGCACCCCCCGCCACCGGACCGGGCCGAGCTGCTCCGCCGGGCCGACCACCATCTCTACGCAGCGAAGAAGGGTGGCCGCAACCGCGTCGAGCCCACCTTCGACCCGACGGAGGAGCCAGCTCGTGACCCAGGGCGACCGACCCCGGGGGCACCTGCCTGATGCGGGTCAGACGCGGGCGACGCCCTCCGCGCGCGCGGCGCGGGCGACCGCCTCGGACACGGCCGGAGCCACCCGCGGGTCGAAGACCGACGGGATCACCATCTCTGCGGACAGGTCGTCGCCGACAACGCCGGCCAACGCGTCAGCGGCAGCCAGCTTCATCCCCTCGGTGACGCACGTGGCCCGCACGCCGAGCGCGCCCGCGAACACGCCGGGGAAGGCGAGCACGTTGTTGATCTGGTTCGGGAAGTCGCTGCGGCCGGTCGCGACGACCGACGCGCCGCAGGCGTGCGCCACGTCCGGATGGATCTCCGGGTCCGGGTTGGCCATCGCGAAGATGATCGCGTCGGGGTTCATCGAGCGCACCGCCTCCACCGGGATCGTGCCGCCCGACAGCCCGACGAACACGTCCGCACCGCGGAGGGCCTCGATCAGGGAGCCGGTCAGACCAGCTCGGTTGCTGCTCTGCGCGAAGTCACGCTTGGACTCGTGGAGATCGTCACGACCCAGGTGCACGATGCCCTTGCTGTCGGCGATCGCCAGGTCTCCGACCCCGCCCTCGAGCAACATCCGCGACACCGCGATGCCGGCCGCGCCGGCGCCGCTGGTCACGACCCGCAGGCTCGACATCGACCGACCGGTCAGCCGGGCCGCATTGCGCAGCGCCGCGGTGACCACGATGGCGGTGCCGTGCTGGTCGTCGTGGAAGACCGGGATGTCGAGCCGCTCCTGCACCCGCCGCTCGATCTCGAAGCACCGGGGAGCGCTGATGTCTTCGAGGTTGATGCCGCCGAACGCCGGCGCGAGCCGGACGATCGTCTCGACCAGCTCGTCGACGTCGGTGACGTCGAGGCAGATCGGCACGGCGTCGACGCCGCCGAAGTGCTTGAACAGGATCGCCTTGCCCTCCATCACCGGCAGGGCGCCCAGCGGGCCGAGGTTTCCGAGCCCGAGCACCGCGGTCCCGTCGGTGACGACGGCCACCGTGCGGGACTTCCACGTGTAGTCGTAAGCCAGGTCTGGCTCGCCCGCGATCGCCGTGCAGATCTTGGCGACACCGGGTGTGTACGCGAGCGCCAGGGCGGCCGGGGTCACCTCGACCCGGGACACCGTCTCGAGCTTGCCTCCGCGGTGCAGGGCGAAAGCGGGATCGTCGTCTCGTGCCACGAGCTCTTCTCCTCCCGCCGACCAGGACGTCCCGGTCGGCGCTGGCCGGCTGACGGCCGGACGGGGCGGGCGTGCGGGGTGCGGCACGCATGGGTCCGGGGATCGCCCGTAGGCCAATGATCGTGTCACACGGCGGGGCCGCGCTGGCGGGCTCCTCGCCGCGGTGGCCAACGGGCGATCACGGTGGCGACCACGGTCGCCGGCCCGCTCGTCCACCCCCGACCTGCGACCTCGGCGTTGTCGGCCGTGACGTCCCAGTCCCCGTCACCGAGCTCGAGGCGGGCGCGCTTGACCACCATCAGCTCGGGACGCGCGAGCGGCCGAGCGGTCACCAGCGCACCCGGCCGCACGATCGCACCGCGGTGCACCAGCAGCAGGTCGCCTGGCCGCAGCGTGGGCAGCATCGACGAGCCCTCGACCCGGACCACCGCGAACCGCACGATCACAGGGTGCCTGACCGCGTCAGCGGGGGATTGCCGCAGCCGAGGAACGGACAGGACACACGCATGAGACTCTTCCAGCGACCCACGATCACCACCGTCTCGGCGCACTGCGACCTTCCCTGCGGCGTCTATGACCCGGCGCAGGCCCGGATCGAGGCACAGTCGGTGAAGGCCATGCAAGAGAAATACCAGGGCAACGACGACGCGGTCTTCCGCGAGCGGGCCGTGACGATCATCGGTGAGCGCGCCGACCTCGTGAAGCACCACCTGTCCGTGCTGTGGGGCGACTACTTCAAGCCCCCGCACTTCGAGAAGTACCCCGAGCTGCACGGTCTGTTCAACGAGACCATCAAGAAGGCCAGCGGCACCGGTGCCAAGAACAGCACCGACCCGGCTACCGGCCAGGCGCTGCTCGATGGCATCGACCAGATCGCGACGATCTTCTGGGAGACCAAGGACAAGGAGTACGCGCTGCCGCAGTCGGCCGCGTAAGGCACCTGTTCCGCACACACCATCGGCCCGATCCCCGTCCGGGGGTCGGGCCGTTGGTGTGAGATGGACCCATGGGTGAGCTCGTTCTCGTCAGGCACGGTCAGACGACCTGGTCGCAGACCGGTCAGCACACCGGCACCACCGACCTGCCGCTGACCGACGAGGGGGAGGCGCAGGCGGGCCGGCTCGCGGCCCTGCTCGGTCAGGTCGCCGACGTGGTGACCTCGCCGCTGCAGCGGGCTCTGAGCACCACGCGGCTCGCTTTCCCGGACGGACCGGAGCCCACGGTCGACGACGACCTGGTCGAGTGGGACTACGGGGCGTACGAAGGACTCACCACCCCGCAGATCCGCGAGGACCGACCTGGCTGGTGGCTCTGGACCGACGGGGCGCCGGGCGGCGAGAGCCCGGAGCAGGTGCAGGCCCGGTGCCGACGCGTGCTGCACCGGGTGCGACCGCTGCTGCTCGGCGGGGACGTCGCGCTCGTCGGTCACGGCCACACCAGCGCCGCCCTGGCCGCGGCCTGGCTCGACCTGCCCGCCTCCGGCGGTGGGCTGCTCACGCTCGCCGCCGGGTCGGTCACGGTCCTCGGGACCCACCACGGCCACCCGGTGATCGTCCGCAGCAACCAGCTGCCGTCGTGAGCATCCGTCCCGCCGTCGCGGCCGACATCCCCGTCCTGCTCGCCCTGGTCCACGAGCTGGCCGCGTACGAGAAGGAGCCCGACGCGGTTCAGGCCACCGAAGCCGACCTCCACCGGGCCCTGTTCGTCGCCCACACCGCCTCGTGCCATGTGGCGGAGATCGAGGGAGAGGTGGTCGGTTTCGCCCTCTGGTACGTCACGTTCTCCACCTGGACGGGCAAGCCCGGCCTGTGGCTCGAGGACCTGTTCGTGCGTCCGACCGCCCGCGGCACCGGGCTCGGCAAGACGCTCCTGCAGACCTTGGCAGCGGTCGCGGTGGAGCGCGGCTACGGCCGGTTCGAGTGGTGGGTGCTGGACTGGAACACCCCCTCGATCGGTTTTTACCGCGCGCTGGGGGCGGTCTCTCAGGACGGCTGGACGACGATGCGGGTGGACGACGAGGCCCTCGTACGTCTCGCGTCCCGTGCCCGGGACGACGGCCCAGCCGAGGGCTGAGCCGGTCGCTGCCGCGGCCGGTCCTCGGCTGCAGCGGCCACCGGTGCGTACGGATCATGGTTGCGCCGTAGGCTGCTCTGGCGAGAACGTCGAGCGGGAGAGGAACCTGTGGACAACACCCCTAGCAGCGTGGCAGGACGGCCGTCGCTGTCCGGTGCGCTGAGCGACGTGGTCAGCCTTCGGCTGCCGGCGGCGAGCGCCTACCTCTCGGTGCTGCGCACCGCTACCGCGAGCCTCGCCTCGCGGCTGGACTTCACCATCGACGACATCGAGGACCTGCGCATCGCGGTCGACGAAGCGTGCGCGATGCTCCTTGCCCAGGCCGTCCCAGGATCCGACCTCACGTGCGAGTTCTCGGTCACCGGCGACGAGCTGGCGGTGCTCGTGACGGTCCCGACGCTGGACGGGACCGAGCCGTCGCGGGACACGTTCGCCTGGACGGTGCTCACCGCGCTCGTCGGCGACGTCGACAGCTCGGTGGATGCCGACCGACGGGTGACCCTCTCCTTGCGCAAGCGACGCGAGGCGCTGACATGACGGGAGCGCAGGACCAGGGCCTGGCACCGGGGGTGGCAGACGACGCCGCCGTCGTCGACCTCACCGTGCACGTGCCTGAGCAAGGCTCAGCAGCACCCACGACACCCTTGCCGCCCGAGGCACTCGCAGGCCATGCTGCCGACGGTCAGCCGGTCGGGCTGCAGAGCGTCAGCCCCCATCCCGCGGCTGCCCCCGGCAAGCCCGCCCCGACGGCCCGCAGCGAGAAGACGGCGGCCGACCGGCTTCGTGCGCGGGCGATGTTCGCCGAGCTCGCCGAGCTGCCCGCCGACAGCCCTCGGCGCGAGACCCTCCGGCACCAGCTGGTGCAGCAGCACCTGCCGCTGGTGGAATACCTCGCGCGCCGGTTCCGCAACCGTGGCGAACCGCTCGACGACCTCGTGCAGGTCGCCACCATCGGTCTGATCAAGTCCGTCGACCGGTTCGACCTCGAGCGAGGGGTCGAGTTCTCGACGTACGCGACCCCGACGATCGTCGGGGAGATCAAGCGCCACTTCCGGGACAAGGGTTGGGCGATCCGGGTCCCCCGTCGCCTGCAGGAGCTGAAGCTCAGCCTGACCAAGGCGACCAGCGACCTGTCGCAGAAGAACGGTCGCAGCCCGACGGTGGCCGAGCTGGCCGGGCACCTGGGACTCACCGAGGAGGAGATCCTCGAGGGGCTCGAGTCGGCCAACGCCTACTCCGCGGTGAGCCTGGACGCGCCGGACGGTGGGGACGACGACAGCCCTGCGGTCGCCGACTCGCTCGGGATGACCGACGACGCGCTCGAGGGCGTCGAATACCGGGAGTCCTTGAAGCCGCTGCTCGAGCAGCTGCCGGCACGCGAGAAGAAGATCCTGCTGCTGCGGTTCTTCGGCGGCATGACGCAGTCCCAGATCGCCGGTGAGCTCGGCATCAGTCAGATGCACGTGTCGCGCCTGCTGGCCCGCACGCTCGCGCAGCTGCGCACCGGCCTGCTCGCCGAGGAGTAGCGCGGGCTCAGTCCCGCTCGCTGTAGGCAGCTCGCGCGTGCGGGGTCAGCAGCTGATAGCCGACCAGCAGCACCAGGGCCCCGGGTGCGAGAGCGAGCAAGCTGTCACCGGCGCGCAGCAGACTGACCGTCACCACGACCAGGAAGACCTGCAGCAGGACCGACGGCGACCAGGCCCAGCCACGGCCACGGAACAGACCCACGCCGGTCGCCACCAGGGCACCGCCGAGACCCAGTCCCAGCAGTCCCGCAAGCACGGTGCCGACCCGGTCGTCGGAGGACCGAAGAAGACCCAGCCCCAGCAGGATCCCGGAGAGCACCACCACGGCCAACGCCTCGACCACGACCCCGAGCCCGGCTACCCGTAAGGGGAGCGGAGGTGCTCCCGGCCGCCCGCGCGCGTCGCTGCTCTCGTCCACCCCGGCACGTTAACCTGTGGACATGCGTCTGATGCTTGTCGTCAACCCGATGGCTACCGGGACGACGACGAGAGCGCGGGACGTGCTCGCGCACGCCCTGGCCAGCGGTTGTCGGCTCGAGGTGGCGGAGACCAAGGCGCGTGGTCACGCGACCGAGCTGGCCCGACAGGCGGTCGCCGACTCCTTCGACGCGGTCGTCGCGCTGGGCGGCGACGGCACCGTGAACGAGGTCGTCAACGGGCTCATGGCCGACGGCCCTGGCCCCGACCGGCCAGCGCTGGGGGTCGTGCCCGGCGGCAGCGCGAACGTCTTCGCCCGGTCGCTCGGCATGACCGACGACCCCGTCGAGGCCACCGCCGAGCTGCTGGACGCGCTGGAGCGGGGCAGCCGACGGCGCATCGGCCTGGGGCTCGCTGATGATCGTTATTTCTGCTTCAACGCCGGCCTCGGCCTCGACGCCGACGTGGTGCGACGCGTCGAGACGCGACGCTCGGTCGGACGCCGAGCCACCACCGCGCTCTACGTGCGCTCCGGGGTCCGGCAGTTCTTCCTCTCGGTCGAACGCGGTGCCCCCACCCTGCTGCTGGAGCGTGACGGAGCACAGGACGAGCAGCTGTCGCTGGCGCTGGTGTGCAACACGACGCCGTGGACCTACCTCGACAGCCGCCCCGTGCAGGCCTGCCCCCGCGCCGGCTTCGACAGCGGTCTGGACCTGTTCGGGCTGCGCCGCCTGCGGACGCTGTCGACCTTGCGCCACCTCGGGCAGATCCTGAGCAAGAACCCTCGTCCGCGCGGTGCCCAGGTCGTCAGCCTGCACGACCTGTCGAGCTTCACGCTGTCGGCGCTGCCTGCTGCTGGCCCCGCGGGCCTGCCGTTCCAGCTCGACGGCGACCACCTCGGTGACCGCACCCGGGTGGTGCTGTCCAGCGTCCCGGACGCGCTCGACGTGATCGTCTAGACCTAGGTCCGCTTTGTCCTTGCCACGGCCGAGGGACCGGTGCAAAGGTGAGGCCTGGGACGCCCTCGGGCGCCCCTCCGGTGTCATCCCGGTGCGACGACGCACCGAGGCGAGCGTCGTGCCCGAAGAGGAGCTTGACCGATGGACTGGCGACACCACGCGATCTGCCGCGAAGAAGACCCTGAGATGTTCTTCCCGATCGGCACCCACGGACCCGCTGCGGCTCAGGTCGAGCAGGCGAAGATGATCTGTCGCCGGTGCCCGGTGGTCACCGACTGCCTCGACTGGGCGCTCGAGTCCGGTCAGGACAGCGGTGTGTGGGGTGCGACCGACGAGCTGGAGCGGCGCGCCCTGGCTCGACGTCCGCCGGTCCGCACGGCCTGAGACGCTCGCCGGCTCAGCCGGACGCGGGCAGCACGACGGTGGCCCGGGCACCTCGCTCGCCCGGGTCCACCGTGAGCGTCCCTCGCAGCTCGCTCTCGACCAGGGTCCGGGCAATCTGCAGCCCGAGCCGTCCGGTCACCGGCTCGGCCGGCAGACCCTGCCCGTCGTCGGCCACCACGACGGTCATCCCCCCGCCCTGATGGGACACGACGACCTCGACGGTGCCGCGACGACCTGACGGGTAGCCGTGCTCGACGGCGTTCTGGACGAGCTCGGTCAGCACCAGCGCCATCGCGGTGGCAGTCTCGGCCGCCAGCACCCCGAAGCTCCCGGTGCGCAGGACCCGTACGCCGGTCGAGGGGGCCGCAACCTCGGCGCACATCGACAGCACCCGGTCGGCAACCTCGTCGAAGGCCACCTGCTCGTCGAAGGTGGTGGACAGCGTCTCGTGCACCAGCGCGATGCTGCCCACGCGTCGGACCGACTCCTCCAGCGCGGCCCGGGCGGCCGGGTCGTCCAGCCGTCGCGCCTGGAGCCGCAGCAGCGCGGCCACCGTCTGCAGGTTGTTCTTCACCCGGTGGTGAATCTCACGGATCGTGGCGTCCTTGCCGAGCAGTGCGCGGTCGCGGCTGCGTAGCTCGCTCACGTCGCGGACCAGGGCGAGCGCGCCGCGCGGCTCACCACCCGGGACGAGCGGTAGCACCCGGAGCAGCACCGTCCTCCCGCTGCTCTCCAGCTCTGCGTCACGCGGCTCGAGAAAGCGCAGAGCTGCGGCGACGGCCGCGGAGCCGCGCGGCTCGTCGATCGGACCGTCCGCGGGCAGCGAGGCGATCGTCTGCCCGAGGTGGGCCCCGAGCACGTCCCCGACGACGCCGAGGCGGCGGAACGCCGACAGTGCGTTGGGGCTCGCGTAGACGACGTGCCCGGTGCGGTCCAGACGCAGGGCACCGTCGCCGACCCTGGGTGCCGTCTCGGCGTCCAGGCCGTGCTCAGCATGCGGGAAGGAGCCTTCCGAGACCATCTGCAGCAACTCTCCAGCGCTGCTGAGATAGGCCAGGTCCAGCTGGCTCGGCATCCGCCCTGCGGCGAGCGGGGTCTCGCGGGACAGCACCGCGACGGCGACCCCGTCGTGCAGGACCGGAACGGTCTCCTGACGCACCCGCAACGGGCCCGGTCCCGCGGCTCCGCCCTCCCGGACGATCCTCGGCCCGGCGAAGGCCCACTCCATGGCCTTCGCGTCGTCGCCCTCACGCACCTGCCCGACCACCTCGTCCGGATGCGTCGTCGGACCGGTCGTCGGCCGCTGGTGCGCGACGGCGAGCCAGGCGTCACCGCTCGGCACCCACAGCACGAGGTCGGCGAAGGACAGGTCGGCGATCAGCTGCCACTGTCCCACCAGCCGGTGCAGCTGCTCGATCTGACCAGGCCGCAAACCTGTCCGCAGGCGCAGCAGATCAGCCAGGGTGGACACGTCGATGGACGCTAGTGCGGCCGGAGCCTCAGCATGCTCGAGCAGCCACGAGGACCCGCTCCCGGCTGGCAGACTGCCCCGGTGACCTCGCTGCGGCCCGACCCTGACCTCTTTCCCGACGACACCCGGGCAGATCTGCCCGAGGTGCTCGCCGTCGCCCGTGAGCAGGTCCTCCAGCGCGGGGTCGGCCTGGACCAGGCACAGGCGCTCGCGTGCCTGCAGCTCGGGGACGAACACCTGCCTGGGCTGCTCCAGCTCGCCCACGAGGTGCGGGTGAAGCACTGCGGGCCGGAGGTCGAGGTCGAGGGCATCATCAGCCTGAAGACCGGCGGCTGCCCGGAGGACTGCCACTTCTGCTCGCAGAGCGGGCTGTTCGCCTCCCCCGTGCGCGCGGCCTGGCTGGACATCCCGTCCTTGGTCCAGGCCGCGGTCGAGACCCGTGCCACCGGCGCGACCGAGTTCTGCATCGTCGCCGCCGTCCGCGGTCCGGACGAGCGGCTGATGGTCCAGGTCGAGCAGGGCGTGAAGGCGATCCGCGAGGCGGTCGACATCCAGGTCGCCTGCTCGCTCGGGATGCTCACCCAGGAGCAGGTGGACCGGCTGGTGGCCGCCGGTGTGCACCGCTACAACCACAACCTGGAGACCGCCCGCTCCTACTTCGACCAGGTGGTGACCACGCACTCCTGGGAGGAGCGCTGGAGCACCCTGGAGATGATTCGGGACGCCGGCATGGAGGTCTGCTGCGGAGGCATCCTCGGCATGGGAGAGAGCCTCGCTCAGCGGGCCGAGCTGGCCGTGCAGCTCGCGTCGCTAGACCCGGACGAGGTGCCGCTGAACTTTCTCAACCCCCGCCCCGGCACGCCGTTCGGCGACCGCCCGGTCATGTCGGCCGACGACGCGCTGCGCGCCGTCGCCACCTTCCGGCTGGTGCTGCCGCGCACCATCCTGCGCTTCGCGGGAGGTCGCGAGCTCACGTTCGGTGACCTGGCCCGCGACGGCATGCTGGGCGGGATCAACGCGGTGATCGTCGGCAACTACCTGACGACGCTGGGACGTCCGGCAACCTCCGACCTCGACATGCTCGCCGACCTCAAGATGCCGCTCAAGGGCCTCGCCGAGACGCTGTGACCGCCGTGCCGTCGAGCCGTCGCTGCCGTCGGTCACACGGGTGACCGGGCGGTGCTTCGGCGACGGCGACCCGCTCTACGAGACCTACCACGACACCGAATGGGGTCGACCGCAGCTGTCCGAGCGTCAGCTGTACGAGAAGATCTGCCTGGAGGGCTTTCAGGCCGGCCTTGCCTGGATCACCGTGCTGCGCAAGCGCGATGCCCTGCGTGAGGTGTTCGCCGGTTTCGACCCGGTCGCGGTCACCGGGCTCGACGTCGAGCCGCTGATGGCCGACGCCCGGCTGATCCGCTCCCACGCCAAGCTGACGGCCTGCGTCACCAACGCCCGTGCGACGCTCGCGCTGCGTGGCGCGCTGCCGGACCTCGTACGGGCGTTCGCGACCGACGAGCCCGCGAAGGACCGCTTCGCGGACCTGCCGGCGAGCACCCCCGCCTCGGCAGCCCTGGCCAAGCAGCTGAAGCGGACCGGGTTCACCTTCGTCGGTCCGGTGACCGCCTACTCGATGCTGCAGGCCTGCGGCCTGGTGGGTGACCACCTGGTCGGCTGCCCGGTCCGCGCCGAGGTCCAGGCGGAACGCCGAGCAGCCCTGTCCCTCTAGCGCCTACGCCAGTCGCTCAGCGGCACCAGCGGGTGTCGACGACGTAGGGGCGCGCGCACCGGGTGCACCGGACGGCGGCGGGCGCGGCGTCCAGCCGCTCCAGGCTCAGCACCTCGAAGCACACCTCGCAGCGGGTCGCGAGCCCCTCGTCGAGCCGGGCCAGCGCCCGAGCGGCGTCCTCGGCGAGCTGGGTGGCGTGCCGACCGGCACCGGAAACGGCGCAGCCGCTGCTCACCGCGAGCACCTGCCCGGCGCCCCGTGCCAGCAGCCGGGCCCGACGCCGTGCGACCCAGTCCGTGGCGTCGACGTGCGGGTGGTCGCACCGGACGCCGTCCTCGGCCAGGCTCACGCGGGCGGGAAGCCGCCGGTGGCGACCGGGCCCCAGGAGACCGGTGTGACCCGGAGCAGGACCTTGCCCTGGCGGGTCATCGCCGCGCGGTAGTCGTCCCAGTCGGGGTGCTCGCCGGAGATCGCGCGGTAGTAGTCGACCAGCGGGTCGAGCGCGTCCGGCAGGTCCAGCACCTCGCAGGTGCCCTCGACCTGGACCCAGGCATCGTCCCAGTTGTCGGAGAGCACCAGCAGGGAGACGTCCCGGCAGCGCCGTGCGTTGACGACCTTGGCACGGGACGGATAGCTGCTGATCACGACGCGCCCGTCGTCGTCGACGCCCGCCGTCACCGGTGACATCTGCCGGCGCCCGTCCGCCCGGTCGGTCACCAGGACGACGTGGTGACGTGGTGCGAGGAAGGTGACCAGGTCCTCGCGGCTGACGCTGGTCGTGGTGGCGGTCTTCGGCATGACCGGCTCCTACCCCGCCGAGCAGCTGCGACTACCCCCGGCGACCGGCCTGGTACTCGCTCCACACGATCAGGCAGGCCGCAGCGAACGCGATGCCCGCCAGCACCGGCGTGCTGAACCCGCCCTGCCCGGTGAGAACCAGGGCCAGGTGGAAGACCAGCACGACCGCGAGCCCGACGAGGGCGCCCTTGCTGTTGGGTTGCAGGTGGGTCACGCCGGGACCTCCTGCTGCGGCAGGGGGAACACCGGGGCGGGTCCGCGCACGCACACGTGCACCTGGTCGCCGACCCGCGGCAGGGTCAGCCCGGACACCCGCGCGAGCACCTCGGGCCCGTCGGGCCGCAGCCGGAGCCGCACCGACGCGTCGTGCCCGAAGTAGGAGACCTCGAGCACCTGCGCCGGCGCGCCGACCGCACCGAGGACGAGCTGCTCCGGACGCACGAGGAGCAGCGACTCCCCCTCGGGCGCCGCCTCGACCAGCGCGACGTCACCGAGCACGCAGGTGGCCACCAGCCCGCTGACCCGGGCGGGGAGCAGCACCGCGCCCCCGACGAAGGCGGCGACCCCGGGATCGGCCGGCCGTCGGTAGAGCACGTCCGGATGATCCACCTGGACCAGCACACCGTCCCGGAGCACCGCGACCCGGTCGGCGAGCGACAGCGCCTGACCCTGGTCATGGGTGACCAGCACAGCGGTCGCCCCGCTGGCCCGCAGGACGCCCGCGACCGCACGACCGGTCTCCTCGCGCAGCCCGGCGTCCAGCGCGGAGAACGGCTCGTCGAGCAGGACCACGGCCGGTTGCGGTGCGAGCGCCCGGGCGAGGGCGGCCCGCTGCTGCTGACCGCCGGACAGCTCGTGCGGGTAGCGCTCCGCCGCCACCGCTGGCAGTCCGACCAGGTCCAGCAGCGTGACCAGTCGTGGTCCGCGTCGGTCGGCCTTCGGCAGGCCGAACATGATGTTGTCGGCGACGGACAGGTGGGGGAACAGCGCCCCCTCCTGCGGGACATACCCGACGCCCCGGCGTCGGGCAGGCACGCTGTCGACGCCCCTGTGTCGGCCAGGCACGCTGTCGACGCCCCGGCGTCGAGGGGACACGTCGGAGCCGGCGCTGACCACCGTCCGGCCACCGATCGAGATCGTGCCGGCGTCCGGGTCCGCGAAACCGGCCACCAGCCGCAGCAGGGTCGTCTTGCCGCAGCCCGACGGGCCGAGCACAGCGGTGAGGCTGCCGACCGGCACCTCGAGGTCGACGCCGCGCAGCACCTGCGTGCTGCCGAAGCTCTTGTCGACCGCGCTCAGCACGAGGGCCAGGGCGCCGGTCACCGCAGCAGGGCCGCGCTCTGGGCGCGACGCGACGGGGACCGGCTGAGCAGCAGGGTCGCCGGTACAGACACGAGGACCATGAGCACAGCGTACGGAGCCGCCGCGCCGTACTGCACCTGGCTGCTCTGCGCCCAGAACTCGGTCGCGAGCGTCGCGGTGCCGAGCGGGGCGAGCAGCAGCGTGGCGGTGAGCTCGGTGACCGTGCCGAGGAACACCAGCGCGGCACCGACCCCCATCCCCCGGGCGATCAGGGGCAGCGTGACGCGGCGCAGCGTGGCGAGCGTCCCGAGCCCGAGCCCGTGGGCGACGTCGTCCAGCTCGACCGGCGCCTGCGCGAGTGCCGCCCGCAGGCTGATGACCGAACGGGGCAGGAACAGCAGGACGTACGCCGAGACCAGCAGGCCGGTGGTCTGGTAGGTCGGTGAGAGGAAGCGCAGCGAGACCGAGACCAGGGCCAGCGCCACGACGATGCCCGGGAGCGCGTTGGACAGATAGCTGGTGCGCTCCAGGGCACTGGTCAGCGGGCTCCGGTAGCGGACCGAGAGCAGGGCCACCGGTAGCGCGCAGAGCGTCGTGGCGAGAGCCGCGAGCGCCCCGAGGCCCAGCGAGGTCACGGTCGTCCCGAGCAGGTCGGCCGCCGGGAAGCGTGTGCTGCCGCCCAGGACGAGCCACCGGCCGAGGCTGTAGGCGGGCACGCCCAGCGCGAGCACGACGACCGCGCCGACGCTCAGCAGGCTCGGGACCAGCCCCCGCCCGAGCAGCTGCCGCTGCTGCTCCCTGGCGGCGCCGGAGCCGACCCGGGCATATCGCCGGAGCCCGCGGGCGCGCAGCTCCACGGTGAGCAGCACCGCGCAGAGCACGAGCAGCACGGCCGCCAGCGTGCTGGACGAGGGCCCGTCGAAGGAGGACTGGTAGGAGTCGAAGATCGCGACGGTGAAGGTCTCCACCCGGAGCAGCTGCAGCGCGCCGTACTCCGAGAGCAGGTGAAGGCCGACGAGCAGGCCGCCGCCGAGCAGGGCCGGACGCAGCTGCGGCAGGACCACCCGCAGGAAGATCCGCACCGGGCTCAGCCCGAGCGCCTGGGCCGTCTCCTCCAGCGCCGGGTCGAGCCCGGACAGCGTCGCGAGCACCGGCAGGTAGACCAGCGGGTAGTAGGCGAGGGTCAGGACCAGCAGCGCCCCCGGAAAGCTGGCGACCTCGGGCGTGAGGGACACCCAGCCATAGCTGGTGACGAAGGCTGGGACCGCCAGCGGGGCGGCCAGCAGCACGTTCCAGACCGGTCGACCCGGCAGCGTGGTGCGCGCGACCAGGAAGGCCAGCGCCGTGCCGAGCATGGCACTGGTCAGCACGCCGAGGACGGTCAGCGCGACCGTGGTCGTGAGCAGCTGCCCGACCTTGGGCCGCACGATCAGGTCGTACGCGGCGCTCCAGCCCAGGCTGAAGGTGTCCAGCGCGATGTAGACCAGGGGCAGCACGCAGAAGGCGGCGACCAGCGCAGCGCTCACCAGCAGCAGCCGAGGGGTCCCCTCAGCCCGCCGGGACGTGACGCTCATGCGTGGCAGCCGCTCTTTCGGGTCAGACGTTCTGGCGGGTTCAGGCGGTCCGGCCGCCTTGTCACAGCCCGGCCGGAGGTCGGGCCACGTCACAGCCCGGCCGGAGGTCGGGCCACGTCACAGCCCGGTCGGAGGTCGGGCCACGTCACAGCCCGCCGGAGGTCGGGCCACGTCACAGCCCGGCCGGAGGTCGGGTCACAGGATCCCGGCCGCGCGGAAAGCGTCCAGCAGCTTCGGACCGTCGAGCCGCCCCAGCGGGACGACCGGGGGGTCAAGCTCGGCCAACGGCTTGAGCACCGGGTTGGAGGACACGCCGTTGTTGATCGCGTACTGGAAGTCGTTGCTCTGAGCCAGCACCTCCTGACCCTTACGGCTGGTCAGGAAGGCCACGAACTTCTGGGCGTCGGCCTGCTTCTGGCTGGAGGCCAGGACGCCCGCGCCGGCGACGGACAGGTAGGCACCGGGGTCCTGGTTGCCGAAGTAGTGCAGCGCAGCCTTGTCGCTGTCGGCACCGGTGTCGGCCTGGTCCTGGAACCAGTAGTAGTGGTAGATGATCCCGGTCGGGATCTCGCCAGAGTTGACCGCCTTGAGGATCGCGATGTTGTTCGCGTACTCCTTGCCGTTCGCGGCCAACCCGTCGACGAATGCCTGCCCGGCCTCGTCGCCCTTGGCGGCATAGACGGCGGAGGCGATCGCCTGGAAGTCGGCGCCGGACGGGGCATAGCCGAACCTGCCCTTGTACTCCGGCTGCTCCAGGTCGAGCATGGAGGCCGGCAGGTCGCTCTCCTTCACCAGATCGGTGTTGTAGACCAGGACCGTGGAGCGGGCGGCCACGCCTACCCAGCCCTTGTCGTCCGCGATGTTCTGCGGCGCGACCCCCTCGAGCGCGGCAGGCTCCAACGGGGTGAACAGGCCTGCGCGGTCGACCATGGCCATCGCGGTCGAGTTCTCGGTGGTGAACACGTCAGCCGGCGACTTGCCGCCCTCGGTGACGAGCTGGTTGCCCAGCTCGGTGTCGCCACCGTTGCGCATCTGGACCTTGATGCCGGTCTGCTGGGTGAAGGCGTCGACCAGGGTGCCCATCAGGCGACCGTTCTGGGCGTTGTAGACCACCAGAGAGTCGTCCTTGCTGCCGCAGCCGGTGAGCGTGAGGGCAAGGGTCAGGGCGAGCAGCACGAGCGGTGTGGTGCGGCGGGGCACGGCGATCCTCGTTCCGAGGGAGGGGTCAAGTGAGGCTTCCCTAAGTTAGGGTGCTTCGCGTGCCGGTTCAACTCGAAAGCCCCGCCCCGCTCCGCCAGGTGAGCGACCTCACGCGCCGACTCGCCGCGCACGGCTCGCGCACCGCCCTCGTGCAGGGTGACGTCACCGTGTCCTACGGCGAGCTGGCGCGACGTGTCGACGATGCGGCGGCCCGGCTTGACAACGATCGCGGGCCGGGCCGCGGCCGTCGGCTGGTCCTGGTCGTCGGGTCGCACGACGTGTCGCTGATCGCCGCCTACCTCGGGGCGATCTGCGCCGGGCACGTCGTGCTGCTGGTCCCGTCCGGGCAGCACGTCCAGCGGTGGATCGACCGCTACGACCCCGACGTGGTCCTGCAGACCGACCCGGACGATCTTCGCGTGGCGAGGACGACCGAGCGTCGCGCCGGCACGGTGCACGACCTGCACCCCGACCTGGTCCTGCTGCTCACGACGTCCGGGTCGACCGGTTCCCCGCGCCTGGTGCGCCTGTCGTACGAGGCGGTCCTGGCCAACGCCGGCTCGATCGCCTCCTACCTCGAGCTGGGCCGGGACGACGTCGGCATCACGACCCTGCCGATGGCCTACTGCTTCGGCCTGTCCGTGCTGCACTCGCACCTGATGGCCGGAGCGGGCCTGGTGCTGACCGAGCTGTCGGTCGTGGACCGGTGCTTCTGGGACCTCGTGCACGAGCACCGGGTCAGCTCGGTCGCCGGGGTCCCCTACACCTTCGACCTGCTCGATCGCACCGATCTCCTGCACGGTCGGCTGTCTGCGCTGCCGTCGTTGAAGCGGCTCCTGCAGGCCGGCGGCGCGATGCCCGACGAGCAGGCCCACCGTTATGCGCAGGCGTGCGCGAACCAGGGTCGGCAGCTGTTCGTGATGTACGGGCAGACCGAGGCGACCGCCCGGATGGCGTATCTGCCACCACACCTGGCGCTTCGCCACACCGGTGCGCTCGGCGTGGCGGTGCCCGGCGGCGAGCTGACGCTGGCCGAGGACGGGGAGCTGGTCTACCGCGGGCCGAACGTGATGATGGGCTACGCGGACGGCCCGCACGACCTGGCGCGCGGCAGGACGGTGCACGAGCTGAGGACCGGCGACCGGGGCCGGCTCCGACCCGACGGGATGCTCGAGCTGGTCGGACGAACCGGCCGTCAGGTCAAGCTGTTCGGGCTGCGCATCGATCTCGACGAGGTGACGTCCCGGGTGCGGGAACGCGGCATCACCGCCTGGTGCGGGCTGCTGGACGGCCGGCTCGTGGCGGTGGCTGAGCAGGACGTCGGAACCACCCGACAGGCGATCTGTCAGGCCAGCGGGCTGCCCGTGCACGCCGTGCGAGCCGTGAGGGTCGAGGCACTGCCCCGGACCGTGAACGGGAAGATCGACGCGCGCGACGCCGACCGCATGGCCCGGGCGACCCTGGACGAGACAGCAGGCCCCTCGCACCAGAGGCCCGGCAACGAGGTGCGCGGGCTGTATGCCGCCGTCCTGGGCAGGCCGGCGGGACCCACCGACACGTTCGTCGGGCTCGGGGGCGACTCGCTGTCCTACGTCGAGGTGAGCCTGCGGCTGTCGGACCTGCTGCCGACCGTCCCGGACGACTGGCCGACCCGCAGCGTCAGCGGCCTGCAGGCGCTGCTTGCCTCAGACGGCACGGCAGCAGGTCCCACCGGCGAGGCGGGACGCTCATCGGCTCGGTCTCGATACGTGCCGGTCGACACCACCGTGGTGCTCCGCGCGGTCGGCATCCTGCTCGTCGTCGCGTCGCACGCAAAGCTGTCGCCGCTGCTCGGCGGGGCGCACACCCTGCTGGCGGTGGCGGGCTACAACTTCGCCCGGTTCCGGCCCAACGCCCTGTCCCGCCGGGAGCGGCTCTCGGGCACGTCCCGGTCGATCACGCGGCTGGTGACGCCGGTGGTCCTGATCGTCGCCGCCGCCTCGATCGTCACGCCCGGCGTCGGGATCGTCCAGGTGCTGCAGCTCAACGCCTGGCTGGGCCCGGACGTCCTCGGCCCCGCCTGGCGCTACTGGTTCCTCGAAGCCCTGATCCAGCTGCTGATCGTCATGAGCGTGCTGATGGCGATCCCGCAGGTGGACCGGTTCGAGCGGCGGCACCCGTTCGCGCTGCCGGTCCTGCTTCTCGGGCTCGGCCTGCTCCCCCGGATCGGGGTCGTCGACCTCGGTCCTGGCCCGGCGCAGACCCAGTCCTCCGTCGCCGTGCTCTGGTTGTTCGTGCTGGGGTGGTCCGCCGCCCGGGCGACCCGACGTCGGCACCGGATGGTGATCACCGCCGTGGCCGTCCTCTCGGTGCCAGGGTTCTTCAGCCGGCCCAGCCACGACGCGGTCGTCCTGCTCGGCGTGCTGCTCCTGGTGTGGCGCCCGACGGTCCCGTTCCCCCGGCGGCTCCCGCTGCTGCGCACGGCGCTCGGCGCTGTCGCCAGCGCCTCGCTGTTCATCTACCTGGTGCAGTGGCAGGTTCTGGACCTGACCGTCGGCGACCCTCGGCTGCTCGTGCTGGTCGCCTCCGTCGCCGCAGGACTGCTCGCCACGCGACTGTGGGACGGGCTGCGTCAGGCCCTGCGCACCCGGGTCGCCCGGACCACCGCACCGCGAGGGTGCCCACCCCGCGCGTCCAGCCGCAGGGTGGTGACGTACCCGACCAGCATGAGCACGTGCAGAAGCAGCAGCCAACCCATGCTGACCGCGGCCGCGGCCAGCGGCACCGAGCCCCCGAACGCGGCCTCGAGCGGCACCCGGATCGACAGGAACAGCACCCACCCCAGCATGAACCCGGCGATCAGCGAGCCCGTCCCGTACGCCCCCCAGAGGACCGCTCGGGTGCCCGGTCGCTCCGGAGCCAACGCCCGGTAGGCGAGCGCGAGCAGCGGGCTCACCGCCAGCCAGAGGAACAGGAACGCCAGGTAGATCCCCAGCATTCGTGGTGCCCTGCCGACCCCGAGCGCGTTGGTGAGCGCATCGGCCAGCAGGATCGCGGCCAGCAGCAGGAACGGGCTGAGCACGATGAACACCGCGGAGCCGAGCCGCCCCCGGATCGAGCGTCGACCACGCTCACCGCGCACCGACAGCCGGTCGAAGGCCCGCACCAGCCCCTCGCCGTACAGGCTGCCGGGCAGCACCGCCGCGAGCACCCCCGTCCACGGGAGCCGGGTGCCGACCTCGGCCAGCCGTTCGCCAGCCTGTCGCGCCCCGAGGTTGGCGGGGATCAGCGAGGTGAGGTCCTGCGACAGCCGGAGCAGGGTGCCCTCGCCGGTGACCAGGCCGGCCAGGCGCACTGCGAGCAGCAGGAGCGGGATCGCACCGATCGCCGCGAAGAATGTGATCCCGGCGGCGTAGAGGACCAGATCGTGCCCGCGGATGCTGTGCGCCACGTCTCTCGCCAACGCCCGAAGACCGGGCGAAGGGGTAGACACGTCCGGTGCCTACCCCGATCTCCGGCCTCGCTGTCCGCTCGGCCCGACCCGACGAGCTGAGCGCCGCAGGCCGGTTGGTCGCCGAGGTCTACCTGCGGGACGGCTGGGGCGACGAGGCGTACGCCGAGCAGCTGCGCGACGCCGCCGGCCGGGCGCGCATCGCCGACGTGCTGGTGGCGGTCGACGGTGACGACATCCTGCTCGGGACAGTGACCGTGGCGACCAGGCTGGGGCCGCTCGCCGAGCTGGCTTCCCCTGGCGAGGCGGTGATGCGGATGCTCGCGACGGCGCCCGCCGCGCGGGGCAGCGGCGCGGGGACCGCCCTGGTGGCCGCATGCCTGGACCGGGCGCGGACCGACGGCTGCCGGGTGCTGCGGCTGTGCACCCAGGCCGGGATGGACGCCGCCCGCAGCATCTACCTACGGGCCGGTTTCGAGGCGACGCCGTGGCTGGACTGGTCTCCCGTGCCGGGTCTGCAGCTGTACGCGTACGCGGTGGCGCTCGTGCCGTTCTGCGACGCGTGCGGCGAGACGCTCACGCTGACCGGGCACGAGCGGTGCGGGGCGGCCCGCGAGCTGGAGCCGCCCCGCTACTGCCCCCAGTGCCGTCGCCGCCGGGTGGTGCAGGTGTTCCCGACCGGCTGGTCGGCCCGGTGCGTGGAGCACGGCACCACAACGGGCGGGACGAGCTGAGCTATTTGGGCTGCATCCGGATCCCGCCGTCCACCCGCACCGTCTCGCCGTTGAGGTGGGTGTTGGTCAGCAGCTCCATCACCATCGAGGCCAGCTCGTCGGCCTTGCCGAGCCGCTTGGGGAACAGCACGTCGCGCTTGAGCTTGTCCTTGAAGGCCTCGCTGTCGGGGCCTTCGCCGTAGATCGGCGTGTCGATCAGTCCGGGCGCGACGCAGTTGACCCGCACGCCGATCGCAGCGAGGTCACGCGCCACGGGCAACGTCATCCCGACGATCCCGCCCTTGCTCGAGCTGTAGGCCGCCTGGCCGACCTGACCGTCGAAGGCCGCGACCGACGCGAGCGTGACGATCGCGCCCCGCGCGCCGTCCTCGTCGACCGGCTGGGTGCGCCCCATCGCCGTCGCGGCGAGCCGGACGCAGTTGAAGGTGCCGATCAGGTTGACCGTGATCACCTTCTTGTAGACGTCGAGGTCGTGCGCGCTGGAGAACTCGCCGTCGCGGCCGACGGTGCGGGTCGCCCAGCCGATGCCGGCGGCGCAGACCAGGCTGCGCAGCGGGCCGAGGCCCTCGGCGGTGCGCACCGCCTCGATCACCTGGTCAGGGTCCGCGACGTCGGCGCGGACATACTCGCCGCCGACCTCAGCCGCGACCGCCTGTCCTTTGTCGTCGTTGAGGTCGACGACCACGACGTGCGCGCCACGCTCGGCCAGCAGCCGCACGCTCGCTTCCCCGAGGCCGCTGGCCCCTCCGGTGACGATCGAGCTCGTTCCAGCCAGGTCCAGCACAGGGTCTCCTCAGGGTCGGTTGCGCTCGACCCTAGGACTGCCCCGACAGCTGCGTGCGCAGACCTTCGGCGGCGTTGTCACCGATCCGTCCGAACAACAGGCGCAGCAGCGGCTCGCCGATCTTGCGCCAGCCCTTGAGCTCGAGCACGGCGTCGTACGTCGCTTCGCTGCCGCTGCCGACGGCCTTCACGGTGATGGTGTCGAAGGAGACCAGGGTGCTGTTCTCCCCCCGCAGCACGATGCGGTCCGGTGCCACCTCGGTAAGCACGTAGTCCAGCTGCATCTTCTTCATGGCGACGTGGAACCTGGCACCGACCGCGCGGGGGTCGTCACCGCCGGTCAGCGTGCAGCTCTCGATCGACGGGTCCCAGTCGGCGACGCAGCGAAAGTCGGTCATGTAGTCGCGCACGTCGTCGTAGGAGCGGGGCGAGGGGACGGTCGCGACGTAGTGGGCCATGCCAGGCCCTGTGCCCGGGCAGGCACGGGGCACGCCTCGGCCAGGCGGCAGGGCTCAGGCGACCAGGCCCAGGCGCCGCAGCTCGACGGTGAGGTCGTGGGGCGAGGTCGCTGCCGCCATCGCGTCCTCGAGCGTCACGACGCCGTCGCGCAGGAACGTGACCAGGTGCTGGTCGAAGCTCTGCATGCCGTAATAGGTCCCCTCGGCGATCAGCTGCGAGATCGTGGACGTCTTGTCGGGGTCGGCGATCGCGTCGGCGATCCGGCCGGTGCCGACGGCGATCTCCATCACGACGCACCGGCCCTCGCCGTCGGCCCGGGGGACCAGACGCTGACAGATGATCCCGCGCAGCGAGGCGGCCAACGCGAGCCGCACCTGCTTCTGCTCGTGCGGCGGGAAGAAGTCGATGATGCGGTTGATCGTCTCGGCAGCGTCGGTGGTGTGCAGCGTCGACATGACGAAGTGACCGGTCTCGGCGGCGGCCAGCGCAGCCTTCACGGTCTCGTGGTCGCGCATCTCCCCGACCAGGATGACGTCCGGGTCCTGACGCATCGCGGCGCGCATCGCTGTGACGAAATCCTCGGTGTCGACCCGCACCTCGCGCTGGTTGACCATCGCCAGCTTGTCGAAGTGGAGCACCTCGATCGGGTCCTCCACCGTGACGACGTGGCACTCCTTGCTGCTGTTGATGTGGTCGATCATCCCGGCGAGCGTCGTGGTCTTGCCGGACCCGGTGGGACCGGTCACCAGCACCAGCCCGCGCGGTTCCATGGCGAGCGAGGCAAGGACCGGGGGCAGACCCAGGTCGAGCAGCGGGATCGCCCCGACGCTCACCCGACGAAACACCAGCCCGGCCGAGCCGCGCGAGCGGAACGCGTTGACCCGGAACCGGCCGACGCCCGAGATCGAGTAGGCGAAGTCGGCCTCGTTGGTGCGGTGGAACTCCTCGCGGAGATCCTCACGCAGCACCTCGCTCACCATGTGCTCGGTGTCCTCGGGCGTCAGGTCACGGGTCTGCAGCTTGCGCAGCTTGCCGTCGATCCGCACGCGCGGGGGCGAACCCACCTTGCAGTGCAGGTCCGAGCCGCCGCAGTCCACCAGCGCGCGCAGGAAAGGCTCGATCGAGGTCGTCGTCACACACCCCTCATCGGTCCCGTTGCCGCCGGCCTTTACGCCGTGCATCGGGCCGACGGGCGCTACGTCTCCAGCAGAGCGGCCATCCAAGCCTCGACGGCGGCGCTGTCACGCGGCAGAGCGTGGCTCAGGTTGCGACAGCCCTCCTCGGTGACCAGGACGTCGTCCTCGATCCGGACCCCGATGCCGCGGAGATCCTCGGGCACGAGCAGGTCATCGGGCTGGAAGTAGAGCCCTGGCTCCAGGGTCAGGACGTGACCCACCGCCAGAGGACCCTTGCGGTAGTGCTCCTCCCGGGCGTGCGCACAGTCGTGGACGTCGAGCCCGAGCATGTGACTGACCCCGTGCAGCGTCCACCGACGGTAGGACTGGTCGTCCTCAGCCAGCGCCGCCTCGGCGTCCTCGAGGATCCCCAGCTCGACCAGGCCGTGCGCCAGCACGGCCATCGCGGCCTGGTGCGGGGCCAGGAAGTCGGCGCCGGGTCGGCACGCCGCAAAGGCGGCCTCCTGGGAGGCGTGCACCAGGTCATACACCTGCCGTTGACGTGGTGTGAAGGCGCCGTTGACCGGCAGCGTGCGGGTGACGTCGGCGGTGTAGAGCTCGCGGCCCTCCACGCCCATGTCGAGCAGCACCATGTCGCCGTCGGTCACCGGCCCGTCGTTGTCTGTCCAGTGCAGCGTGCAGGCGTGCGCCCCGGCCGCGCAGATCGAGCCGTAGCCGACGTCGTGGCCCTCGACCCGGGCGCGGAGCCCGAACACCCCCTCCAGATGACGCTCGGACGTCCGACGGGCCTCGCCCAAGCCGCGCACGACGTCCTCGAAGCCGCGCACCGTCGCGTCGACCGCCTCCTGCAGCTGCTCGACCTCGTAGGCGTCCTTGACCAGACGCAGCTCCGACAGCGCCTCGATCAGCTCCCCGTCGGCCTGGGGCTCGCTGACGAACATCTCTTCGACGCGTGGGTCGTAGCCACGGACCAGCCGCACGTCGGTGCCCTTCAGCTCCTCGAGGTGCTCCAACGGCCGGACCGTCAGCCCGAGCTCGGTCGCCGTCACCGCGAGGGACGGTCGCGGCCCGACCCACAGCTCGCCATACATCCGGTTGGTGAAGAACGCGGGCGTGCTGCGGTCCATCGTGGGTGCCTGGTAGAGCACCGCCTCGCCCTGCGGGTCGATCACCAGCACCACGTCGGGCTCGGCCGCGCCGGCCAGCCAGGTCAGCTCGGTGCCAGGCCGAAAGCGATATTCGGTGTCATTGGCCCGCATCTTGTAGCCGCCGGAGGGGATGACCAGCCACTCCCCCGGGAAGCGGTCGGACAGCGCCCGTCGCCGAGCGACCCGGAACGCCGCACCCCGGCCCTCGGTCGTCTCGAGCACCGGCCGCTCAGCCCACCCGGACGACATCAGCGTCTGCAGCCGCTCCGGGGTCTTGGGGTCGTGACTGACGGTTCCGTCCTGGCGCTCCTCGGTCATGGGGCCGAGCGTACGACCCGGCGCTGGATCGATCCCGTCAGCGGTCCTGCGGCATCATTGCTCCAGCCCCGCGCGCAGCTGCGCGAGCAGAGCAGGTCCTGCGTCGTACGGTGGGTGCGGGGCCAGCACGACGAGCCCCGCCTCCTCGAGCAGAGCCCGGGCCGAGCGGGCGGCCAACGGCCCGGAACCGGGGTGGACGGCCTGCGCGCGTGACCTGCGGGCGGCCTCCACGACCTGGTCGACGTCGGCATATCCCGCAGCGTCACGCAGCAATACCACCTCGTCCGCTGCGCGCACGTGCGCGGCATCAGGGTCGTCGGCGCACCCGAGGCCGACCGCCTTCACGCCCAGCTCTGCGTACGCCTCGAGCAGGCGCGCCGCAGCCGGCCCACGATCTGCCACCAGAACCACCTGCAGCACCAGGACCACCCGTTCTTCCGCTCCGCACGCCCGTGCGCGGGAGACTATCGACGTGTCGTTGCTCCTGGTCGTCCTGGTCCTGGCCCTGATCCTCGGCCGGGCGCTCGGGGGCTCGCTGGCCCGGCTCGGCGCCCTACCTCTGACCGGGGCCCTGCTCGTGCTCCTGGCGGTGGCCGCACAGGTGCTCGGTGCTGCCCTCGGAGGAGCCGCCTACCGGATCGGCCTCGCGGTCTCGGCGCTGCTGGCCGCAGCGTTCTTGGCGAGCAACCGCCGGCGTGGCACAGCCTTGATCGCGCTGGGGCTCGCGAGCAACGCCCTGGTGGTCGGCGTGAACGGAGCGATGCCGGTCCGTGCGGCCGCGGCCGAGCGCCTCGGGCTCGACCTGGCGGTGATCGCGGGACCGGAGCACCCCCGGCACCAGCAGATGACGTCGCAGACCCGCCTGCCCGTGCTGGGAGACGTGCTCCCGGTCGCTCTGCCGGTCCGCCCGGAGGTGGTGAGCATCGGCGACGTGCTCCTGGTCGCCGGCGCCGGCCAGCTCGTGGTGCTCGGGATGCTGTCGGGCCCGGGTCGGAGTGTGCCAGTCTTGAGGACCGACCGAGAGGGGGCCGTCATGGCCAAGCGAGGCCGCAAGCGCCGCGCGCGCAAGAAGAACGCCGCCAACCACGGCAAGCGTCCCAACGCCTGACGTGAGTGCAGAAGGACCCCGGCAGCGCCGGGGTCCTTCTGCGTTCCGGGTCCACGCAGGGGCGGCTCAGCGGTGGTTCAGCTGCCAGCCCGCCCACGCCGACGCCACCATCGATCGCAGGTCGTGCTGCGCCGCGAAACCGAGCCCGGTGTGGATCGCGTCGACCGCGGCCACCACCTTCGCCGGGTCGCCGGCCCGCCGGGGCGCCGCCTCGTGCGTGGTGTCCAGCCCGGTGACGCCTGCCACCACCCCGAGCACGTCGAGCACGCTGGAACCCACTCCGCGGCCGATGTTGTAGGTGGCGCCGGGGGCTCCGGCAGCGAGCGCGCGGGCCGCCAGCAGGTGCGCGTCCGCGATGTCTTCGACGTGGACGTAGTCGCGCACGCAGGTGCCGTCCGGCGTCGCGTAGTCCGTCCCGAACACGGTCGGTCGCACACCGTCGGCGAGCGCCTGGAAGACCAGCGGCACCAGGTTGAATACCCCGGGGTCACCGAGCTCGGGGGTCGCCGCGCCGGCCACGTTGAAGTAGCGCAGGCACATCGCTCGCATGCCGAACGCCCGCTCGCAGTCCCGGAGCAGCCACTCCCCGACCAGCTTGCTCTCGCCGTAGGGCGACAGCGGCGCCCCCGGGGTGTCCTCGGTGACCAGGTCGACGTCCGGCAGCCCGTAGGTCGCGGCGCTGGAGGAGAACACGACCTGGTCGACGCCGTGCGCACGGCAGGCGTCCAGCAGGGCCACCAGGCCCTCGACGTTCTCCCGGTAGTAGAGCAGCGGGTCGGCCATCGACTCCCCGACCTGCTTCTTCGCCGCGATGTGCACCACGCCGGTGACGTCGTGCTCGGTGAGCACCTGCCCCACCAGCGCCCGGTCCAGGAGCGTGCCCTGGACGAACGTCGCCCGGCTGTCCACCCGGTCGGCCCGTCCGGTCGAGAGGTCGTCCAGCGCGACGACGCGCTCCCCGTCCTCGACCAACGCCCGCACCACGTGCGCCCCGATATAGCCCGCCCCGCCCGTCACCAGCCATGTCATGGCCACGAGGATAACGGGGGTGCGGCGACAGGTCTGGTCAGTCGGCGCGGTACTCCACGTGCTCAAGATCGATCCGCACCTCACGCAGCCGCACCAGCACCCGCGAGCGCAGCTCCTCGGGCGCCGGGTCACCGCCGCAGCACCGCGCCACCAGCGCCTTGACCGCCTGCTCCAAGCCGTACTGCCGCAGGCACGGGGCGCATTCGTCGAGGTGGATGCGCACCAGGTTGCGGTCGATGTCGTCCTGCTCGGCGTCGAGATAGAGGTAGACCTGCTCGATCACCTCGCTGCAGGGCGTGCCGTGCGGGTTGCCGCAGCTCACGACTGCTCGCCGGCCTTGACGAGCCCCCGGTCCTTGGCGTACGCCCCCAGCTTCTCCCGCAGGCCGCGCCGGCCCCGGTGCAGCCGACTCATCACGGTGCCGATCGGGGTGCCCATGATCTCCGCGATCTCCTTGTAGGCGAACCCCTCGACGTCAGCGAGGTAGACGGCCATCCGGAAGTCCTCGGGCAGATCCTGCAGGGCCTGCTTCACGTCGCTGTCGGGCAGGTGCTCGAGCGCCTCGGTCTCTGCGCTCTTCAGGCCGCTGGAGGTGTGCCCCTCGGCGGCGGCCAGCTGCCAGTCGGTGATCTCGTCGGTGGGCGACTGGAGCGGCTGACGCTGCTTCTTGCGGTAGGTGTTGATGAAGGTGTTCGTCAGGATCCGGTAAAGCCAGGCCTTGAGGTTGGTGCCCTCACGGAACTGGTGGAAGGCCGCGAACGCCTTGACGAACGTCTCCTGGACCAGGTCCTCGGCGTCGGCCGGGTTGCGGGTCATCCTCAGAGCCGCCGCATAGAGCTGGTCCAGGAACGGGAGCGCGTCGCGCTCGAACCTCGCGGAGCGCTCCACGGGAGTCTCCTCAGGCGTCTGTTCCTGCCCAGCCGGCGGGGAGTCGAGGCTCACAGTCTCTCCTCGTCCGAAGGGCACCGTCGAGACAGCGCCGCCGAGCGGACCACCGGGGCCGGTGTCCGACGAGGTTGATCCTATCGTCGCGACCGCCGAAGGCGCTCTGCGACGCACCTGGGCAGGACGCTCGGGGGGGCGGGTCGGCATACGCCGTGGGCTCCTGGTCACACCTGTGCCAACAGGCCGGGTCGGGGCTCGATTCCCCTTCACCCCCGACCGACCTAGGGTGATCGCATGTCCGAGCGGAGCGCAGGTCACCATCCGGCGGTCGAGCAATACCTGGAGACCATCCTCGAGCTGGAGGAGGCTGGTATCGCGCCGATGCGCGCCCGCCTCGTCGAGCGGCTCGGCGTGTCCGCCCCCGCCGTGAGCGAGACCGTCAAACGCCTGGAGCGCGAGGGCTACGTCAACCTCGACAGCGACCGGGTCCTGCAGCTGACCGAGACCGGCCGCGAGTACGGCTCGCGGATCCTGCGGCGCCACCGCCTCGCCGAGCAGCTGCTCGTGCAGGTGCTGCACGTCCCCTGGTCGCAGGTGCACGACGAGGCGTGCCGGCTCGAGCACGCCATCAGCGACAACCTCGAGACCTACCTGGTGGCGCTCCTGGGCGACCCCGGCACCAGCCCGCACGGTCTGCCGATCCCCGGGTCGGCCAACACCGTGGACCACGGCCCGCTGGTCCCGCTCGCCGAGGTGCGCCCCGGCCAGGCCGTCGTCGTCCGACGCATCGACGAGCACCTGCAGACCATGGCCGAACCGATGCTGGTGCTGGAGAACGCACAGATCAGGCCCGGCGTCACCGCACAGGTGGCCGCCTCCGAGGACGGTCGGATGAGCTTGCGGGTCGCTGGCGCCACCGAACCGCTGCTCGTCGACGCCGACATCGCCCGCGGCGTGTTCGTCAGCGTCTGACGCGGCCGTTGCCCGGTCGGGCGAGCTCGACCAACCAGTCGCGCACCGCGCTCTCGACCGAGCGCAGCGCCTCGGTGCGCTCACCGTCCCTGCGGCGCACGTCGAAAGAGTGGTCCGCACCCGGCACCGTCACCACCCCGCGTCCTGGAGCCCCGCCCGGCACGCCGAACGGGTCCCGGCCGCCCTGCACCACGAGCACCGGCACCCGCGGGAGGTCGAGCTCGGCCGCCCGGGACGGGGCCGGACCCTTCGACCTCGGCGGCTGCAGCGGGAAGGCCAGGCACAGCACGCCCACCACGTCCGCGAGCAGGCTGGCCGTCCGGCACGCGACCCTCGCCCCGGCGCTGCGTCCGCCGACCACCGTCGCGACCCCGGTCGGCAACGATCCCAGCACGGCCAGCCACGCCTCGTCGAGCCGGGCCGGCGACTCGGCCACCCGTCGCCCCGCCACCCGCCACGGCTGCTCCACGAGCACCACGTCCAGCCCGGACCGCAGCGCCGCGTCCCTCGCCGCGATCAGGTCCGGCTCCAACGAGGCGCCCCCGTACGCGGCTCCTCCGGCGCCCCCGTACGCGGCTCCTCCGGCGCCGTGGCCCAGCACCAGCCTGCCTCCCCGTCCCGTTCCCGCCCACGACCGAACCACCGCAGGACCACGGGGTGTGTCGAAGCAGTGACACGCAGGCTCGCCGGGGTTGACCTCCACGGACGGGAGGGTAGACACGCAGGATGCTGCTGCAGCAGGACGGACCAGGGCAACGACGCGCCCTCGGGACACGCTCGTCCAAGACGTTGCCCAAGGACACCGCGGCATACTGGGCCTTCTACGAGCGGGTCGCCACGGGCCAGGTGGCCGACTGGGCCCCGAGCGTCCCTGGGACACTGCTGGACCTGTCCGGTTCGAAGTCAGGGCACGCGGCGAGGCTGGCCGGGGCGGGCCACACGGTCCTGCGGGTGTCTCCGGTCGCGCCTTCGGGCGACGCCCCCGGCACGCCAGGTGTGGTCCGGGTGCAAGCCGACCCCGCCACGCTGGGATGGCTCGCCGATGGCAGCTGTGCGGCCGTGCTCGCCGAGTCGCGGACATTGCCGTGCCTCGGTCTCGAGGTGCTCGCGGACGACCTGTTCCGCGTGCTGGCGCCCGGCGGCCGGCTGCTCATCGTCGTCGACTCGCTCCTGCACGGCCTAGGTCAGCTCGCCGAGCAGGAGCGGTGGGCCGAGCTTGCGGACGTCAGCAGCGCTGACGTCCTGCTCGTCGAGCAGTCCGACGGCGCGCTCACCCGCTGCTTCCTGGCCGACGAGCTGCGGCTGCTCCTGGAGCAGAGCGGCTTCGACGTCGCCTGGGTGCGTCCGCGGACCGTCCTGACCCCGCACGCCGTCGACCGGGCCCTCGAACAGGGCGGGCGAGCCACCCTGTCGCGGCTGGTCGCCAGCGAGAAGGAGATGGCCCCGATCCACGCTGGCGAGGACGTCGGCCTGCACCTGGTGGCGAGCGCGGTCCGTCCCGGCTGACCAGCCGGGAGCTCAGGCCTGCTCCGCCTCGTGCTTCTGCTGGTCTTCCAGGCACCGAGCCACCTCGGGCTTGAACTCCAGTCGGGCCGTGCCGATCTGTTCGCCGCAGTCGATGCACCGGCCGTACGTGCCGTCCTGGATACGTCCGAGCGCCGACGTGACCTCCTCGCGCTGTGACGCGGTCGCCTCGAGCATCGCGTGCTCGCGGTCGACGTCGCCGGCGTCGGTGTCGCCGGCGTGCTGGCTCACGCTGCTCAGCTCGGAGCCTTCCTCAGCGTGCTCGCCCTCCAGCGTCGTCGTGGTGCTCTCCAGGTCGGCAAGGACCTTCTCCAGGGTCGTGCGGGCCTGCTGGACGTCAACCTCGGTGGCCACTGTCAGCGCTCCTTCGGATCGGTGGTGCCTGGTCGTGCGCGGTGGTGCGCGTCCGGTCCCGGACGCGCGTCCTGACAGCCCTACCCCTGGCCGGCGTCGGTCACCCGGTCAGCAGGTCCCCGGAGCGGGCGGGACAGCTCCGGCCCCTCGTTGCGCACGTTGCCGACCGCCGGGTCGACCTGCCAGGCCGTCAGGACACCGGGCACCGCCGGCGACAGCACGGCGCTGTCCGCGCGTTCACGAGCCGGGTCCAACCACGCGGTCCAGTCGTCGCGGGCCACCAGCAACGGGGTGCGTTCGTGGATCTCGCCGGTGTCGTCGGCCGCCTCGGTCGTCAGCACCGTCGTGGTCAGCAGCCACGGGTGCTGCTCGTCCGCGCGCCACAGCTCGTACAGCCCGGCCATGGCCAGCGGCGAGGTGTCTCGGGCGCTCAGGAACCACGGGACCTTGCGTCCGCCCTCGCGCTGCCACTCGTAGTAGCCGTCGGCCGGGACCAGACAGCGGCGGCGGAGGAACGCGGCCCGGAAGGACGGCTTGTCGGCCACCGTCTCCTGCCGGGCGTTGATCAGCCGGGCCGCCCCCTTGGTGTCTCTGGCCCAGGACGGCACCAGTCCCCACCGGGCCACCCGCAGCAGTCGACGGCCCTGCCTGGCGAGCACGATCGGGACCGGGTCGGTCGGCGCCACGTTCCAGCTGGGCGTCAGCTCCTCCTCGGGCGCCTCCTCGACCCCGAAGAAGGCGGCGAGGTCTGCCGCGCTCCGGCTGCTCGCGTAACGACCGCACACCCGACAGACGCTAGCCCGACGCTAGCCCGGCGCGACGCCCCGTGCGGAGGGTCCTTGACCGGACCTCCCGGCCCCGCCGCCGGCGCGGAGCGAGGCGGTAGACGTTCGGTGGCCTGGCATGATCGCACACGGCGGGCTGCCCGCGGAGCGATCGACCGGAAGGACCGACATGACCCTGGATCCCTGGCCGGCCCCGCGCGGGAGCGCGCTGAGCGCCACGGTCCTGCTCCCGGGAAGCAAGAGCGTCACCAACCGCGCCCTGGTGCTGGCAGCGCTCGCCGACGGCACCTCGGTCGTCCGCCGGCCGTTGCGCAGCAGGGACACCGAGCTGATGGTGGCCGCCCTGCGGGTGCTGGGGGCTGACGTCCGGGACACGGGCGAGGGCGACTGGGAGGTCGTCGGCACAGACGGGCACACCCGGGGTGACCGGATCGACGTCGGCAACGCGGGAACCGTCGCGCGCTTCGTGCCCCCGCTGGCAGCCCTCGTGCTCGGTGGCGTCACGATCGACGGGGACCCGCGGGTGCGGGAGCGGCCGCTCGGACCGTTGCTCGCCGCCCTGCGGAGCCTGGGGGCCGACCTGTCCGACACCGACGCCCTGCCGGTCCACGTGCGCGGGACCGGCGCTCTACGAGGTGGTGAGGTGGCGCTCGACGCCTCCAGCTCGAGCCAGCTGGTCAGCGGCCTGCTGCTGTCGGCACCCCGCTACGACCGCGGCGTCGTGGTTCGCCACGTCGGCCCGACGCTGCCGAGCGCACCGCACCTCGCGATGACGGTCGAGGCGCTTCGCGGCGTCGGCGGCGTCGTGGACGACAGCACTCCCGGCACCTGGGTGGTCGAGCCGGGCCGGCTCCGTCCGCGTGACGCGGTCGTCGAGCCCGACCTGTCCACCGCGGCCGCCTACCTCGCCGCCCCGCTGGTGGCCGGCGGTCAGGTCAGCGTGGCCGGGTGGCCCGCCAGCACGACTCAGCCCGGCAGCGTCCTGCCCGACCTGCTGGCCGCGATGGGCGCGCACGTCACCCGTGACGGCGACACCGTGACGGTCAGCGCGGGCGACCGGCTGGTCGGCATCGATGCCGACCTGCGCGACGCCGGTGAGCTGACGCCGGTGCTGACCGCGGTCGCGGCGCTGGCCGACGGACCGAGCACCTTCACCGGCGTGGCCCACCTCCGGCGGCACGAGACGGATCGACTGCGGGCCCTCGCCGACGGGGTCAACGCGATGGGCGGGGACGTGCGCGAGCGCGACGACGGTCTGGAGATCCGGCCCAGGAGGCTCGTCGGCGGGCGGCTGCCGACCCACGACGACCACCGGATCGCGATGGCCTGGGCGGTGCTCGGCCTGGCCGTCGACGGCGTGCTCGTCGAAGACGTCGCGACCACGCGCAAGACCGTGCCCGACTTCGTGGGGTCCTGGGACCGCATGCTCGCCGGAGGCTGAGGCCGGTGGCCCGCGAGCTGGACGAGGACGACGTACGGGTCAGGCCGGGCCGCGGCTCACGGCCGCGCACCCGGACCCGGCCGGCCCACGAGGGTGCCGGATCCGCGCAGGTGGTGACCGTCGACCGTGGCCGTTTCCGGCTCCGAGCGGACGGCGGCACCCTGCTCACCGCCGTCCGGGCGAGAGAGCTGGGTCGACGAGCGGTGGTCGTGGGCGACGTCGTCTCGGTCGTCGGTGACCTGTCGGGCGGGCCCGACGCGCTGGCCCGGATCGTCCGGGTGGCCGAACGGACCTCGTTGCTGCGCAGGACGCCGGACGACACCGACCCGATCGAGCGGCCGGTCGTCGCGAATGCCGAGGTGCTCGTGGTCGTCACCGCGCTCGCCGATCCCGAGCCGCGCCCGCGGCTCGTCGACCGGTGCCTGGTGGCGGCGTACGACGGGGGCCTGGTCCCCCTGCTGTGCCTCACCAAGGCCGACCTGGCTCCTCCGGACGAGCTGCTCGCGCTCTACACCCCGCTCGGGGTCGAGGCGATCGTGACCGGACCCGGCCCGGACGACGTCGGGGTGGACGCGCTGGCCCGGCGGCTCGCCGGGCGCAGCAGCGTGCTGTTCGGACAGTCCGGCGTCGGGAAGTCCACGCTGGTGAACCGGCTGGTCCCGGACGCCTTCCGGGCGGTCGGCGAGGTCACCGGGGTAGGAAAAGGTCGGCACACCAGCAGCTCGGCGATCGCACTGTCCCTGCCCGGCGGGGGCATCGTGATCGACACCCCGGGTGTCCGGTCCTTCGGGCTCGGTGCCACCTCGCCGGAGCGACTGCTCGCGGCCTTTCCCGACCTCGCCGAGGCGTCGCAGGCGTGCCCGCCCGGCTGCACGCACCTCGCGGACGCACCCGGGTGCGCGCTGGACGAGCAGGTGCGGCGCGGTCACGCGACGCCGGCGCGACTGGACTCGCTGCGTCGGCTGCTCGGCACCACGACCGACTAGCGGCGTGCGCAGCGTCACAACCCGTTGCTGAGAACGCTCACGTCCACCTCAACTCGCCGGGCGCAGGCTAGGTCCAACCCCGATGGAGGACCTGACGAGCATGACGACCCCGCCGCCCTACGGACCCGGCTACGAGAGCTCGCCGTGGCCGGTGCCGACCCCGCAGACCCCCGCGCCGCCCGACCGGACCGGTCTACGGCGTCGCACCGCCGCTCTGCTGCTTGCCGGAGCACTGGGGGCAGGCGCCCTCGGGGCGGGGATCACGCTGGCCGCCGACGGTCGGGGCGCAGGCGTCGGCACCCCGGCCCTGGGTGTCACCCAGGTGAGCGCAGCGTCTGCGCCTGCCGCCGGGGCCGGCACGGCGCAGTCCGCTGCCGCGGTGATCGGACCGAGCGTCGTGACGATCAAAGAGGTCGGCGTGCAGCAGGGTCGACAGATCGCGGGCACCGGCTCCGGGATCGTCCTGAGCAAGGACGGGTTCATCGTCACCAACAACCACGTCGTCGCCGCAGCCGCCGCCGGGGGCAGGGCCACGGTCACCTTCCAGGACGGGACCACCGTGCCGGCCACCATCGTCGGCACCGACCCGACCAGCGATCTGGCGGTGGTCAAGGTCGCCACGTCCGACAAGCTCGTCCCGGCGACGTTCGACAGCGGCACGCTCACGGTCGGCCAGCCGGTGCTCGCTGTCGGCGCACCCCTCGGGCTGTCGAACACCGTCACCGAGGGCATCGTCTCGACGATCGGTCGCGCCGTGCGCACCGGCGAGAACGCCGACAGCCAGTCCGTCATCGACGCGGTGCAGACCGACGCAGCCATCAACCCGGGCAACAGCGGCGGCGCTCTGGTCGACCTGTCCGGCAAGGTCGTGGGCATCAACAGCGCCATCGCGACCAGCGGGGGCTCGACCGGCAACGTGGGGGTCGGGTTCGCGATCCCGGCGGCTGACGTCACCCGGGTCGCCGACCAGATCGTCAAGACCGGGCACGCCACGCACCCGCTGCTCGGCGTCAGCGTCGGGAACACCCAGGACGGGTCCGGCGCCGTGGTCCAGCAGGTGACCGGCGCCGCACAGGCCGCAGGTCTGCAGGACGGCGACGTCGTCACGTCGGTCGGCGGCCGCGCGGTGACCGACGCGGACACCCTGATCGTTGCGGTGCGGGACCACGCCCCCGGTGACCAGGTGACGCTGACCTATCTGCGCGGCGGGCAGAGCCAGACCGGTACCGCGACCCTGGAGACTGCGCCCACCACCTGAGCCGACCCGGCCTCCCCTTGCGTCCGCCCGACACGCCGCAGCACGGTCCGCGTCGGGCGGGCGTACGCGGGTCTCGGCGAGACTGGTCCGCGTGACCTCTGCCGACCGACCGCGGCTGCCCGAGCTGCTGCCACCGGATGCCGACCCCGACACCGTCTTCGCGAGCTTCGAGTTCTGGGCCGAGGGGCGTGGGCTCACGCTCTATCCCGCGCAGACCGAGGCGCTCATCGAGGTGGTGAGCGGCAGCAACGTCATCCTGTCGACGCCGACCGGGTCGGGCAAGTCCTTGGTCGCGATCGGGGCCCACCTGGCGGCGTTCGCCCGGGGGGAGCAGAGCTGGTACACCGCCCCGCTCAAGGCGCTGGTCAGCGAGAAGTTCTTTGCCCTGGTGGACGTCTTCGGCGCGGAGAACGTCGGGCTGGCGACCGGGGACGCGAGCGTGAACAGCGACGCGCCGATCGTCTGCTGCACCGCTGAGGTGCTCGCCAACCGTGCGCTGCGCGAGGGCTCGTCGGCGCGCCTCGGGCAGGTCGTCATGGACGAGTTCCACTTCTACGCGGACCCTGATCGTGGCTGGGCCTGGCAGGTGCCTCTGCTCGAGCTGCCGCAGGCGCAGTTCCTCCTGATGAGCGCCACCCTCGGCGACGTCACCCGGTTCGAGAAGCGGTTGACCGAGCGCACCGGTCGTCCCACGGCGGTCGTCACCGGGTTCGAGCGTCCGGTCCCGCTGTATGGCTCGTACGTCCTCACGCCGCTGCACGAGACCGTGGAGAGCCTGCTGTCCGGCGGGCAGGCGCCGGTGTATGTCGTGCACCCCTCCCAGGCCGGGGCGATCGAGCAGGCCCAGTCGCTGATGAGCATCAACATGCTCACCCGTGCGCAGAAGGACGCGGTCGCTGAGCAGATCGGCGGGTTCCGGTTCGCGACCGGGTTCGGCAAGACGCTGTCTCGGCTGGTTCGCCACGGGATCGGGGTGCACCACGCTGGGATGCTCCCGAAATACCGCCGGTTGGTGGAGGTGCTCGCCCAGGCCGGCCTGCTCAAGGTCATCTGTGGCACCGACACGCTCGGCGTGGGCATCAACGTCCCGATCCGCACCGTGGTCATGACGTCGCTCTCGAAGTACGACGGAGTGCGTACGCGTCACCTCAAGGCGCGCGAGTTCGCCCAGGTCGCCGGTCGCGCTGGGCGGGCGGGCTTCGACACCGCCGGTGGCGTCGTGGTCCAGGCTCCTGAGCACGACATCGAGAACGCGCGCAAGCTCGCCAAGATCGGCGACGATGCGAAGAAGCGCCGTAGCTATACGCGCAAGAAGCCGCCCGAGGGCTTCGTCTCGTGGGGCGAACCGACCTACGAGCGGCTGTGGTCGGCCGAGCCCGAGCAGCTCACCAGCCACTTCCAGGTGTCCCACGCCATGCTGCTCAACGTCGCCCAGCGTCCCGGCGACTTTTTCGCACACATGCGCCATCTGCTGCTCGACAACGACGAGGACCGAGCGCACCAGCGGGCGCTGGTCCGCACGGCGATCGGGCACTACCGGGCGCTGGTCGCCGGCGGTGTGCTGGAACGGCTGGCCTCGCCCGACGAGCAGGGCCGCACGGTGCGGGTCACCGTCGACCTGCAGCGTGACTTCGCGCTCAACCAGCCGCTGGCCCCGTTCGCGCTCGCCGCCTTCGAGCTGGTGGACCGGGAGTCACCGACGTACGCCCTGGACGTCCTGTCCGTGCTCGAGGCCACGCTGGACAACCCGCGGCCGGTGCTCAAGGCGCAGCGCAACAAGGAGCGGGGTGAGGCGGTCGCCGAGATGAAGGCCCGCGGCAAGGAGTACGAGGAGCGCATGGAGCTGCTGGAGGAGATCTCCTGGCCCAAGCCGCTGGCCGAGCTGCTGGAGGCGGGCTACGACGCCTACCGGCGCGGCCACCCGTGGGTGCTCGACCACACGCTGTCGCCCAAGTCGGTCGCGCGCGACCTGTCCGAGCGGGCCATGACCTTCAACGAGTACGTCTCCTTCTACGGGGTGGCCCGCTCCGAGGGCACGGTGCTGCGTTATCTCGCTGATGCCTACAAGGCGCTCAAGCAGACCGTGCCGAGCGAGCTGCGCACCGAGGAGCTGATCGACCTCACCGAGTGGCTCGGCGAGCTGGTGCGCCAGGTCGACAGCTCCCTGCTGGACGAGTGGGAGCAGCTCAGCAACCCGACCGACCCGGAGGGACCGGTGGCAGCCGTACCGGCGATCCCGCGTCCGGTCACCGGCAACGTCCGAGCCTTTCGCGTGCTCGTGCGCAATGCCGTCTTCCGGCGGGTCGAGGCGCTGGCGCTGCGGCGTCCGGACCAGCTGGCCGAGCTGGACCCGGACGTGGACTGGTTCGCGGCGATCGAGGCCTACTACGCCGATCACCAGGTGATCGGCACCGGCCCGGACGCCCGGGGTCCGGCCTACTACCGGGTCGCCACCGGCCCGGAGCGATGGACGGTGCGTCAGGTTATCGACGACCCGGCCGGCGACCACGACTGGGGGATCGACGCTGAGGTCGACCTCGCCGCCAGCGACGAGGCCGGGTTCGCGGTCGTGCACGTCACCGGTCTCACCCGTCAGGACGCCTGGGCCTGACCGCCTACCGTGACCCGGTGATCAGACGCCGCGCAGCCACGCTCACCGGGATCGTCGGGCCGGCGGCCTTCGTCGGGGCATGGGTGACCGGGGGCCTGCTGCGCGACGACGGCTACTCCCCCGTCTCGGACGCGATCAGTCGGCTCGCCGAGCAGGGCACCTCCACGCAGCCGCTGATGACCACGGGCTTCGTCGTCTTCGGCCTCGCCATGCCGTTCTACGCGCGCGAGCTCGGGGTCGCGCTCTGCTCCCGGAGCGCGCACGTGGCGGTCACGGTCACGGCGCTCGGGACCCTCGCGGTCGCCGCCCTGCCGCTGTCTGCCGAGGGAGACCAGCGCATCGACACCTGGCACACCGTCGCGGCCGGCACGGCCTACCTCGCGAATGTGATCGCCCCGATCGTGGTGGCCCGGCACCTGCGGTCGCCTGCGGCGCGCAAGGCGTCCTACGCGCTGTCGGCCGCGATGGCCGCGTGCCTGGTGGCGAGCGTGTCCTTCGATGACCTGACCGGGCTGTTCCAGCGCAGTGGGCTCACCCTGTTCGACCTGTGGTCGGTGACCGGCGCGGTCGTGCTGCTGAGAGCCTCAGGCCGCCGCGGCTAAGCAGAGCAGCACCAGGTCTTCCAGCGTCTGCGTCTGACTGACCTGCTGCTCGTCCAGCTCGACGCCGAGCGCGTCCTCGAGGTCCATCACGAGCTCGATGAAGGCCAGCGAGTCACCGGGGAACGCCGCTTCCAGGTCCGGGTCCTCTGTCGGCATCTTCTCGACGAGAACGGCGACGACCTCGTCGCGGGTCATGCGCGCTGCACGGTCGGCACCATGCCGCTCACCTTAGGGTCGTGACCGTGCCCCCTGACCAGGACAACGACGCTGCCGGTGCGGATCTGGCCCTGGCCCATGTGCTGGCCGACGCCGCCGACGCGATCACGACGGCCCGGTTCCGGGCGGGCGACCTGCGGGTGGACAGCAAGCCGGACCTGACCCCGGTCAGCGACGCGGACACCGCGGTCGAGACGCTGCTGCGGACGCTGATCGCCGAGCACCGCCCCGGAGACGCCGTTCTCGGGGAGGAGGCAGGCCTGATCGGCGACGGCCCGAGGCGCTGGGTGATCGACCCGATCGACGGCACCAAGAACTTCGTACGAGGCGTGCCGGTGTGGGCGACCCTGATCGCGCTGCAGATCGGTGGACGGACGCAGGTCGGGGTGGTGAGCGCTCCCGCGCTCGGTCGCCGCTGGTGGGCGGCGCTCGGCCACGGGGCGTGGGCGGGGACCGGGCCGGGCGACGGGACGCAGCTGTCGGTGAGCGGGGTGGCGTCGCTGTCGGACGCGAGCCTTGCCTACAGCTCCCTGACCGGCTGGCAGCAGCAGGGGCGGCTCGACGGGCTGCTGGTGCTGTCCGAACAGGTCTGGCGCACCCGCGCCTTCGGTGACTTCTGGAGCCACGTGCTCGTCGCCGAGGGGGCGGTCGACGGATCCTTCGAGCCGGAGGTGAGCGTGTGGGACCTCGCTGCGCTGGAGCCCATCGTGACCGAGGCTGGCGGCAGGTTCACCGACCTTGCCGGCCGTACGGGCCCGGACGGCGGCAGCGTGGTCTGCAGCAACGGGCTGCTGCACCCGGCGCTGCTCGACGGTCTCGATCCTGGACCCCGAACGACCGGCCTCCAACCGTGACCGAGCTGCCACCCTCCTCCGGGCGGGCCCGTGACCTGGTCCGCCGGCGCAGCGGCATCTACCGGGCACCGGAGACCGGGCGTCACCACCACATCGGAGCGGCTCCGGACCGCCAGCCGATGCTCGACGAGAACGGTTCGGCCTACGTCGAGACCGCTGCGGTGCAGCTGGCCCAGCGGACCGTCACCCAGCTCATGACGCAACGGGAGCGGCTGGTCGCGGCGATGGGACGGGCCAGCCACGAGCTGGACTTCGAGCGGGCGGCCGCGCTGCGCGACGACCTGGCGGCCGTCGACACCGAGCTGACGCGCCGCTCGTGACCGGTCGTCGGCCGGTCGTCGGCCGGTTCCCTTTCCGGTGATCATGGCCGTCTGCACCCCCAGAACGGTCACCGAGGGTGCAGATGATCATGATCACGGACGTTCGGGGGCCGCCAGGTCCATCTGTCGTCCGAGCAGCCTGGGCGTCAGAACGAGGGCAGCGGCGTCGAAGAAGCCGTAGCCGCCGGCGACACCGCTCGGCGGGTTGCCCATGCTGATCACCCCGAGCACCGGGTCATACGCGCCCCAGGCCCAGGTGCCGAGCCCGGTCCCGATCAGCTCGAGATAGGTCACGACGAGCGCAGCCCCCAGGTAGAGCAGCGGGCTCTGCCCCCAGCGCACGAACGCGAGAAGGCAGAGGAACCAGAACATCCCGAGCACGTCCGGGCGTTCGGCGAAGGTGACCCCCCAGAGCGACCACAGACCCAGACCCACCAGGACGACGGTCAGCAGGGCTTTTCCGCGGCGGTGCGCGAACGCCGAGCGTCCGATGCAGAGCGCCGCGAGGTAGACCAACCCGTGACCGGGCGGCACGAAAGCCGGCACGTTGTCCAGCCGGTAGACGTAGGTGTGCAGCCAGTCGCTGAAGACGTATTCGATCATCGTCGCGAAAACCACGACCACACCGACCTGCACCCGGGTGGCGAGTCGTTCGCCGAGCAGCAGCACGCCCAGGAGCACCCAGGTGCCGACACCCAACAAGGCTTGCTGCAGGTGCGACGCCCCGGTGTCGAGGCCCAGCACGGCCGGGACCCACAGCACGACGACCGCCGGGACACCAAGGTCCCGACGGTCGCTCATGCCGTCCAGTCTGTCAGTGGCGTCCTGCCAGCGCGACCTGCCAGCGACGATCTGTCACGAAGACGTGACGCCGGTCCCGATCGGGCAGGACACCCCGGTGCCGCCGATACCGCAGTAGCCGCTCGGGTTCTTCGCCAAGTACTGCTGGTGGTAGCTCTCGGCGTTGTAGAACGCGGTGGCCGGCAGGATCTCGGTGGTGATCGTGCCCTTGCGTGAGGCGGTCAGCGCGCCCTGGTAGCGGGCCCGGACCTCTTTGGCGGTCGCCAGCTGCTCGGCCGAGTGCGTGTAGACGGCCGAGCGGTAGGTCGAGCCGACGTCGTTGCCCTGGCGCATCCCCTGGGTCGGGTCGTGCGACTCGAAGAACAGCACCAGCAGCTGCTCGGCGGTGATCTGCTTCGGGTCGAAGACCACCCGGACCACCTCGGCGTGCCCGGTGAGACCGGTCGTGGTCTCCTCGTAGCGCGGGTTGGGCGTCAGCCCGCCCTCGTAGCCGACCAGCGTGGTGACGACGCCGGGGGTCTGCCAGAAGATCCGCTCCGCGCCCCAGAAGCAGCCCAGGCCGAGGTCCAGGACCTCCAGGCCGTCTGCGTACGGGCCGGTGAGCGGGCTCCCCAGCACCTCGTGACGCTCGGGCAGGGTGATCGTCTCGTCCCGACCGGGCAGGGCCTGCTCCGCGGTGGGAAGGGCGGTGGGCTTGCTGAACCACATGGGAAGCTCCTCAGATCGACTGTCCTGCACAACAGCGGTCCGGCCGAGCGCGTTCCCGGCGCCGTCACGTCCCTGATCGACGTCCCTAGTGTGGTTGCCGTGCCGATCGACCCCGCCGACCTTGCGGCCTTCCACCGCGTCGTCGCTCACGCGACCGCGCTGTCGCCCGAGGACCCCGACGGTGTCGCGGTCCGTCAGGCGACGGCGGGACTGTTCAAGGCGGTCAAGGTGCGTCGGCGCAAGGACCACCACGAGCGGGTCCAGGCGGCCGACCGGGCCGTGCTCGCGGCGACCGCGACCGCGGCACCGGACCGGGTCGACGACGAGACCGCCGGGCTGCCGCTGGGCAGCCGGGTCGTGGGCGAGAGCGCCGGCGAGCTGCTGGTCGCTCGCGGCTGCTACGTCTGCAAGCAGAAGTACACCCGGGTGGACGCCTGGTACCACCAGCTGTGCCCGGCCTGCGCGGCGCTCAACTTCTCGCGTCGCGAGGCCCGCACCGACCTGACCGGTCGTCGCGCCCTGCTCACCGGGGGGCGCGCGAAGATCGGCATGTACATCGCGCTGCGCCTGCTGCGCGACGGCGCGCACACGACGATCACCACTCGGTTCCCCAAGGACGCGGCGCGGCGGTTCGCCGCGATGGACGACAGCGCCGACTGGCTCCACCGGCTGCGGATCGTCGGCATCGACCTGCGCGACCCGGCGCAGGTGCTGGCGCTCGCCGACTCGGTCGCGGCGCAGGGCAGCCTCGACGTGCTCATCAACAACGCGGCCCAGACCGTCCGTCGCTCTCCGGGCGCCTACCAGCCGCTGGTCGACGCCGAGTCGCTCCCGCTGCCGGCCGGTCCGATGCCGGAGATCGAGAGCTTCGACGCGGTGCGGGACGGGCACCCGCACGCGCTGACCGGCGCGCTGTCGGAGCATCCCGAGCTGGTCACGCTCGCGCTGACCGCCGGTTCGGCGAGCCTGGCTCGGATCGAGGACGGCACAGCGATCGACGCCGGCGGGCTCGTGCCGGACCTCGCGCACAGCAACAGCTGGGTGCAGGGCGTCGAGGCCGTCGACCCGGTCGAGCTGCTCGAGGTGCAGCTGTGCAACAGCACGGCCCCGTTCCTGCTGATCTCGCGCCTGCGGGCCTGTCTGGCGAGCTCGGCCGCGCGTCGGACGTACGTCGTGAACGTCAGCGCGATGGAGGGCCAGTTCGGGCGGGGCTACAAGGGCCCCGGGCACCCGCACACCAACATGGCCAAGGCCGCGCTGAACATGCTGACCCGCACCAGCGCACGGGAGATGTTCGAGACCGACGGAATCCTGATGACCGCGGTCGACACCGGCTGGATCACCGACGAGCGACCGCACCCCACCCGCGTGCGCCTGGCCGCCGAGGGGTTCCACGCGCCGCTCGACCTGGTCGACGGAGCCGCCCGCGTCTATGACCCGGTGGTTCGCGGCGAGGCGGGCGAGGACGTGTTCGGGGTGTTCCTGAAGGACTACGCCCCCTGCGCCTGGTGACTCCCTGGACGGCCCCCGGGCACTAGGTTAGGTTGCCCTAACCCGGACTGCCCGGGAGTGGACCTGAGGAGCACCGATGGAACCTTCTGCCGCCGAGCGGGCCCGGACCGCGGTGTCGGTGTCGCGGGTGGGGACCCTGCACACCTACGGGCGCGCCTCCTGCGGAGGGGCCGCTCCGGTGCGGACGACGCTGGTGTCCGTGCACGACCTGGGTGACGGCGGGGTGCAGGTCTCGCTGCGGTACGGGAGCCAGGCCGCGGTGGACCTGTTCCGCCGACCGCTCGCGACGCTCACGGTCGCCGCTGCCGGGCACCCGGCCACGATCCTGGCCGGCGGGTCGAGGCGGCTGCCCGGGCGCGACCCGGAGGGTCGGCTGAGGTTCCGCGTCGACCCGGTGTCGATCAAGCTGGGCGGGTCCCCGCTGCCGGTCGCCCTGTCGGACTATCGCGCCGCGCAGCCGGACCCGCTGGCACCGCTGTCCGACGAGCTCGTGCGTCACGTACGCCAGACGCACGCCGACGCCCTGCTGGCCTGCGTGCGCTCGCAGCTGGACCCGTGGGCCCTGTTCGTCGAACCGGTCTCGCTCGACCGGTTCGGCCTGCGCGTGTCGGTCGTCACCGAGGACGGGGTCACCGACGCCCGGCTGGCCTTCCCCGGCTCGGTGACCGCGCTGTCCGAGCTGCCTGCCGGGCTCCGCGTGCTGCTCACCTGCCCGCGGACCTGCGGCAGCTGAGCCCCCTCATGCTCCGTACCACCGGGCCAGCTTGCCGCCGCGGGCGACCGCACGCAGCCGCGCCTCAGCGACGTCGCGCACGCCGTCGGCGGCCACGACGAGCAGCTGGTCGCCGGGCAGCAACCTGGTCTCGCCGCGTGGGACCAGCGAGGAACCGTTGCGCACGATCAGGGTGATGTGCGCGCCCGGGGGCAGCCGGAGCTCGGTGACGTACACCCCGGCCAGGTGGGACCCGAGCGGCACCGACAGCTGGAGCAGGTCCGCGTCCATCTCCTCCAGCGGGGCCGCCTCGACCTCCAGGTCGAAGGGCGTGGAGGTGTCGACGAGACCGAGCCGCCGGCCCAGGAACGGCAGCGTGGGCGCCTGGATGAGCGTGTAGACGACGACGAGCACGAACACCACGTCCAGCACGCGCGCTCCTCCCGGCACGCCCTGGGTGACCGGGACGGTCGCCACCACGATCGGCACGGCTCCCCGCAGCCCGGCCCAGGACACGAACACCTGCTCCCGCCAGCGCCACCGCTGAGCGCTGCCGCGGAACGCGAGGGCCGAGACGGCGACCGCGAGCGGCCGGGCCAGGAAGGTGGCGGCCGCACCGACCACCAGCGCGTCCAGCAACGCGCCGGTCAGCCGACCCGGGGCGACCAGCAGCCCGAGCAGGACGAACAACCCTGCCTCGGCGAGCAGCGCGACCGAGCTGGCGAAGCCGATCACGGCCCGACGGTGCGGCAGGTGGGAGTTCCCGAGCACGAGCCCGGCGAGGTAGACCGCCAGGAAGCCGCTGCCGTGCACGGCATTGGCCGTGCTGTAGGCGAGCACGGCCAGCCCGACGGTCGCGAGCGGATAGAGCCCGGCCGTGCCGAGCGCCGCCCTCCCGAGCAGCTGCATCCCGAGCCACCCGACCAGCAGCCCGACCCCGGCGCCGAGCGCCAGCTCGGACAGGATCTCGAACGCGATCAGGGCCAGGCTGTCCTCGCCCCACGCGTCCGAGCTGGCCAGCACGACCAGCACGACCACGGGGGCGTCGTTGAGCCCCGACTCGACCTCCAGGGCACTCTTGACACGCTCGCTCAGCTGCAGCTTGCGCAGCACCGAGAAGACTGCCGCCGCGTCGGTCGAGGAGACGATGCTCCCGAGGATGACCGCGGTCCGCAGGTCCACGTCGAGCAGCAGCAGCGTCACCCCGGTCACGACGCCGACCGAGATCGCCACCCCCAGAGTGGCGAGCACCCCGGCGAACGGGAGCACCGGGCGGACGGCAGCCCACCGGGTCGTCAGCCCACCCTCGGCCAGGATCAGGGCGAGGGCGAGCAGCCCAAGGTCAGCGGTGAGCCCATAGTCCTGGAAGTCGACGCCCAGCCCGCCGCTGCCCACCGCGAGCCCGATCGCGAGGTAGAGCAGCAGGACCGGCAGACCGGTGCGCCGGGAGACCCGGACGGCAAGCACGGCGACGAGCAGGACGAGACAGCCCACGAGGATGGACAGGTTGAGCTGGGCGTCCAAGCGGGCTCAGTCCCCTGGGCCGTACGGCGGTGCGTCCATCCGCGGAGGATACCGGCGGCTGGCGGCCAGATCGCCCGCGGAAACCTCGGCCGCGTCGGGGCCGCCGCTCTGCAGCTCCGTGACGGTCGACCGGCACCGTCGCACGCCTGGCGAGCAGCCGTCAGGACGTGGCGGCGACCAGGGGGGCGAGGACGGCGTCCGGCAGGTCCCGCTCCACGCGCGAGAGCCGCCACTTGTCAGCGAACAGCGCCAGCAGCTCGCCGTCGCCTCGTTCGAACACCTCGACCCCGCTCTGTCCGACCAGCATCTTCGCGCTCGCCCGGTCGGTCAGCCGGGCCAGCGAGTAGGGCAGGTGGTCCAGGCGCACCGGGGAGTTGAACTCGCCGGCCATCCGGTGCTCGGCGACCTCGAACTGCATCGGTCCGACGGCGGCCAGCACCGGGGCCTGGTCCCCGCGGGCGTCGCTGCGCAAGACCTGCACCGTGCCCTCCTGCTCCAGCTGCGCGATGCCCCGGCGGAACTGCTTGTAGCGGCCGGAGTCGACCGCTCGGCAGACCACGAAGTGCTCCGGCGCAAAGCTCGGGATCTCCGGGAAGGACACCGGCTGGTCGACATACAGGCTGTCGCCGACCCGCAGCGCCGTGGCGTTGACCAGACCGACGACATCCCCCGGGTAGGCGACGTCGACGGTCTCGCGGTCACGCCCGAACACCTGTTGCGCGTACTTTGTCGCGAAGGGTTTTCCGGTCGCCGCATGTGTCACGACGGTGCCGCGCTCGAAGACGCCCGAGCACACCCGCACGTAGGCGAGCCGGTCCCGGTGGTTGCTGTCCATCCCGGCCTGGATCTTGAACACGAAGGCGCTGAACGGGTCGTCCAGAGGTCGCGGCTCACCGTGCGCGTCGATCCGCGGGCCGGCGGGCGGCGCGAGCGACACCAGCACGTCGAGCAGCTGGTGCACCCCGAAGTTGAGCACCGCCGAGCCGAACAGCACCGGCGTCGACACGCCCGCGAGGAAGCTCTCCTCGTCGTGCTGCTGGCCCATCGCGGTGAGCAGCTCGCTCTCCTCGACCGCCGTGGACCAGGCGTCACCCTCACGGGCCAGCGCGGCCTCGGGCAGCACTCGCTCCTCGGGGGCGACCGTGGCACCTCCAGCCGTACGGGTGAAGCGCAGGAAGTCGCCGCTGCTGCGCTCCAGCACGCCGCGGAAGTCTCCGGCGATCCCGACCGGCCAGGTCAGCGGGGTCGGCTCCAGGCCGGTGCGGTCGCGGATCTCGTCCATGAGCTGCAAGGCCTCGAGCCCCGGCCGGTCCCATTTGTTGACCACCGTGATCACCGGGATGCCGCGGTGACGGCAGACGTCGAACAGCTTCATCGTCTGCGGCTCGAGGCCCTTGGCGGCGTCGAGCAGCATCACGGCGGAGTCGACCGCGGCCAGCACCCGGTAGGTGTCCTCGGAGAAGTCGGCGTGGCCCGGCGTGTCGACCAGGTTGATAACCGCTTCGGCGCCGGGCGGGCCGTAGCCGAACTGCAGCGCCGCCGAGCTGATGGAGATGCCGCGGGCCT
>JBBSTI010000001.1:0-59299 GCA_038236005.1 Mycobacteriales bacterium | reverse complement strand
GCAGGAGGTCATCGTGGATCCCGAGGTCGGGCTCCACGTCCGGCCGCTGCGCTGACGCCTGCGTCCCGCTGGTCGAGCAGCGAGCCGAGCGAGCGGGCCGTGGCCGTTTCCGTGGCTATTTGGGGAGAAGCCGTGGCTATCTGGGGACGAAATGGTGGTTGGACCGCGTGATTCGCCTACCAGAATGTCCCTAGATACCGGGGTTCAGTCGGCGGCCGGGGTTCAGTCGGCGGCCGGGGTTCAGTCGGCGGCCGGGGTTCAGGGGGCGGCGGGGAGGCGGCGGTACTGCACGTGGGTGTCCCGCGCCGCGTGCTCGAACCCGAGGTGTGAGTAGACCGCGACGGCGGGTGCGTTGTCGGACTCGACGTAGAGCAGCACCTCGTCCACGCCCAGGCCGGCGAGATGGAGCAGCCCGGCCAGGGTGAGCACCCCACCCAGCCCGCGGCCCTGCGCGGCGGGTGCGACACCGACGACGTACACCTCTCCCAGGCGGGCATCGTGCTGCTTGGTCCAGTGGAAGCCGAGCATCCCGGACGCGTCCTCGGCGATGAGCAGGCCTGCCGGGTCGAACCACGGCTCGGCCATCCGGCGGGCCAGGTTGTCCGCGTCCATCGAGCCCTGCTCTGGATGGTGGGCGAAGGCGGCGGCGTTGACCGCGACGACCGCAGCAGCGTCCGAGGGCTCGTAGGAGCGGATCGACACACCGGCGGGCGGCTCCAGCGGCGGCAGGGCGAGAGCGGTGCTGCGCCGCATCACCCACAGCTCGCGCACCCGCTCCCAGCCGTACGTCGCGGCCAGCCGCGCGGCGGCGGGGTGGTCTCCGTGGGACCACGCGGTCACCCCGGCGTCGTACGTCGTCTCCTGCAGCAGGGCAGTCGCGACCCCCTGCCCGCGGTGGTCGGGGTGCACGGCCAGGCTGAGGTCGCCGTCGTGTCGCACCGCGAAGCCGCCGTCGCGGACCACCACGTCGACCGACCCGTCGGCCAGCGCCATCTGCGCGGCCTCGTCGAGCGCTGACGTGCCGTCGGCCGCCTCGGCGGCGCGGGCGATCCGGATGACCTCGGCGACCTCGTCCACGAGCCGACCCTAACCCTCCGCCGGTGCTCGACGAGTGGGGAAGGTCGTCACTGACATGTCACGACGGGTTTCCCCACTGCGCACTCGGCCAGCTCGCACGAACGGGGCGTGCCGCCCCAACCGCGGCCTTGGAACAGGACCGCCAGCCGGCCCGCAGTGCGACAAGGGGTGGCGAAGACCTGGCGATAGCGCAGGCGAGGCGTCACCAGACCGGCAGCCAGGTCGTCGAGGTCGCGGTCCGCGTCGTCGTCCTGCGCCGTGGTGCGGTCGTGCAGCTGGCCGTCGAGCTCGACGTGCAGGTCGACGTCGGCGTGCGCGACGTCGCGATACTGGGTGCCGGAGCCGTCCCTGACCGTCGCCTGCTGCGAGGTGGGTTCGGGCAGACCGTGGGGGCGCAGCACCCGGGCGAGGTAGCCGTGCTCCAGCACGCTGTGCGTGCCGCTGGCCAGGTCGTCGACCAGCGTGGTGAGCAAGGTACGGCGCCGCAGTCGCCCGCGCCGCTCGACCTCCACGAGAAGACGGTCGGCCACCGTGCGTCGAGACCCGACCAGCGCGGCCAGGGTCGAGATCGCGGCGAGCTCGTCCGGCGCCCGGTGCGCCACCTCCACGGCGGCGACCTCGAGACGTACGCGCGGGGGCGAGAGGTTCCACCGCACCGTGTACTCCAGCCCGCGCACCCGATGGATGCGGATGCCGGCGCGTGGCGCCACGCGCCGGGTCCAGTCGACGGCGACGTGGATGTCACCTCGCGGGTCAGGATCGGTGCCGGGTCGGTGGAGCGCAGACTCGAGGTGCAGCGCCGAGCGACCGGAGTAGAGGATCGCGGCCCAGCTCCGCTGGGACCACGTCGGTGTCCCCGTGTGGGTCAGGTAGACGCCGGGGTGGATGACGACGAGGTCACGCCTGCGCATGGCCGTGCCGATGTGGGCCTGGGTGAGGCGGGCGTCGAGCAGCTGCCAGCGTGAGACCACCCCGTCCTGCCGGCCCACCACGGCCGAGGCGTCGTCGAGTCGCATGACGTACGTCTTCCCCTGGGCGAGGTCGCCGACCCGCGCCGGCCAGCTCCTGTGGACAGCTCAGCGGGGAAGATCGTCCTGGACATGTCGCGAGGACCTTCCCCGCACGTGATCAGGAGGTGGAGCGCACGTGCGCCGGGGATGCCGTCTCGGCGTCCTTCTCGCGCGTCGGCACCACGAAGCGGTAGCCGACGTTGCGGACCGTGCCGATGTGGTGCTCGTGCTCGGTGCCGAGCTTGGCGCGCAGCCGGCGGACGTGGACGTCGACCGTGCGGGTGCCGCCGAAGTAGTCGTAGCCCCAGACCTCCTGGAGCAGCTGCTCGCGGCTGAAGACCCGACCCGGGTGCTGGGCGAGGTACTTCAGGAGCTCGAACTCCTTGTAGGTCAGGTCGAGCGGGCGGCCACCGATCCGGGCGGTGTAGGTCGCGTCGTCGACGACGACCTCACCACGGTGGATCACGTGCGCAGCGGGGTCGTCGGGCGTCGCGGCGCTGGAGCGACCGATCGCGAGCCGGATCCGGGCGTCGAGCTCCGCAGGCCCGCAGGTGTGCAGCACCACGTCGTCCATGCCCCAGTCGTGGGCGACGACAGCCAGGCCGCCCTCGGTGACGACGAGCAGGACGGGCGCATCGGCGCCGGTCGTGCGGATGAGGCGGCACAGGTCGCGGGCCGCCGCGAGGTCCTGGCGGCCGTCGACGAGGACGAGGTCGGCCTCGGGGGCGTCGAGCAGCGCGGCTCCCTGTGCAGGGAGGATCTTGACCGAGTGCGACAGCAGCGCCAGGCCCGGCAGCACCTCGGCGGAGGGCTGCAGCGCGCTCGTGAGGAGCAGCAGTGCACTCATGACCTGGACCCTCCTCCGTGCCGGGGATGAGCAAGGATATCCCGCATGAGTGACACAGCTGGGCGTGATCAGCGGAGTGAGACGGTCACCGTGCGCTACTGGGCGGGCGCTCGTGCGGCCGCCGGCACCGCGGAGGACACCTTCGATGTCGCGGCCGAGGTGTCGCTGTCGGCCCTCATGGGCCTCGTGCTCGAACGGCATCCCGACGACCGGATGGCACGCACCGTGGCGGTGTGCTCGGTGCTGGTGGGCGACCTCCCGGTGCGCTCGCAGGACCCGGACACGGTGATGATCGCCCCCGGGTCGGTGGTCGAGCTGCTGCCCCCGTTCGCGGGCGGCTGATCGTCCCACCGGCTCCCGAAGTGGGCCAGGCCGTCACCGCCTCGACGTTCAAGGTGGGCTACAAGCCGAAGCTCAAGAAGGGTCTCGGCACCGTCACCCTGAAGAAGACGCTCGCCAAGGGCAAGCACACGCTCGTGTTCCGCCTCAAGGGCCAGGGCAAGGTCGGCTTTGGTGACCTGACCAAGACAGTCAAGATCAATCGCTGACGGATCCACCGCACCATCAGGCGGGGCCCCGGGGAGACATCCCGGGGCCTCGTTCTCCGTCCCGGGCAGGTCGCCTGCGTCACACGCCGGAACATTTCTTGCGGGACCCCCGTTGGGTCGGTGTGACCACCGGAGCCTGGATTGCCGTCGCCGCCGTCGTGCTGGCGCTCGCCTTCGGGCTGTGGCGCGCCGCGACCGATGGTCGCTTCAGTGGCACCCACGACGTACGCCCCCCCGCGACCGACGTCGACGAGGCCCGGGCGCCGGACACGACGCCCGCCGGCGCGGAGCTCGTGGCAGAGGTGGGGGATCAGCTCGGCGAGCGCGCCACTCTGCTCCAGTTCAGCAGCGCCTTCTGCGCGCCGTGCCGCGCGACCCGCCGGGTGCTCGACGAGGTCATCGGCCTGGTCGACGGAGTGGCGCACGTCGAGGTCGACGCCGAGCACCACCTCGACGCCACGCGCGCCTTCGGCATCCTCCGCACGCCTACCACGCTCGTCCTCGACGCAGGGGGCGTGGAGATCACCCGGGCGACGGGAGCACCCACCCGGGACCAGGTCTTGAGCGCCTTGGCGCGGGTCTGATCTCACGATATGGATGCGGTGACCACATCATGAGACTTCTGCCGATCACCGGAAGGACAGCGCCTACTGTCGGTGTCATGTCCTCGACCATGCTCACCAAGCGCCGGGCAGTGGATCACTGCCGCGTGTGCTCGGCGCTGTGTCGAATGTCCTGACGGCTCCCGCAGACTCTATTTACTTAAGTCCATGAGGTTACTGGACTAAACTGGCGGGATCCACGCGCTGCGCACATCTTCCAGCGCGCCCGGCGACGTGCCGGGCGGCCATCCCCGAGGAGCGACATGTCCACCACCCAGTTCGATCACCACGCCACCACGCCGCGGCCGACCGCCGGTGTCGCGAGCCCGCCCCAGGGCGGCATCGACCCGCGTGGACCGCAGTTCGCCGCCGCGCTGACCGCTGTCGTGCTGGTGGCGGTGCTGCTGCTGCCCTCGCCCGTCAACGTCGTGCTGCTCGCCGTCCAGGCTGCGCTCTTCGCGCTCGGCGCGGTCCGCGGCGTCCAGCACACGCCGCACGCGTGGCTCTTCCGCTCCTTCGTCCGGCCCCGCCTGGCTCCGCCGACCGAGTGGGAGGCCCCGGAGCCGCCGCGCTTCGCCCAGGCGGTGGGTCTGGCATTCGCCGCGGTCGGTCTGGTGGCCCTCCTGGCCGGTGCCACCGTCATAGGCCAGGTCGCCGTCGGGTTCGCGCTGGTCGCGGCCCTCCTCAACGCCGTCTTCGCCTTCTGCCTGGGATGCGAGGTCTACCTGCTCGTCCGACGCGCCGCCGCCTGACGGCTCGTCACCCGCCACCACCCACGAATTTCCGCCACAGCAAGGAGCACACCACCATGAGCCGCGAGAACTCGCTCGTCACCGCCCAGTGGGTCGAGGACAACCTCGACACCGACGGCATCGTCCTGATCGAGGTCGATGAGGACACCAGTGCCTACGACAAGGGCCACATCACCGGCGCCATCAAGCTCGACTGGACCACCGACCTCCAGGACCAGGTCCGTCGCGACTTCGTCGACAAGGACCAGTTCGGCGCGCTGCTCTCCGAGCGCGGCGTGTCCAACGACGACACCGTCGTGCTCTACGGCGGCAACAACAACTGGTTCGCCGCCTACGCCTACTGGCAGCTCAAGCTGTATGGCCACGCCGACGTCCGACTGCTCGACGGCGGGCGCAAGAAGTGGGAGCTGGACGGACGCGAGCTGACCACGGACGTGACCGAGCGACCCACCACGTCGTACGAGGCGAAGGAGCCGAACCTGCAGCTGCGCGCCTTCCGCGACGAGGTGGTGCAGGCGATCGGCCAGAAGAACCTCGTCGACGTCCGGAGCCCGGACGAGTTCAGCGGCAAGATCAAGGCGCCGGCGCACCTGCCGCAGGAGCAGTCGCAGCGGGCCGGCCACATCCCGTCGGCGATCAACATCCCGTGGAGCAAGGCCGCCGCGGACGACGGGACCTTCAAGAGCGACGACGAGCTGGCCACCCTGTACGGCGACGCCGGGCTCGCCGAGGACCGGCCGACCATCGCCTACTGCCGGATCGGGGAGCGCTCGAGCCACACGTGGTTCGTGCTGCACGAGCTGCTCGGCAAGACCGACGTGAAGAACTACGACGGCAGCTGGGCCGAGTACGGCTCGCTGGTCGGCGTCCCGATCCAGAAGGACGTCTGATGTGCGGCGCCCCTGACCAGGACACCCTCCCGGCACTGTCGGTCTCGCCCGGCGAGGCGGTGCTGCACGGCACCGTGACCCAGGGCGACCAGCCGCTGCCGGGGGCCTACGTCCGGCTGCTCGGCTCGACCGGAGAGTTCACCGCCGAGGTGCAGACGTCGGCGACCGGCTACTTCCGGTTCTACGCGGCGCAGGGCGAGTGGACCCTGCGGGTGCTGGCGCGAGGGGCCCAGCCCCTGGACACCTCCGTGACCGCGGTGCAGGGCGAGGCCATCGAGGCGACCGTGAACATCCCTGCCTGACCCTGAGCTCGACTCAGGCCCGGTCCCGTGAGGGACCGGGCCTGAGTGCTTTCCGGCCGCCCTGTACGACCGGGCGATAGGTTCGGTTCCAGCCCAGGATCGTCCATGAGGCGCCAACACCTTGCGCCGAACGGCCCTATCAGGGACTCTTAACTGCCCGATCGTGTAAGGACTCGGGCTTCAGAGGGCGTTGCTGGAAAGACGAAACACCTGTCAGGAAAGTTCGTGAGCGAAGGCGAGGTCGGACATGCTGAACGCATACCGGTCAGTCTTCCTCAGCTCGTGGCCTTCCTCGACCACACCCCCTCTCGATCGGAGCCCTGACCATGGTCCTCACCGCTGCTCGCTCGCTCACCACCCGCACCGCTGTCGTCGTCCTCGGCGCAGCCCTCGCCCTGTCGGCGGCCGTCGCCACCGGCTCGCACGGCTCGCCGGAGGGCTTCAAGTACAAGGGCACCGGCGGCTCGCTCAACGGCGGCTCCCTCAATGGGGGATCTTTGAACGACTTCCTGAACGGCGGCAGCCTCAACGGCGGGTCGCTCAATGGCGGGTCGCTCAATGGCGGCAGCCTGAACTAGCGGTCGGCACGAAGGTCGGCGGGCGGCTGTGACCGCCGCCCGCCGACTGCTGCCCTTCACGTTCGGCGCCCTGCTCGGGACCGCCGGCCTGTGGTGGTGGCTGGTGGGATCGGGCGCGTCGCTGTACGACGGCCGCTGGTTCACTATCTCGGCGCTGCTGCTGGCCTTCGGACTGGCCGAGAGTGCGCAGGTGCATGTCGAGGTGCGGGCGCAGACCCTCTCGCTGTCGATGTCAGAGCTGCCGCTGGTGCTGGGCCTGTTCCTGGTCGGCCCGGTCCCCCTTCTCCTCTCCCGACTCGCCGCCGCTGCTGCCGTGGCGGCCTATCGGCGGACCACCGTTCCGAAGGCCGCCTTCAACCTGTCGCTGTTCGCCGCCGAGACGTCGGCATTGGTGGTCCTCTGGCAACGGCTCGGACTTGCCGACCGACGCGGGCTAGACGTCCCCTGGGTCGCTGCGACCCTGCTCGTCGTCACCGTCACCGTGCTGGGCGTCCTGTACATCGTCCTGGCGATGTGGCGTCTGCAGGGTGGGGTTGCCCGACGCGAGGTCGGCATCATGACGGCCACGACCGCGGTCAGCGCCTTGCTGAACGCCTCCGCCGCGCTGTGCATCCTGCTCATCGCCCGTGCGGACGCTCACGCGCTCCCGCTCGTGATCGTGCTCATGGCGGTCGCTGTCGTGGCCTACTACGGCTACACGCGACTGATCCGGCGGTTCCGCACGCTCGACGGGATGTCCGCCTTCGCGAAGGAGCTGTCCGGGGCGCTCGGGAGCACCACCCTGCGGGCCGAGATCCTGGCCGCGACCCGGTCGATGCTGAACGCCGGTTCGGCCGCCCTGGTGGAGAGCGGGCCGACCACGGCACGGCGTACGAGGGCGCTGGCCAGCGGCTCGGAGAAGGACCGCGGCGGCGAACCGTTGACGAGCCTGCTGCTCAGCGGCGACCGCCCGATGCGTGAAGCGCCCGGCCTGCTGGACGGCCCGGTCCAGGTCGTCCTCGCCACCGGTCAGCCGCAGCTGCTCGAGGCGGGCGGCAAGAGCCAGGCGTGGCTCGACCAGAAGGGCCTGCGTGACGCGGTGCTCGTGCCGATGTTCGCCGGCTCAGAGGTGGTCGGTGTCCTCGCGGTCGCCGACCGGCTCGGCGAGACCAGCTCGTTCACCCCGGACGACGTCAACCTGCTGCACCTCGCGGCGGCCCAGATCAGCACCGCGCTGCGGCACGGACGCCTCGTCGACCAGCTGCGGCACGACGCCCGGCACGACGGCCTGACCGGCCTGCCGAACCGGTTCTGCTTCCACGAGCAGCTCGGGCAGACCCTGGACACGACGCGCGCGGGCTGTGCGGTCCTCATGCTCGACCTCGACGGGTTCAAAGAGATCAACGACACCCTGGGCCATGCCAGCGGTGACGGGCTGCTGCGCGAGGTCGCCGCGCGACTGGTGTCGGCCGCCCCGGAGGGGAGCCTGGTCGCCCGGCTCGGCGGCGACGAGTTCGCCGTGCTGCTGACCCGCGACGAGGGCTTCGACGCCGAGAGCGCGGCCACCAGCCTGCAGGCGGCGCTGGCGCGGCCGCTGGCCGTGGACGGGCTCGACCTGCAGGTCAGAGCCTCCCTCGGGCTCGCACTGAGCCCGGAGCACGGACGCGACGCCGACCTGTTGCTGCAGCACGCGGACATGGCGATGTATCGGGCCAAGGACCGCCGGCTCGGCTGGCAGCTGTTCGACGAGGACCTCGACCAGACCGACCCTCAGCGACTCAGTCTGCTGGCGCACCTCGACGCCGCGATCGACCGCCAGGAGCTGCTCTGCCACTTCCAGCCGCAGGTCGACGCTGCGACCGGCGAGCTGGTCGGCTTCGAGGCCCTGGTGCGCTGGGACCACCCCGTGCGGGGCATGGTCCCGCCGGACGAGTTCATCGGGCTCGCCGAGCGCACCGGGCTGATCGTGCTGCTCACCCGCAGCATGCTGGACCTGGCCCTCACTCAGTGCGCCCGCTGGCGGGAGACGCTGCCCAACCTGGTGATGGCGGTCAACCTCTCCCCTCGCACGCTGCTGGAACCAGGCCTGGTCGAGGACGTGCGGGCATCGCTCGTCCATCACCGGCTGCCCAGCTCGGCGCTGTGCCTGGAGATCACCGAGAGCAGCGTCATGGCCGACCCGGACCGGGCCATCACGGTCCTGCGGGAGCTGCGCAGCCTCGGGGTGCGGCTGTCGGTCGACGACTTCGGCACCGGCTACAGCTCGCTGGCCTATCTCCAGCAGCTGCCTGTCCACGAGGTCAAGGTGGACAAGAGCTTCGTGCTCCGGCTCGGGCACCAGGCCGGCAGCACCGCGATCGTCAAAGCGGTGATCGACCTCGGGCACGCGCTGGAGCTGATGGTGGTGGCGGAGGGGGTGGAGGACCTGACGGCCCTCGACGGGCTGCGGCGGCTCGGAGCCGACGTGGTCCAGGGCTATCTGGTGTCCCGGCCCGGTCCGGCCGAGGCCTTCGCCGACCTCGTAGCCCGGGGCGCCTTCCCGCTCCCACGCGCGGTCGACCCGCTCCGCGGACCGCTGCGGGTGATCCGCTAGGCGCACAAGCTCGTGGTCAGCCGCCGGCGAACGGTGGGAGGACGTCGACGAGCGCGGCGGCGGACACGTCCACCGAGGTGTGCGCACGCGCGCCCACCGGGTCGCCGTCCACGATCACCGAGCAGACCGAGAGCACCCTGGCGAGCGCCGGGCCGTGCTCGACGACCGCGTCGCCGAGCAACCGGTCCAGGGTCGGTGCCTCCCGACGCTCCTCCGCGACGCCGGCGGCAGCTCGGGCCGCCGCCCAGTAGCGCAGAACGGTCACGACAGCCCACCCGTCTCTCGGTCCGCGGGCAGGACGCCGACGGTCAACGCATACGCGGAGATCCGGTCCAGCAGCTCGGGTCCGACCGCCACCTCAGCATGCCCGAGCCCGGGCTCGATCCACACCGTCGCCCCGGCCGCACCGAGCGCCCGCGGGTGCTCCAGCCCGAAGTAGCCGTCCCGGTCGCCGTGCACGACCAGCACCGGCACACCGATCCTCGGGACGATCTCGGCCGGTGCGAGCGGTGTCACCGGCCAGCCGAGCGGGTCTGTCCGCGTGTGCATCAGCACCCGGGCGACGCGACGTCCCGCTCGGGTCTCGACCAGCAGGTGCAGCCGACGCAGCGGCCCGGTCGCGGACGCACGCTGCGACCACGCACCGGTGCTGCTGACCGCGACGACCGCGTCCGGCGTCTGCCGCAGCCCGTAGCCGGGCACCCCCGCAGCGTGCCGCAGGACCGCGGCGCCACCCATGGAGAAGCCGACCGTGACGACCCGTTCGGCGCCGTACGCCCGAGCGTGCGCCACCGCCGCATCGACGTCGAGCACCTCCCGGTCGCCCAGCGTGGACAGGCCGCCGGAGCGTCCGTGACCGCGGGCGTCGTACGCAAGGACCGTGGCCCGAAGGCCCCACCGGTCCACGACGCGGCGGACCGCGGCGCCCTGCACCGAGCCGGAGAAGCCGTGCGCCACCACCAGCCAGGTGGGTGAGCGAACGCCCTGCCGGACCCCTTCCAGAAGCACCCCGTCGGCCGTCCGTAACACGCAGGAAACGCGGGCCGTGTCATTCTGGTGCAGCACGTCGAACACCTTCTCGTAACCGGTTGCACTTCTCAGCAACACCTTCAGCCCGCGCTGGCACCTTCGTGCGGCGCGTCAAGATCGTGGGCAACGGCGCCCGTGGTCGGCACCAACGTCCCTGGCACAGGGACGCCACCGACACCGCCGACAGCAGGGAACCGTCATGGCAAGCCTCCTTCTTCTGACCAACGCGCTGGGCCCGTCCGCGGAGATGCTTCCCGCGCTCGGCCTGCTCGCACACGACGTGCGGGTCGCACCGATGGAGGCCAGCGCGCTGCTGGACCAGCCGCCTGTCGGCGCCGTCCTGGTCGATGCGCGTCGCGACCTGGTCCGCGCGCGGTCGCTGTGCCGCCTGCTGCAGACCACCGGGGTCAAGGGCCCGCTGTTCGCCATCCTCACCGAGGGCGGCCTGGCCGGTCTGTCGGCCGAGTGGGGCGTCGACGACGTGCTGCTGGACAGCGCCGGCCCGGCCGAGGTGGACGCGCGGCTGCGGCTCGCGATCGGGCGCAACGCGGCTGCCGAGAACGCAGTCGCTGACCCGGGCGTCGTTCGCGCGGGCGGGCTGACCATCGACGAGGGCACCTACACCTGCCGCTTTCGCGGCCGTCCGCTAGACCTCACCTTCAAGGAGTTCGAGCTGCTGAAATACCTCGCGCAGCACCCCGGCCGGGTCTTCACCCGGGCACAGCTGTTGCAGGAGGTGTGGGGCTACGACTACTACGGGGGCACCCGCACGGTCGACGTCCACGTCCGACGGCTCCGCGCCAAGCTGGGCGTCGAGCACGAGCAGCTGATCGGCACGGTGCGCCACGTCGGCTACAAGTTCGTCACGCCGCCGATCACGGCCCTCGAGCAGGACCCGTCCCTGGATCCGTCCGACGCCGAAGGCGTACGGGTCTGAACCCGCCCGCGAGCCCCGTCCGGCACGACCGGCTCGACCAGACCCAGGTGAGCGCCGTGCGCGACCTGGTGGCCCGCGCCGTGGCGGTCGACCGAGCCGAGCCGCTCAACGAGGAGTCGATGCTCCACCTGACCGAGCCGGGCACGCACCTGCTCGTCGACGGGCCCGCCCGGCAGCTGGCGGGCTACGGGGCCACCGACGCAGGCAGCTCCGAGCTCGTCGTCGATCCCGGCCAGCGCCGGCAGGGTCACGGCCGGGCGCTCGCCGCAGCACTGCTCGAGGCCGACCCGACCGGCTCCTTCTGGGCGCACGGCAGCCTGCCCGGGTCGACCGAGCTGGCCGTGAGCCTCGGTCTGACCGCGGCACGGGAGCTGCTGCTGATGGGTCGCGACCTGATCGACCTGCCGGCTCGCACGCTGCCCGACGGCGTCACCCTGCGCGGCTTCCAGGTCGGTCGGGACGAGGATGCATGGCTCGCCCTCAACGCGGCCGCCTTCGCCGAGCACCCGGAGCAGGGGTCCTGGACCGCGGACGACCTCACTCGGCGGATCGGCGAGCCGTGGTTCGACCCCGCGGACCTGCTGCTCGCCGAGCGTGACGGCGGGCTGGTCGCCTCGCACTGGACCAAGCGGGTCGGTGGGGGCAAGCCCGGCGAGGTCTACGTCGTCGCCGTGGACCCGCAGGCCCAGGGCGGCGGGCTCGGGACGGCGATCCTGCTCGCCGGGCTGCACCACCTGCAGCGACGCGGCGAGCATCGCGTGATCCTCTACGTGGACGCCGACAACGCGGCGGCCGTGCACGTCTACCGCCGATGGGGCTTCACGACCGTGTCGACCGACACGGCCTGGGCGGTCCCCGATTGAGCATCTGCGCTGACGCAGGGTGAGGTTCGGAGCCCTGGTCGGGAACGGCTGACGGCGGGCCCCGGACAGGAGATCATCGAGGGATGGACGACCGACTGCGCCTGTTGGCCCGCTGGCACGCGCGCCGTCGTGACCTTGACACCCTGCTGCTGCCGCTGCTGGCGCACGGTCCGGCCGCCGTCGACCGGGTGACCGGCCGCCTCTCGGTGCTGCGCCAGGCCCGAGAGGCCGAACGGCTCGCGTTCGAGGCCTTCGCCGCGGTGACTGCCCTCGCCGAGGCGGAGAGCAGGGCCGGTGCGTCCCTGCCGGTCGACGAGCTCGCCCGCGCCAGGCAACGGGCCGAGCACGCACGAGCCGCCAGCCGCGACGCCGTGCATCCCGAGCTGGCCGCGGTCCTGCTGCTCCGCCAGGGCCAGGGAACCGACGATCCAGCAGCGGGCGGTCCGGTGCGCCGCGGGGCGGACCGGCGGGGTCCCGAACGACGGGGCCTCGGACCCTCTCTGATCTAGCGGGCGCCCTTCGGGGCAAAGAACCGGGCGATCAGCCGGGCGACCAGGTTGAGCCCCAGCACGATGATCATCAGCACCAGGGCTGCCGTCCAGGCCCGGTCGATGCCTGCGCCGCTGGTTCCCGGCTGGGTGAAGTTCTCGAACGCGTAGACCGGCAGCGTCGTCATGCGCCCGTCGAACGGGTTCCAGTTCACCCCCCGTTGCGAGCCGGTGATGAGCAGCAGCGGAGCAGTCTCACCGATCACCCGGGCGATCGAGATGGTGATGCCGGTCGCGATCCCCGCTGCAGCGGCGGGCAGCACCACCTTGAGGATGGTGCGGTACTTCGGGACCCCCAGCGCGTACGACGCCTCGCGTAGCTCGGCCGGGACCAGCTTGAGCATCTCCTCGCTGGAGCGCACCACGACCGGCGTCATCAGCACCGATAACGCGATCGCCCCGCCGATGCCGAGCCGCACGCTGGCCCCGAAGAAGATCACGAACAGCGCGTACGCGAACAGGCCCGCCACGATCGACGGGATGCCGGTCATGACGTCGACCATGAACGTGATGCTGCGGGCCAGCCGACCCCGGCCGTACTCCACGAGGTAGATCGCGGTCAGCAGGCCGACCGGCACCGAGATGACGGTGGCGAGACCGGTGATGATGAACGTGCCGATGATGGCCGCTTTGCCACCGCCGCCGGCCCCGACGACGCCGAGCATGTCCGTCGTGAAGAAGGCGAGGTCGAACCGTGCGACCCCGCGGGTGATCACGGTGATGGTCAGCGAAGCGAGCGGCAGCATCGCCAGCAGGAACGACGAGGTCACCAGGCTGGTGACGAACCGGTCGGTGGCGCGTCGGCTGCCCTCCTGGTTGCGCGAGGCGACGTAAAGCACGAGCGTGAAGATCACTGCGGTGAGCAGCAGGAACCGGACGATGCCCGCGCCGATCATCAGCTGCAGCAGCGCCGAGACGGCCGCCGATGCGACGACGGTGGCCGCCGGGAACCAGCGCGGCAGCGGCCGGAAGATCGTCGGCTGATCGTCGGCGGCCGGGCGGGACAGGGTGGCGGTCATCCGGCTGCTCCGTCGAACTCGGCGCGCCGGGCGACCACCGCGCGTGCGGCGTAGTTGACCGCGAAGGTGATGACGAACAGCACCAGGCCGCTGGCGATCAGCGCGTTGAGGCCGAGCCCGGTCGACTCGGGGAACTTCGCGGCGATGTTGGCCGCGATCGTGGAGGGGTTGTCGCTGGTGTTGAGCACGAACGACACGGTCTGCGGGTTGGCAGACACCACCGTGAGGATCGCGATGGTCTCGCCGAGCGCACGGCCGAGCCCGAGCATCGCGCCGCTGACGATCCCCGACCGGCCGTACGGGATGACGGTCATCCTGACCATCTCCCACCGGGTTGCGCCGAGGGCCAGCGCGGCCTCCTCGTGCAGGGTCGGCGTCTGCAGGAAGACCTCCCGGTTCACCGCCGTCATGATCGGCAGGATCATTACCGCGAGCACCAGCCCACCGGTCAGTAGCGTCCGGCCGGTCACCGAGGCGTTGTCGGTGAAGAACGGCAGCCAGGCCAGGTTGCGACCGAGCCAGCCGTACTGCGGGACCAGGTAGGGCGCAAGCACCCCCACCCCCCACAGCCCGTACACCAGGCTGGGGATCGCCGCGAGCAGGTCGACGACGTAGCCGAGCGACCGGGCGACGCGACGCGGTGCGTAGTGCGAGATATAGAGCGCGATCGCGATCGACATCGGGAACGCGAACAGCAGCGCGACGGCCGCAGCCAGCAGGGTCCCGAAGACCACCGGTCCGACGTAGGCCCAGAAGCTGATGCCGTACGGCAGGTCTGCCTTGTCGGCGACCAGCGCGGGATAGCCCTCGGTGATGAGGAACAGCGCAACGGCTGCAAGGGTGAGCAGGATCAGCACGCCGGCGCCGAGCGACAGGCCGGCGAAGACCCGGTCACCGCGTCGCTGAGGCGCCTGCCCGCCCACCCGTGGCGGTGGCGGCTGCGGGGTCAAGGCAGTGGTCGGTGAGGTCACGGTTGCCGTCCGGGTCGGTGGAGCTACGGGCTGGGCAGATCAGGTGGGATTGTCAGACACATCGTGCCCCGGTCGACAACCGACCGAGGGCGGCCACCGGGCTGCGAGACAACCAGGTGGCCGCCCAGGGCGACGGGCGGGGCTACGTGATGGAGCCGACGGCCTTCTCGGCGTCGGCCCGCAGCTTGTCACCGATCGGCGCGCTGCCGGCGTTCTCGGCCGCGGCCGCCTGACCGTCCTTGCTGATCACGTAGGACAGGAAGCCCTTGACCAGGCCGGCCTCGTCAGCGTTGGCGTAGGTGCCGCAGGCGATCAGGTAGGACACCAGCGAGACCGGGTAGGCGCTGGTGTCGGTCGTCGTACGGTCGAGGGCGACGACGATGTCACCCTCCGGCAAACCCTCGGCCCGCGGGGAGAGGTCCACCAGTGCGGCAGCGCCCTCGGCCGAGGCCGCGACGAACTTCTCGCCCACCTTGACCTTGGCCACGCCGAGGTCGCCGACCTGGCTGGCGTCCGCGTACCCGATCGTGCCGCTGCCGGCCTTGATCGCGGCGATGACACCGGACGTCTTGTCAGCCGCCTCACCCCCGGCAACCGGCCAGACCTGAGCGGCCTCGTGCGGCCAGGCGTCCTTCGCGGCGTCGGCCAGGTAGGTCGTGAAGTTCTCCGTCGTGCCGGACTTGTCGGCGCGGTTCACGGGGGTGATCTTCAGGCTCGGCAGGGTGGCGTCGGGGTTGTCGGCCTTGATCTCCGGCGCGTCCCAGCTGGTGATCTTCTGGTTGAAGATGCCGGCGAGGACCGCAGGGGTCAGGTTGAGGTCCGTGACGCCGTCGAGGTTGTAGACGATCGCGATCGGGCTGATGTAGGCCGGGATCTCGATCGCGTCGCTGCCGTTGCAGCGGGTCTTGGCCGTCGCCTGCTCCTCGGTGTCCAGCGGGGCGTCCGAGCCGGCGAACAGGATGTTGCCGCCGGCCAGGAACTGCTCGCGACCGCTGCCGGAGCCGACGGCGTCGTAGTTGAACGTGACATCGGGGTTGATGCCGGTGAAGCCCGCGTTCCAGGCCTCCATCGCGGCGGTCTGCGTGCTGGCGCCGGCGCCGTTCAGGGTGCCCTTGAGGTCCGTGCTGGCGGCCGGGGCGGAGGAGCCGCCTTCGCTCGTCGTGGCACCCGGGGTCGAGGGCGAGCTGCTCGAGCCGCAGGCGGTCAGGGCCAGCGAACCGGTGGCCAGGACGGCCACCACGCGGGCGTAGGACTTCGTGTTCACAGCTGGAGTGCCTCTCGTCGGAGCGTGTCCCGCAGGTCCGGCCCGGGCGCCGGACGGCGCCCCGCCGCTGCGGTCGACCTGGGACGCTAGGGAGATCAGGTGTCCCCGCGACCCGATTTGAGTGAACAACGGCTGAACGACGGGAGCCGTGCGGGTCCGCCACCGGGCGGCCATCGGTACGTCATCTGCTGTTCATCTTTCCGGCACGGCGACGTGGCGCTGCAGATCTACGCTCCACACAGCGCCCTGCAGGTCCGGTGCGCCCGCCGACAGCAACGAGGATCTCGTGGCCAAGCAGATCACCCTCGACAACGTGAGCGCCTTCTACGGCAGCTTTCGTGCGATCGCCGACGTGAGCATGCACATCGAGCCCAAGTCCGTGACCGCCTTCATCGGCCCGTCCGGCTGCGGGAAGTCCACCGCGCTGCGCACGATCAACCGCATGCACGAGGTGATCCCGGGGACCCGCGTCGAGGGCACGATCGCCCTGGACGACCGCGACATCTACGGCTCCGGTGTAGACCCGGTCGAGGTCCGCCGCAGCGTCGGCATGGTGTTCCAGCGACCCAACCCATTCCCGACCATGTCGATCGCCGAGAACGTTGTCGCCGGGATGCGCCTGAACGGCAAGACCAACAAGCGGGAGACCGCGCAGGTCGTCGAGTCCTCGCTGCGCAGCGCCAACCTGTGGGAGGAGGTCAAGGACCGCCTGGACCGGCCCGGCGCCGGTCTGTCCGGCGGTCAGCAGCAGCGGCTGTGCATCGCCCGTGCGATCGCGGTCAAGCCCGAGGTGCTGCTGATGGACGAGCCCTGCTCCGCGCTCGACCCGATCTCGACCCTCGCGATCGAGGAGCTCATGCAAGAGCTGAAGGACCAGTTCACGATCGTCATCGTCACGCACAACATGCAGCAGGCCGCGCGGGTGTCGGACCAGACCGCGTTCTTCCACATCGCCGGGACCGGAGAGCCGGGTCGGCTCGTCGAGATCGGTGAGACCGACAAGATCTTCTCCAACCCGACCGAGAAGCGCACCGAGGACTACATCACCGGTCGCTTCGGCTGACCCGCGGGTGAGCACGACCCGCGCCCGCCTGGGTCAGTCGGCTCGCTCCTGCGCGTCGCGCAGAGCAGACATCGCGGCAGCGGCGTCGAGCTGCTCGGTCTCTGCCGGGCGCAGGGCACCGGTCTTCTCGGCGAACTCGTTTTTGTTGCGACTCCCGCGCGGGATCTCCACCACCACGTCGATCACGTTCTCGTCATCAGCCATGACGTCACGCTCTCCTGCCTGGCAGCGATCTACCGCCTTCGGCGCCCCTCAGCTCGCTCGGTCCCGCTCCGGACCGTCTGGGCTGGCCGTCATCGCCGTCCGGCGGGACCCCTCGCCCGAGAGCAGCCCGTCACCCAGCGTCTGCCACCGGTCTCGAAGAGCCCGGGTCGCGTCCGCCGGCTCGCGAACCTGCCACAGGCTGCCGTGCTGAACGACGACCCCCAGGCTCACCAGGGTCCGAAGCCCGTCGGCCACGTCGAAGTCGACCGGCAACGAGCCGAGCGGACACAGCGGCCGAAGCCATCCTTCGACCCGGTCGTCCAGGTCGTCGGCGGTCAGCGGCCCGTCCAGCAGCCCGCGGTAGGCGAGCAGCGCCTCCTTCACATCCTCCTGCTCGGCGGCCTCGAGCACCGTGAACAGCACACCGGGCCCGTCCCCGAGCGTCTTGCCGTACAGGTTCTGCGACAGCGTCTGCATGAACGCGATCCGACGGTTCTTGTATTTGCTCCACTGCCGCCACAGATAGCCCAGGAACGCAGCGAGACCCGCCAGCAGGGTGACGAGGGTGGCCCGGTCGATCTCCGGCTCCTGCGCACGGATCCCCACCGTGGTCGCCGCCAGCAGGAACAGCACGCCGAGCGCGGTCGCCAGCTTGGTCACCGCCACGATCACGCCGCTGATCGCCGCCGGCACCCCGATGACGACCTTGTCGAAGGTGCGCATCCGCACCTCGGTGTTGGGCAGCAGCATCTCGAGGTCGGCCTCGGGGACGTCCTGATAGAGCTTGAGCAGGGCGGTGCCGGGGGCGTACGGCAGGTCGTCGCCGGGAACCTGGTCCTGATAGCGGGCCCAGAGCACCACCCGGTCGTACTGCAGGTAGTCGACCTCCTGCTTCTTCAGCCCGAACCACCGTGTCACCGTGTCGTGGCGCGGGGCGGCGGACCGGCGCCAGAGCCGCAGGTCGGCGAAGTCCTCGAGCCGGGCGTGCAGGGCGACCTTGAACACCGCAGACTCGCCGAGCGCCCGTTCCAGGACCGCGCGCGGCACCTCGTCGTAGTTGGCCGAGTCCAGGATCGGCGCCAGCTCGGCCAGCATGATCGCGGCCTGCTCGTCGCTCGCTGGACCGTCGGCGTCCGGACCGAACGGGGCGTACGCCGCCTGCGCCTGCTCCCACCGCTCCCGGTAGCGCGCGTGCAGCAGCGACCGCAGCAGCCGCGCGAGCCCGGCCAGGTCCTCGCGGTCGCTCGTGCTGTCGCGGTCCTGGGTGAGCAGCCCGACGACCCGGTCGGTGCTGAGCGGCAGGTAGCGCTGTCCGACCTCGGGTCCGCTCATCATCGGCACGCTACCGAGCCGGCTCAGTCGGTCGGTGGCCCGATCAGGTCGTCCACCGACAGCGTGGTCCCGGTGTGCCGCAGGGGGCCTGCTCCCCCCGCCCGTAACGCGTCACCATCCGATATCCGCTGTCGTCAGGCCTGGCGTGCTCACGCCGAGCGCACACACCCACGGGCGTCCCGTCAGTGGTCTGAGCAGCCGCAGACGCAGGCCTGATTGCCCTCGGGGTCCGGCAGCGAGAACGCCGGCTCGCTACTCAGACCCTGCTCCCGGGCGATCTGCGCGATCACCGACGCCAGGTCGAGGTCGCGGCGGGTCACCTCGCCGACGTCGTGGCTGGTGAGCCGCAGCTGCACGTACGGATAGGTCAGAGTGACGTCCGGGTGGTGGTCGACCCGCTCGGCCGCCTCGCCGACGGCCTCCACGAAGGCGAGGCCCGTACGGAAGTCGCTCGTCACGAACCGTGCGTGCAGCGCCTTGCCGTTCAGCCGCCAGCCGGGCAGGTCGGCGTCCAGGATCTCCGGGACGCTGAGCGTCACGCGTTCTCCTGGACGGTGCCAGAGAGCAGGCAGAACTCGTTGCCCTCCGGGTCGGCGAGCACCACCCACGAGACCTCTGGCTCCTGCCCGACGTCGGCCCGCACAGCCCCGAGGGACAGCAGCCGCTCCAGCTCCTGCTCGGTCGTGCCGCCGTCCGCGCGCACGTCCAGGTGCAACCGGTTCTTCACGGGTTTGGCGTCGGTCGTGCGCAGCAGGTCCATGGTGAGGCCGGTCCGCGGATCGGCGATGCTGACCCCGGTCTCGTCGCGCTCGATCTCCTCCCACCCGAGCACGGCGGCCCAGAACTCCGCCAGCGGCGAGGGGTCGGTAACGTCCAGGGACAGGGCGGCGAGGCGGCTGGTCATGCAGAGCGTCTACCCGGTCGGCCGGTCCACCCACCACGGGTGGTCTGGATCGGCGGCGGACCCCGACCCGGCGACATCCTGCGGTGCCTGCGCGGCGGCGCCCGTGCGGCGGGCCCGACGACGGCCCGGGACCAGCGTGCGTCCCCGACGGGCCCGCGTGCCGACCAGGACCCCCAGCAGCGGCAGAGCGGCCGCCACCGCGAACCCGAGCCCAGCACGCGCCGGCAGCGCGATCGCGAGCGCTCCGCCGAGCGCGAACGCGAGCTGCATGCCGGTCTCGGAGCGACTGAACGCCCCCGACGTGCTGACCGCCGGCACGTGGGTCTGGAGCGAGGCGTCCAGCGCGAACTTGCTCAGCGCATACGACACCCCGGTCAGCCCGGCCGCCACCGCGGCCCACGTCGGGCCGCCGAGCACCGCGGCGACCACGCACCCGGCCGCCGGCGAGGCGAGCGCAAGGACCGTGAGCCGGCGGGTCCGCCGGGGTGACAGCCGGCTGGCCAACGCGGTGCCGAGCAGCTGCCCCGCGACGACCGCTCCCACGACGATGCCGACCACCCGGGTCGAGGCCTCCTGCTCCCGGAGCAGGAAGGCCAAGAAGATGGTCAGGAACCCGGCCAGACCCCGGAGCGCGACGGCCGCCACGAGCGGGGACACGATCGTGGAACCGGCCGACAGCAACCGGAACCGCGGAGCGCGCTTTCGTTCCGCAACCCGGTCCTCGTCGATCTGCGCCGGCAGCCGGAAGGCGACCACGGCCGCCGCGACCAGGACCGGAGCGGCCAGGCGCAGCACCCAGCCCGGCCCGAGCGTGGCGGACACGGCACCCCCGAGGCCCGCCGCGACCCCGGTCGCGGCGACCGACGCCACGTTGATCCGCGCGTTCGCGGCCACCAGGGTGAGCCCTGGTGGGCGCACGCGGGGCAGCGCGGCGCTCCGTGCGACCCCGTACGCCCGGGACAGCACCAGCACCGCGAGCGCCTGAGGAAACAGACCGAGGCCGGTCAGGGAGGTGGCCAGCGACCAAGCGACCAGCCCGCGGGTCAGGGCAGAGACCGCCAGGACCGTGCGACGACCGTGCCGGAAATGGTCCAGCAGCGGCCCGGCGACCGGGACGAGCAGCGCGAAGGGCATCAGGGTCAGCAGCAGATACAGCGCCACCCTGCCCCGGGCCTCGCCGAGCGGGACGTCGAAGAACACCGTGCTGGCCAGGGCCACGATGATCAGCGCATCCCCCGCCGCGCTGAGCGCCTGGGCGCCCAGCAACGCCGACATGCCGCTCTCACCCGCCCCGTCGGCATCGGCCGCGCGCCTGACCCGGTGGGCGACCTTGCGGCCCGCCTCGGCGGAGGCGCGCCCTGCGGTGACCGACGCGCGACCTGCGCTCGCCGACGCCCGACCCGCAGTGGCAGAGGCACGGCGCGGCGCCTGCGGGGCTTGCTCGGACTGTGCGTCCAGCTCGGACCCGGTCACCTGGACCACCTGGCCGCCGGGGTCCCGATACCCGTCGTCCGGCTCGTTCGCGGTCACCGACAGATCGTGCCTCACCTCGGGCTCCGCAGCGTGCACCCGCACCCTGCGCCACGCAGCGCAGGCAAGAGGCAGGACGACGCACCGTCGCCCTCAGGTGCACTGACCAGGCAGGTGGCGGGGCCACGGCCCCGGCGCGCCTCCCGCCGGGTCGGTGCCGGCGATGACACCGTTCGGTCATGGCAGACAGCGACGTGGTGGTCGAGCAACGTACGGACGCCAAGGGCGGCACGGACGTGGTGGCCCGCTCGATCGTCGTCGCGTCATCGCCCGCGGCGATCTTCGAGGTGCTGGCGCAGCCCGCCCGGCACAGCGAGTTCGACGGGTCCGGGACGGTGAAGGGCCGGTTGCGCGGCGCGGAGCGACTCGCGCCCGAGGCCACGTTCGGGATGCGGATGCGCATCGGCCTGCCCTACACGATCAAGAACACCGTCGTGGCCTTCGAAGAGGGCCGCACGATCGCCTGGCGGCACGTCGGTCGCCACGTCTGGCGCTACGACCTGGAGCCGACCGAGCTGGCGGACGGACGCCCCGGCACCAAGGTCACCGAGTCCTTCGACTGGTCTACCTCGCTCATCAAGAAGGGGCTCGAGGTCGCGGGGATGACGCGCGGCAACACCACCAGCATCGAGAAGACTCTCCCCCGGCTCAAGGCTCTGATCGAGAGTGAGACGTCGAGCAGCTGATCGTCTTGCACTGTGAGAGGCGGTGGGACGAACTCCAACTGCTCCACTGTCGCGCTGCTCGCGCTCGCGTCCGCACCTCTTGCGTCCGCACCTTGAGGGTCGCGACATGCGTCCGGACGACCACCGCGACACCGACCGGCCCGTGGTCCGGGTGGATCACGGGCCGAGCGACCACCGAGAGGGCGGTGGATCGGATCGCCGACCGCACCCCGCTCGCATACCGGTGCGGCTCAGCCGGGCCGGGCTGAGCCTGCTGCTCCTGCTGGCCCTCGGGGGTGGCCTCGGTACCGCTGACCGGCTGTGCGGCGTCGTCGCGCCCGAGGAAGCGCTGCAGGCCTTTACGTTCGGCGGCCCCGATGACGACGGTGCAGACATCGGCGGCAGCGCCTTCCGGGTCTGGCTGCTGAACCAGTCCCGGCTGCCGCAGCGGTTGCTCGGTGTCGACAGCCCGCTGGGCGATGCGCCGCTTCTGCGGGACGGGGTCCGGGTGGGGCTGCCGCTCACGGTGCCGGCCGGGGGATCGACGGCCGGCACCTTCCCGCTCGGCGGGACGACCGCGCCGCAGAGCTTCAGCCTGCCGGTGACGATCGCGCTGGCCTGCGGCTCTCCCCGCGTCACCGGCCTGGACGACACCGTCTACCTCACCTTCGACGCGGGCCCGGGCACACCCCGTCAGCAGGCCCGGGTGGAGGGCAGCTTCGGCCGCTGCTGACTCCCCGCACGCCCGACCCACCCCCTACGGCTGCCCGACGCGGACCAGCCCACGGCACGTGTCCAGCGGACGTGCCAGGCCCAGCAGTGATGCACGTCACGCTCGGGGTTAGCGTTCGACATGGCCGCGGACCAGGACGCACCCGTCGTACGGGTCGACCGCCAGCCCGACCCCCGGCCGCTGGGATCCCGGCCGGTCCGGGCCACAGCCAGCAGCGCCGGCCTGGTCGTCGCCCTGTTCGCCGCAGGCTTCCTGGCCGGCACCGGGGTCTCCGCGCTGCGCCAGAGCCAGCAGGCCAGGGACGAGCAGGCCGCACGGGACGACGTGGTGCGGCTCGGCGCCGTCCTGCTCCGTCAGGACCGTGACGACGAGGTGGTCGAGCTGGTCGTGCAGCTGCAGAACCGAGGGCCGGCGACCGTCCGGCCGATCAGCGTGACCGTGCCCGGCACCCCGCTGGCCGGGACGGTCGACCGAGCGCTGCCGGCCGGCGGGGACCTGCAGGTGCCACTCCGGGCCCCGCTCGGCTGCACAGAGACCGGATCCTCGGTGCGGCTGCCCGACCCCGCGACGGCCCTGGTCACCGTGGACACGCCCTCAGGGCGGCGGGCGACGGTGCCGGTGCAGGTCCCGCGGCCACCGATCCTGGACCGCTACGGGACGGTCGACACCACCTCGCTGGACCGGGCCTGCGGCGTCGTCCCGGCCGAGCAGGCGGTCACCGCAGAGGCGGTCACTGGCGCGTCGGGCACCGACGCACCGACCCGGCCGACCGTCACGCCCACCGGAACGATCGTGACGCTCGCCGTACGGGTGGACAACCACTCCGTCCTGCCTCAGCGAGTCCTCCGGCTCGAGACCCCGCTGGGGACGGCGACCGTCGAGCGCGACGGCGAGCCGCTCCGGCTGCCCCTGACCCTGCTGGGCGTGTCCGCGCCGACCCTCGGGACCAACGCGGTCCGCGCGCAGACCTGGTTCACCGCAGTCGTCACCTGCGTCCCGCAGCTGGCCGCCGGGACGGCCCCGACGGTCTTTCTCACCTTCGACGCTGGTCCCGGGACCGCCCGGCAGCAGACCGTGGTGCAGGGCACGACCGGGGCCTGCTAAGACCAGACCGTTCTGCCCGGACCCGCCCGGACCGCCCCGGGGAGCGGGGCAGGATGTCTGACATGACCAGCGACGCGAGGGCTCCACGTCGGCTCGCCGCGGGCCGGGCACGAGCGCTGGGGCTGGCGACCCGGGGCACCACCGCGCCGCAACGGCTGCGCCGGGTCGACCGATGGCTGCTCGCGACGCACCCACCCCGTGGACTGGTCGTCGACCTCGGCTTCGGCGCCAGCCCGGTCACCACGGTCGAGCTGCACACCCGGCTCGGGCCAGGCGCGGAGGTCGTCGGGCTGGAGCTCGACCCCGAGCGGGTCGCGGCCGCTCAGCCCTCGGCCCGGGAAGGACTCACGTTCCGGCGAGGTGGCTTCGAGCTGGCCGGTCTGCGGCCTTCGGTCGTTCGGGCGATGAACGTGCTCCGCCAGTACGACGAACCGGCGGCGCTGCAGGCCTGGTCCACGATGCTGGAACGGCTGGCACCGGGGGGTCTGCTGGTCGAGGGCACGTGCGACGAGCCGGGCCGGCTGGCCGCCTGGGTGCTGCTGGACGCCCGGGGGCCAAGGACGCTGACCCTTGCAGCCCACCTGCCGAGCCTGACGCGGCCGTCCGTCCTGGCCGAGCGGCTCCCCAAGGCGCTGATCCACCACAACGTGCCCGGTCAGCCGGTGCACGCGCTGCTGCAGGCCCTCGACGAGCAGTGGGACCTGGCCGCCACCCCGTACGGCGCCCGTCAGCGGTGGGTCAGCACCTGCCGGGCACTGGGCTGGCCTGGCGCTCTGGCCCGCCGGGCCGCCTACGGAGAGCTGACCGTCCCCTGGGCGACCGTGGCCCCCGTCTGAGCCGACCTGGCAGCGTCGGCAGGGGTCAGTCGGTCGCGACCAGTGACGACAGCTCGGCGTCGAGGTCGATGTGCAGAGCCTCGGCACCGACCGGGACGACCGCGTACGTCGCCTGCAGGAAGTCCGCAAGCTCCGCTCGGCCGAGCTCGAAGACGGCCGACCCGGACGGCGAGTCCATGGCCACCATCACCAGGGCTTCCGCCGGCCAGACCTGCACGTCGCCCTCGCCGGCTGACGTCTGGAGCCCGTCGGTGAGCAGCTGGCGAGCGAACAGCCACGCGATCGTCCGCTCGCCGGTCTGGAAGGCGACGTGCACGGCCCACGGGTCGTCAGCGCGATAGGTCGCGATCGCGCCGACCGGCAGGCTCGGCCCGCCGGGGACCACCAGGCGGAGCGACAGCGGGGCGGTGACGGTGGCGAGGATCTCGGTCACGGCGGTGGCCTTTCGAACGGGTCCGGGGCTGGGGACTGACGCGGCCTTGGGGCGGGCCGCGCTTCAGCCAGGAGAACGACCCGGGGCGGTCCGGGATACGGCAACCAAGGTTGTTCACCCGGCCTGGCGATGAGCGAAACGTCATCTATCCGGGCAGGTCAGGACGCACCGCCAGCCTGGGCGGGGCGGCAGCCGGGGGGTGCCGAGCCGTCGTCGGGGTAGAGCGGGGGCATGGCTGAGGACACGGTGGTGCTGCGGGGCGGGATCCGGGACGGGGAGTCGACGATGGTGGACCACAGCGTCCGCAGGCTGTTGACCCCGAGCGACGCGCCAGGGCTGGTCGAGATCTACGAGGCGGACGGGACGCTCACCGAGCTGCGCGGAAGCGGCGAGGCCCGGGTGTTCGTGCACGTCGGCCAGGAGGCCAGCGAGCTGCCCCCGGAAGCGCAGCATGCGCCCGGCTGACCCGGCCTGGCCGCGCGGGGCCGGCCTGGTCGGACAGCGTCAGCCGTACGGCCCGCCGGATCCCAGCTCGCGCACCGCAGGGCGCACATCGGTCAGGTAGACGATCGAGGCCACCGCGGCGACGATCCCGAACAGACCCAGGGCATAGGTGAAGACGGCGATGAGCAGCGACAGACCCAGGATGCCGAGCCACACCGGCTTGGTGAGCTTCCCGGCCGCCGGATAGGCGGCGGCAGAGCGGATCACCGCGTCCACCAGGGCCCATGCGGCGAGCCCGATCAGCACGAGCCGGAGCAGCGACATCAGACCTTGTTCGAACATGGGTCCAGTATGAGGCAGGCCCGGGAGGTCAGGGGAGGTCCGTGACCTCGACGGACACCGTAGGCGGGCCGTTCTCCTTGTGGAACGAGTCGTAGATCTCGAGCAACACCTGTTTCTGCCGCTCGGTGAGCCCGTCGTCCCCGGCGATGGCGTCCCGGACGACCCCGCCCTTCTCGCGCTCCAGGATGCCCGCCTGGACATAGAGCGCCTCGGCGGAGACCCGGAGCCCGAGCGCGATCTGCTGCAGGATCTCCGCGCTGGGCTTGCGCAGCCCCCGCTCGATCTGGCTGAGGTAGGGGTTGCTGACCCCGGCCCGCGCGGCGAGCTGCCGCAGGCTGATCTGGTTGTGCTTGCGCTGGTCGCGGATGTAGTCGCCGAGGCGATGTCCCGCCCCGGTCACGCTGTCCAGCGGCTCCTTCATCATCCCAGGAACGGTAGGGCCTTGCGCTTGCTCCTGCAAGCCTCCTGCAAGCATGGCCGGGTTCGGCGTACCTGGACAGCCTCACGACGGGCCGGCCCGGAAGGACCGCAGACGACGGGTCTGGGAACGGCAGCACGAGCAGGGCATCGACGGTGACGGCCACGAGGTCGCTCTCGGGCGGGTAGCCAGGTCGCGCTCAGGCCAGCTGGTAGCCGGCCTCCTCGACCGCGCCGCGCACCGCGTCCTCGGTGGCCTGCCCGTCGACGGTCAAGGTGCCGGTGGACAGGTCGACCGTGGCCTCGGTGACGCCGCGCAGCGCGCTGACCTCCTCGGTCACGGACGCGACGCAGTGCTCGCAGGTCATGCCGGTCACGGTGTAGGTGTCGCTCATGGTGCTCCTCGTTCCTGGGCGGGTGTGCGGGGCGTGCTGGATGGTCAGGACCGTACGAGGCGGGCGATCGCTGCGCTGGCCTCAGCCAGCTTGGCGTCAGCCTCGTCGCCGTCGGTCGCCAGTGCCCCCATCACACAGTGTGCAAGGTGCTCGTCGAGCAGCTTGAGGGAGACGGCCTGCAGCGCTCGCGTCGCCGCCGCGACCTGGGTCAGGACGTCGATGCAGTAGGTGTCCTGCTCCACCATCCTCCCGATCCCGCGCACCTGCCCCTCGACCCGCCGGATCCTTGCCAGGTGCTGGGCCTTGGTGTCGGCATATCCCGTCGGCGTCGCGGGCCCGTCCATGTCTGCAGTCACTCGCTCACTTTACCCCTCGGGGGTATGCCCAACCTCCCCCGGCCGAGCAACCCTCAACAGGGTCAGATCGAGAAGGCACCCGGCAGGACCCGGACCGCGCCGACCGGCGTCCCCCCACCGAGCACCGGCAGCGCGGCCAGCTCGGCCAGGCCGGTGACCTCTGCCCCGAGGGCGGCCAGCGCGGCGACCAGCACCGGCGTGCGGGCGCGCTCGGCCCCGTCGGCGATCTTCAGGGCCACGGCCGAACCGTCAGCGAGCCCCAGGGCGTACGCCCCGTCCGCCCCGTCCTTGGCCACCGCGCCCGGCAGCCGCTGCATCAGCGCCGTGACGTCCCGGCCGGTGCCGCCCACCAGCTCGGGGTGCGCGGTCATCGCTGCGGCGACCTCGGCCGCCGGGCCGCCCGCGGCTGCGGCCAACGCGCCGAAGGCTCGAGCAAGACCCAGCAGAGACAGGGCGTGCTGAGGCGCGCCGCAGCCATCGGTCACCCCGGGGGCCCCCGGCTCGCGGGCGCGCCGCCCCACGGTCGCGGTCAGCGCAGCCTGCAGCGGGTGGGCCGGGTCGAGATAGCCCGCCAGGGGCCAGCCGCGCACCTCGCAGGTGAGCAGCATCGCCGCATGCTTGCCCGAGCAGTTCATCGTCAGCCGACGCGGACCCGCTGCATCGTGGGCTGCCTCACGCGACAGCGGCAGGTCCGGCGGGCAGCCGAGCACGTCCTCGGGGTCGGGCGAGCCGGGGAGCAGGGCGAGCATCTCCCGCACGACCCGGGTGTGCTGCTCCTGTCCGGAGTGCGAGGCCGACGCGAGCGTGAGGTGCTCCGGCCGGGCGGGCTCCCAGCCCAGCTCGAGCAGCCCGACCGCCTGCAACGGCTTGTTGGACGAACGCGGCAGGACCGGACCGGTCGTGCCCAGCGACAGGGCGACGCTCCCGTCCGGACGGATCGCGACGACCGAGCCGTGATGGACACATTCGACCAGGTCACCGCGGGTGACCTGCACCAGCGGGACCGGGTCGAAGGCGCCGGACGCGCTCAGCTCTCGGCCAGCAGCGCGTCGACGTCGGCCTCGCCGTCGCGATAGCGGCGGGTGATCTCGGCGGAGCAGGCGTCCATGACGACCTGCACCTCGCGGCGCTGTGCCGAGAGCATCTGCTCCTGGTCACCCAGCTCGACGATCGCCGTGTCGAGGTCCTCCTCCGAGCGGGCCGAGACGTCGGACAGATCCACGTCGGCGAGCATCGACTCGACGTGTCGGCGGTGGCTGTCGACCCGCGACGGCTCCAGCACGGTGTGCCGGCCGCTTCCTCGGGCGGGGCTTCGCTGCTCCTCGGCGAGGATCTTTGCCAGGTCGGCGACCAGGTCACCGGTCGCGCCCTTGCGCCGGGACAGCTCGGCGCGCAGCACGTCGACCCGCCCCTGAAGCATGCGGCGCACGTACGACAGGTCGACCTCCTCCTGCTCGGCCTCGGTGCGCATCTCGCGCACGTCCGCGAGGCTGGCCGTGCCCAGCCCGTCGAGGTAGCCCTCGGCCAGCACCCGGTCCAGGCGCCGCTTGCCCGGTGCGTCAGCGGCGGCGCCCGCGGGCGTCTCGGAGGGGTCGGACGGCTGGGTCTCAGTGGTCACCGGAGCTCCGATCGTTTCGTAGGTCGGCCTCGGACGCGCGACGCAGGAGGCAGCATCGCGCCAGGCCGTAGCCCCATGGTGACAGATCCGCTCCTCCTTACCAGAAAAGTGCGCGTACGAGATGACGACGCGCCCTCAACGTCACCCCCTGTCCTGCCGAAGTCACGAGCGCAGACACACGGACGAGGAACACGAAGAGGTGCAGGCGTGGTGCTCAAGGGCGCGATCAGCGAGGCAGGTCTGCCGGCTGTCCTCGCTCAGCTGGCGGACGGCGGTTCCAGCGGCTGCCTGCACGTGAAGGACGCGGTCGGCGAGCAGGCGAAGGTCTACCTCCGCAGCGGCCGGGTCTACTCCGTGGTCGCCCCGGGCCGCTCCTCACCCGCACTCGGCTCCCGGCTGGTCAGCAGCGGCGACCTCGCCCCCGAGTCCCTGGCGGACGCGATCGAGGCGCAGCGCACCGAGCTGCAGGGCTGGCGGCTCGGCGAGCTGCTCGTGCACCTCGGCTACGTCGAGCAGCCGGTCGTCGAGGCCTTCGTCCAGGAGCAGCTGCGCTCAGCGATGGCCGACCTGTTGGTCTGGGACGAGGGCACCTGGCGGTTCCGGGTCAACGAGCGCACCCGAGAGGACGTCGCGACGCCGGTCGAGGTCGCAGAGCTGCTGGCCGAGGTCGAACGGCGCAGGGAGAGCTGGCAGGCCATCCGCGCCCAGGTCCCTGGGGGCTCCTCGGTGCCCGTCCTCGCCTCCGCCGGGAACACCGAGGCCGAGCTCGCGATCGACCCGGACGCCTGGTCGTTGCTGTGCAAGGTCGACGGTCTGCGTACGGTCGCCGAGCTGGCGCGCGACGGCGGCTTCACCCTGTACGAGGCTGCCGGCGTCGTCTCGACCCTCGTGACCGCGGGGCTGGTCGAGGTGCTCGCCCCACCAGCAGACGAGCCGGCGGAGACGGTCGAGCCGGCGGGCGAGTCGGTCGAGCCAGCGGTGCCAGCCGCCCTGATGGCGGCCTTCGCGCCGGGCGACCGGTCGAACCGGGAGGACGAGCCCCCCGCGCCGGGCGCCGGGCGCGCGGACGAGAACGTCGAGGACACGCTGCACCGGGTCTCTGACTCGCTGTCGGCCATGCTCGGCCCCGGGCGACCGGGCGAAGACCTGTTCGCCGCCTTCGCCAAGCCACCGCTGCCCGAGACCGGGCCGGACCAGTCGCAGGTGCAGCTCGCCGAGGAGCGGGAGGCGCTGCGTCGAAGGGACGTGGCCCGACGGCCTGGCGATGCCGCAGAGCTGCTCGCGGCTCAGGCGGAGCTGGAGGCCGCCCGCAACGCGGCCCTCGCCGCGCAGACGACCGGCCCGGCCGAGACCCCGGACGCCATCGTCGTCGATCTCGCTGCACGTCGTGCCCTGGGTCGCCCGGTCGACCCGGACGGCGCACACGAGGACCCCACCGAGGACGCGGTCGAGGCCGAACGGGCCGAGGCCGAACGCATCGAGGCCGAACGGGCCGAGGCCGAACGCATCGGGACCGAACGGGCGGAGGCCGAACGGGCCGAGAACATGCGAGCAGAAACAGAGCGTGTCGAGAACGAACGGGCCGAAGCCGAACGCGTCCAGACCGAACGCGTCGAAGCAGAGCGGGCGGAAGCCGAAAGGGCGGAGACCGAACGGGCCGAAGCAGAGCGCGCCGAGGCCCGGACCAGCCGGGGCCAGATCCCTTCCCAACCGCCCTCTCCGGAGGACGACGTGGCACTGGCCACCCAGGCGCGCGCCGAGCTGTTCGAGGCCTCCTACGCGTCGGAGGCGTCGGAGGCACCCACGGCGGACACCCGGTCCGACCAGGTCGATCAGGACGCAGCACCGACCGTGGCTGCGTACGAGCCTGAGGACGACTCGCCGGTCTGGGCCGGCCAGGACACCGACACCGCGTCCCTGCTGCGCGAGCTGTCGTCGGTGGGGTTCGACGACGACGAGCCGGACGACCAGGAAACCCGACCCGTTGCCCGGCACCCGGTGGGCGCACCTCTGAGCAAGCAGAAGAAGAAGGGCCTGTTCGGTCGGGGCTGACCTCCTGCCGACCGGGCTGTCGGACCCGGCCCGTACCGTGTCGCACGCCACGTCACTCCCCCTACCGGAGGCCGTCATGAGTCTGGTCCAGACCGTCCAAGGACCCGTCGAGGCGGCCGATCTCGGCCGCACGCTGGTCCATGAGCACGTGTTCGTGCTGACGCCCGACGTGCAGCAGAACCACCCGGAGCACTGGGGCGACGAGCAGGCGCGCATCCAGGACGCGGTGACCCGCCTCAAGGCGCTGGCAGCAGCCGGTGTTCGCACGATCCTGGATCCCACCGTGATCGGGCTCGGGCGTGATGTGCCCCGGGTCGCCAAGATCGCGGCGCAGGTCCCAGAGCTGCAGATCGTGGTGGCGACCGGCGTCTACACCTACGACTCGGTCCCGATGTATTTCCACTACCGGGGTCCCGCACTCACCCCCGTGCTGGGCATCGACGTGCCGGACCCGATGGTCGACATGTTCGTCAAGGACATCGAGCAGGGGATCTCCGGGACGGACGTGCGGGCCGGCTTCCTCAAGTGCGCGATCGACGCACCCGGCATGACGCCGGGCGTCGAGCGGATCATGCGCGCGGTCGGCAAGGCCCAGCGACAGACCGGCGTCCCGGTGACCGTGCACACCCACCCGGCGACGCGTACGGGGCTCGACGTCAAACGGGTCCTGTGCGACGAGGAGGGTGTCGACCCGCGGCGGGTCGTGCTCGGCCACAGCGGTGACATCGGCCCGGACGCGGCCGATGTCGACCACCTCGTCGAGCTGGCCGACGCCGGCTTCGTCCTCGGGATGGACCGCTTCGGCATCTACCTCGAGAACACCATGGAGAGCCGCGCCGACACGGTCGTCGAGCTGTGCCGGCGGGGTTATGCCGCCTCGATGTCTCTGTCGCAGGACGCCTCCTGCTACATCGACTGGATCGACCCTGACGTCATGGCGTTCCTGCCGGACTGGCACTACCTCCACCTGGAGCAGAAGGTGCTGCCCTATCTCCGCGAGCAGGGCGTCACCGAGGCGCAGCTGGACACGATGCTGGTAGACGTTCCCCGCCGGCTCTTCGAGCCCGACCCGACTGGAGCATGATGCGCGCCGTTCAGATCACCACCCTCGACGGACCTGCGGCCGTGGAGGTGCGTGAGGTTCCTGATGCCGGCGAGGTCGCAGGCCCGGGCGCTGTCGTCATCGACGTCCACGCCGCTGGCGTCAGCTTCCCGGAGGTCCTGCAGACGCGCGGGCTCTACCAGCTCAAGCCGGAGCTGCCGTTCACGCCGGGCTCGGAGGTGGCGGGCGTGGTGCGTACAGCACCAGAGGGTTCCGGCTTCAGCAGCGGTGACCGGGTGGTCGCGTTTCCCGGCACCGGTGGCTTCGCCGAGACCGTGGCCTGCGACCCGGTGATGGTGTTCCCGCTGCCCGAGGCGCTGTCGTTCGCCCAGGGCGCCGCCCTGCCGATGAACTACCTGACCGTGCACTTCGCCCTCGTGCGACGCGGGCAGCTGCGGGCCGGCGAGACGGTGCTGGTCCATGGAGCGGCCGGCGGGGTCGGCACCGCAGCCACCCAGCTGGCGAAGGCGCTCGGTGCGAAGGTGATCGCGGTCGTCTCCACCGAGGACAAGAAGGCGGCAGCGACCGAGGCCGGCGCCGACGAGGTCGTGCTCGCCGACGGGTTCAAGGCTTCCGTCAAGGAGCTCACCGACGGCAGGGGCGTCGACGTGATCGTCGACCCGGTCGGCGGAGACCGGTTCACCGACTCGCTGCGCAGCCTCGCGCCCGAGGGACGCCTGCTGGTGATCGGCTTTACCGGTGGCGAGATCCCGACCGTTCGGGTCAACCGGCTGCTGCTCAACAACGTCTCCGTCGTCGGGGTCGGCTGGGGCGCGTTCTGGACGGTGGCCGGGGTCCCCTTCCTGCAGGAGCAGTGGGCCGACCTGCTGCCCCATCTCGAGGCCGGTCGGCTCACCCCGGTGCTCGGTGCCTCCTTCTCGATGGACCGGGCCGCCGAAGCGCTGGCCGAGCTGGACGAGCGCCGGGCGACCGGCAAGGTGACTCTCGCGATTCGCTGAGGTACCCAGAGTCACGCTGGGTCGCAGTGTGACCCGAGTCATAGGCGCAAGTCACGTTACTTTTACGTCAATACTGCTCGTATCGGGCACTTCGGCTTGCGTGCTGGGGGTTTAACCGGTCTAGTGCAGCATGCTTCCGCTGACCGAACCCCCCATCATCCTTGCCGCTGAGGGAGGTGCCCTTCAGTCCATCGAGAACGCGATCAACACCGTCTTCGAGCCGATCAACACCGTCGCGACGAAGATCATCTTCTTCGAGGTGCCGATCAACGGCACTCCCCGACCGATCGTGGTGTTCTGGCTCGTCGCCGCGGCGATCATCTTCACGATCTACTTCGGCTTCATCCAGGTCCGCGGCATCAAGATCGCCCTCCAGGTCATCCGAGGCAAGTTCAGCAAGAGCACCGATCCCGGCGAGATCTCGCACTTCCAGGCCCTGACGGCCGCCGTCTCCGGAACCGTCGGGCTCGGCAACATCGCCGGGGTCGGCGTCGCGGTCACGGTCGGCGGGCCAGGTGCGACGTTCTGGATGATCGTCGCCGGGCTGCTCGGGATGGCGACGAAGTTCGCCGAGTGCACGCTCGGCGTGAAGTACCGCACGATCCATGAGGACGGCTCGGTCAGCGGCGGGCCGTTCAGCTATCTGCCGATCGCCTTCGCCCGCTTCGGTGAGATGCCCGCCAAGTTCCTGACCGGCGTGTTCGCGGTGTCGATCACCGCGTTCGGCCTCGCCGGCGGCAACATGTTCCAGGCCAACCAGACCTACGCCCAGGCCAGGAACGTCACCGGCGGTGACGACGGCTTCCTCGCGAGCGACGCGGCCGCCCTGCTCTTCGGTCTCACCCTCGCCTTCCTGGTCGGCATCGTGATCCTGGGCGGGATCAAGTCCATCGGCAACATCACCGGCCGGCTCGTCCCGGCGATGGGTCTCATCTACGTCCTCGCCTGCCTCATCGTCATCGTGACCAACGCCGGCCAGGTCCCCGGCGCTGTCAGCGACATCTTCAGCGGAGCGTTCACCGGCGAGGGCGTCGCAGGCGGGTTCCTGGGCGTTCTCATCATCGGCTTCCAGCGGGCCGCGTTCTCCAACGAGGCCGGCCTCGGCTCCGCCCCGATCGCGCACTCCGCCGCCAAGACCCGGCGTCCGGTCAGCGAAGGCTTCGTGGCGCTGCTCGAGCCGTTCATCGACACCGTCGTGGTCTGCACGATGACCGCGCTGACCATCGTCATCGCCCGTCCACAGATCTGGCTCGACGGCCGCGCCGCGGTCGAGGCCGGCGGGGCCGCGCCCGACGGCGTCGTCGTCACCTCCGGGGCCTTTGAGTCCGTCGTCTCCTGGTTCCCGAACGTGCTGGCGCTGGCCGTGGCGCTGTTTGCCTTCTCGACCCTGCTGACCTGGAGCTACTACGGCCTCAAGGCCTGGACGACCCTGTTCGGTCGCAGCCCGCGCTCCGAGCTCACCTTCAAGCTCATCTTCTGCACGTTCGTCGTGATCGGGTCGGTGCTCAACTTCGGCCAGGTGCTCGACTTCGCCGACGCGATGCTGTTCCTCTGCGCCTTCGTCAACCTGGCCGGGGTCTACCTCCTGCTGCCGGTCGTGAAGAAGGAGATGAAGAGCTACTTCGCCGAGTACAAGGCGGGCACGCTGCTGAACGACCCGCCGGACCTGGAAGCCCCGGTCACGTCCTTGGAGAAGTAACCCCGACGCACTGCAGCACCCGGCACGCACCCGGCAAGCACGACGACAGCGCCCGGCGAGAGCATCGCCCGGGCGCTGTCGGCTGTCCGGGGGACGCGACGGGCGTCCGGGGGATGCGACGACGCTGCCTGATGCAGTCGGCGCAACCAGATGCCGAGACTGTTCGTACGAACGGCGACTTGCCTTTGTTACTGGTCAGTAGCATGCTGCCGTTACCGACGGGTAGGCGTGTGCCACCCGAACGAGACAGGAGCCAGGCCGTGGGCCACTACAAGAGCAACCTCCGTGACATCGAGTTCAACCTGTTCGAGGTGTTCGGTGCCGACCAGAGCCTCGGCCAGGGCCCGTTCGCAGGCCTGGACGTCGACAGCGCCAAGGACGTGCTGCGTGCGGTCGAGCGCCTCGCGACCAACGACCTGGCGGCGAGCTTCGAGGTTGGTGACCGCAACCCGCCGGTCTTCGACAAGGCGACCGGCGACGTGACGCTGCCCCCGGAGTTCCTGGCGAGCTACCAGACGTTCGCCGAGGGCGGCTGGGACAAGCTGATGATCCGCGAGGAGCTGGGCGGCATCGGCGCCCCGCCGAGCCTGATCTGGGCGGTCTCGGAGATGGTGCTGGGCAGCAACCCCGGCATCTACCTCTACAGCAGCGGCGCGGCCTTCGCGCAGATCCTGCACGACAACGGCAACGAGGCGCAGAAGCGGTTCGCGCAGCAGGCGATCGACAAGGGTTGGGGCGCCACGATGGTGCTCACCGAGCCCGACGCGGGCTCCGACGTCGGCGCCGGCCGTGCGACCGCGCACCTGCAGGACGACGGCACCTGGCACATCGAGGGCGTCAAGCGCTTCATCACCAGCGCTGAGTGGGACGGGCCGGAGAACATCTTCCACCTCGTGCTCGCCCGCCCGGTGGGCATCGAGGGCGTCGGCGGCCCCGGCACCAAGGGCCTCTCGCTGTTCCTGGTCCCGAAGTTCCTGGTCGACGACGAGGGCAACCTCGGCGAACGCAATGGTGCGTACGTCACCAACCTCGAGAAGAAGATGGGCCTGAAGGTCTCGACGACGTGCGAGCTCACCTTCGGCGAGAAGCACCCGGCGATCGGTACCCTGGTCGGCGACGTCCACAACGGCATCGCGCAGATGTTCGACGTCATCGAGTACGCCCGGATGATGGTCGGTGCCAAGGCGATCAGCACCCTGTCGGCCGGCTACCTGAATGCGCTCGAGTACGCCAAGATCCGGGTGCAGGGCGCCGACCTTACCGAGATGACCAACAAGGCCGCGCCGCGCGTGACGATCAGCCACCACCCGGACGTACGCCTGATGCTGATGCGTCAGAAGGCCTGGGCCGAGGGCATGCGTGCGCTGGTGATGTTCACCGCGACCACCCAGGACAAGATCGAGCTGTCCAAGGCTGACGGCGAGGTCGACGAGCTTCTCGTACGCACGAACGACCTGCTCCTGCCGCTCGTCAAGGGCTACGGCAGCGAGAAGGCCTACGAGCTGCTCGCCACCAGCCTGCAGATCTTCGGCGGCTCGGGCTACACGATGGACTACCCGATCGAGCAGTACATCCGGGACGCCAAGATCGACACCCTGTACGAGGGGACCACCTCGATCCAGGGCATCGACCTGTTCTTCCGCAAGATCGTCCGGGACCAGGGTCAGGCGCTCGGCACCCTGACCGGTCAGATGCTCGATCTCGCAAAGGGTGACGCCGGCAACGGTGTGCTTGCGACCGAGCGTGGGCTGCTGGCGCAGGCCGTCGAGGACGTACAGGGCCTGGTCGGCTACCACGTCACCGAGCTGATGGCGTCGGCCCAGGAGGGCTCGCGTGACGCCTCGCCGAACATCTACAAGGTCGGGCTCAACACGACCCGGCTGCTGATGGCGCTCGGTGACCTGGTCGTCGGGTGGCTGCTCCTGCGTCAGGCCGTCGTCGCCCTGGAGAAGCTGCCCGCCGCCTCCGCCCGGGACAAGGCGTTCTACGAGGGCAAGGTCGCGGCTGCCAAGTGGTTCGCGGGCAACGTCTTCCCGGCGCTGACCTCCCAGCTCGCCATCGCCCAGGCCACCGACCTTTCGCTGATGGAGCTGGACGAGGCGGCTTTCTAACTGTTTCGTATGACCCGGAGGGCCCGTCGATCCGACGGGCCCTCCGGCGTGGGGGCGGGGTCCGGGCAGTCGTAGCCTTTCGGTGTGCCCAAGCCCGCGAAGATCGACGTCGTCTATTCGGGCAGGGACGAGCGACATGGGGGTCTTACCGAGCTGATGGTAGAGATCGACGCCGAAGTCGGACCGCCCAGCCCGGAGGACTTCGCCTGGGTACGTGCTGCGCTCGGACAGGCCCGGGGACCCGGCGCCAGCGCTCGACGACCCGTGCACCCAGCGAGCCCGGCCCGGGCTCCTGAGGTGCACGGTTGACACCGCCTGTGGCCGACGACTGGTTCCCTGAACCGGTGACGACCCTGTCGGACCTTTCACGGATCGCCCGAGTTCAGCCCGGCCGAGGCACAAGAGGCGATCGACGGCGGCCACGCCCCCGAGCTGGCCCAGGTCAAGGACCTCTCGCTCGTCGACCTCGACTCGGGCCACTGGCCGATGTTCAGCCGGCCCGCCAAGCTGGCCCAGGTCCTGGCCGCGCTGGGCTGATCACCTGTCTGCGGCCGTGGCTCAGGCCAGGACCCGCTCGGCGCCGACCGAGGCCAGCACGTCCGCGAGCACCGCTTCGGTCTGCGCGTGCGGCACCTGGCAGGTCCCGGCGGCGAGGTGACCGCCGCCGCCGTGCCGGAGCATGACCGCGCCGATGTCAGCAGGCGAGGTGCGGTCCAGGATCGACTTCCCGACCGCCAGCACGGTGTTGAGCTTCGCGCGGCCCCAGATCAGGTGCACCGACACCCGGGCGTCGGGGAACAGCGCGTAGACCATGAACCGGTTGCCGGCGTGGATCACGTCCTCGTCGCGGAGGTCGACGACCACGACGTCGCCGTGCGGGGTGCTGACCCGCTGCAGCTGCTCGATGAACGCGACGGACTGCTCGGTGAACAGCTCGACCCGCTCGGCGACGTCCGGCAGGGCCAGGATCGCGTCGACCTCGGTGTGCTCGGTGCAGGCGTCGATGAGCATCATCATCAGCTGGTAGTTCGAGATGCGGAAGTCGCGGAACTGACCGAGGCCCGTACGCGAGTCCATCAGGTAGTTCAACAGCGTCCAGCCGGTGGGGTTCAGCACCTCGTCCAGGCTGTAGTCGGCGCTGTCGGCCTGGTCCACCGCGCGCATGAGCTCCGGGGAAACGTCCGGGAACCGCTGCGCCCCGCCGTAGTAGTCGTAGACCACCCTTGCGGCCGACGGCGCGTCGGCGTCCATCACGTAGTTGGCCTGCTCGCCGACCCGGATCACCTCGGAATGATGGTGATCGAAGACCAGGTGCGCACCCGGGGCGTACGGCAGGTTGGTCAGGATGTCCCGGTCGGTGATCTCGGTGACCCCGTCCTGGACGTCCTTGGGGTGCACGAACGCGATCTCGTCGACCAGGCCCAGGTGCTTCAGCAGGACTGCGCACACCAGACCGTCGAAGTCGCTGCGGGTCACCAAGCGGTAGCTCATGGGGGTTCCTTCAGGAGGGGACACCCTGTCGGTCGGCGCGTCGGCCGCCACCCTTGAGGTCAGACCGTGACGACCGTGCCGCGGGTGTCGGCGGCTGCCGCGAGCAGCACACCGACGTCTTCGCCGGTGGTGTCGGCGCCCAGTCCCTTCATCGGGGGATCCCCTGATGACCGGGGCCACGTCGGGGGAAGAATCGATGGGCCCGGGTCTCATCGGGGGATCCCCTGATGAGGGCGGGCAGGCGGCTCAGGGGGCCGGACGAGAAGCCCGCCAGCGCAGGGCCAGCTCCAGCTCGAAGCGCGCGTCGGGGTCCTCGAGCGCCTCGCCGAACACCTCGCGCAGCTGGCCGAGCCGATAGCCGACGGTCTGCGTGTGCACGTGCAGCTCGGCCGCGATCTCGGCCCGCGAGCCGCGGTGCCGCAGCCAGGAGAGCAGGGTCTCGGAGAGCCTTTCCTGTACGCCAGGAGCGAGCGCCGACAGCGGCGCCAGCCGTGCGGCGGCCAGCTCGCAAGCCAGGTCCGGCAGCCCGAACGGCAGGAGCACGGCCCTGTGCTCGTCCACCCGCACCGCGGTGTCCCCCAGCGGCAGCACCCCCGCCGCCAGCTCGGCCAGGCGCAGGCTCGCAGCCACCTGGGCCCACGGTCGCGCCGGCCCGACGCAGGCCTGACGACCCTTCAGGGCACGCAGCGGTCCCGGGGCGACCAGCGCGACCACCGCGGACGCGTGCTCCCCGACGAGCGCCGCGTCCCCGAGCGCGGTGCCGAGCCCGTCGGCGTGCTCCGCGGGCACCACCACCGCGACCAGGATCGACGGCAGTGCCCACGAGGCCCGGTTTGCCGCCGCCTGAGCGGCCTCGGCGTCGACCGGTGGGGTCAGCAGCATCGCGAGCAGAGCCGACCGTCGGCGCCCGGACTCCCCGGCGAGCAGCGACTGCTCGCGGGCGTACCCCTGCGCCGAGGCCGCGGACAGCTCATCGATGTAGGCGAACACCGACTCGGCCAGGCCGATCAGCACATCAGCCGGCAGGTCACCAGCGGCCGCGGCAAACTCCCGGAACGCCACTCGGGCGCCTACCCGGTAGGCGGCCAGCAGGGTCTCCAGCTCGCGTCCCTGGCGCAGCTCACCGCGTCCGAGCGCCACGTACACGTCGCGCTCGGAGGGGCTCAGCGCCGGTTGGTCAGTGCCCGGCAGGTCCAGGAACCGGCCCAGCGCGACCCCGACGCCCTGTCGCACCCCTTCCCCGAACGCGCCCTCGAGCGGGCGGGCGTACGCCGGGACCTGCTCCCGCAGCGCTCCGATCACCGCTGCCGTGACCGCGTCGAGGTGCGGGCGCACGGAAGCCAGGTTCGGCAACGTGGACCAGGGCATCAGCACAGCGCTAGTGTGACACCTGGTCTGGTCGGACCAGGTTCCCGGTTGCGGAGGAGGGTCTCATGGAGACGGTCACCGTCACCGAGGCCAAGGCGACCCTCAGCCGCCTGGTGCAGCGGGTCCTGGACGGCGAGACGATCGCGATCGGCCGTCGAGGCGTGCCGGAGGTCGTGCTCACCGCGGTGGCGCACGACCCCACCCCGCGGGTCCTAGGAACGATCAAGACCGACGAGGTCGGGCGGCCGGTCTGGATCGGGGACGACTTCGACGACCCTCTGCCCGAGTTCGAGGAGTCCGCCGAGGCACCCCTGTGGTGACGTTCGTCGTGACTACCGGATGAAGCTGCTGCTCGATACGCACGCGCTGATCTGGTCAGCCATCGAACCGCGACGTCTGTCGGGCTCGGCTGCGGCGGCCATCACCGACCCTGCCAACACGATCATCGTGTCCTCCGCTTCGGCCTGGGAGGTCAGCATCAAGCGTCGACGCGGCGGACTCATCTTCCCACCCGTGACTCGTCAGGTTCTGCTCGACCTCAGGATGCAGCCCTTGGACGTCTCGGTGGAGCATGCGGTCGCCGTCGAGGAGCTGCCGGACCTGCACAAGGACCCCTTCGACCGGATCCTGGTCGCCCAGGCCCGGGTCGAGGGCTGTGTGCTGGTCAGCCGCGACCCTCTGGTGCGGGCGTACGACGTACCGACGCTTTGGGATTGAGGTCCGGCAACAAAGAACCTCGCAAGATGCGTACCTGTCAGCGCGATGACCGGAGCCGACTAGCGGGGCATGCTCATCCCATGCCCGTCGTCAGCACCCTGCGCAAGGCCGCCAGCCGGCTCACGCACCCGCTGCTGCCCGACGACTACCTCCACCTGGTCAATCCGCTGTGGAGCGCGCGCGAGCTGCGCGGCAAGATCGTCAGCGTTCGTCGCGAGACCGAGACCGCCGCAACCCTGGTGATCCAGCCCGGGTGGGGCTGGCAGGGCAGCTATCAGGCCGGGCAATACATCGGGATCGGGGCGAAGAAGGACGGCCGATGGCACTGGCGGTCCTACAGCCTGACCAGCACGCCCACCGCCCGAGCGGCAGGTCGCGGGAAGACGATCGAGATCACGATCAAGGCGATGCCGGAAGGCTTCCTGTCCGGCCACCTGGTCAACGGGCTCGAGCCCGGCACGATCGTGCGCCTGGCCGCTCCGCAGGGCGACTTCGTGCTCCCCGACCCGCCGCCGGCGAAGGTTCTGTTCCTCACCGCCGGTTCCGGGCTGACCCCGGTGATGTCCATGCTGCGCACGCTGGCCCGCCGGGACCAGATGCCGGACGTGCAGCTCGTCCATTCCGCCCCGGCCGCCAAAGATGTGCTGTTCCGCGACGAGCTGCACACGCTCGCCGCGACGCATCCCGGGCTGCACCTGCACGAACAGCTCACCGACGCGATGGGGATGCTGGACCTCGCGGACCTGGCCGACCTCGTCCCGGACTGGACCGAGCGGCAGACCTGGGCCTGCGGGCCCGCTCCCCTGCTCGACGCCGCCGAGAAGGTCTGGGCCGACGCCGGCATCCCCGACGCCCTGCACACCGAGCGCTTCTCGATCAACCTGACCGGCTCGGGCGGTGAGGGCGGCGAGGTGAGCTTTGCCCGTACGGGAAAGACCACCCAGGTCGACGGGGCCACGACCCTGCTGCTGGCCGGCGAGGCCGCCGGGGTCGTCATGCCGTTCGGCTGCCGGATGGGCATCTGCCAGTCCTGCGTGCTTCCCCTGAAAGCCGGCACGACGCGCGACCTGCGCAGCGGCACCGAGCACCACGCCGGTGATCGCATCCAGACCTGCATCTCAGCCGCCGCCGGCGACTGCGTCCTCGACATCTAAGGAGCCCTATCGTGGCGATCAGCGACATCAAGGAATACGCCCACCTGAGCACCGAGCAGGTCGAGTCCCTCGGCCGGGAGCTCGACGAGATCCGCAAAGACATCGAGAACTCTCGCGGCGCGGCCGACGAGGCCTACATCCGCAAGGTCATCAAGCTGCAGCGCGGCCTGTCTGTCGCCGCCCGCGCGCCCCTGTCCGCCTCGTTCTTCCCGCGGGCCTGGGGGGCCGGCACGGCGATGCTGTCGCTCTCTAAGATCATCGAGAACATGGAACTCGGCCACAACGTCATCCACGGCCAGTGGGACTGGATGAACGACCCGGAGGTGCACTCCTCCACCTGGGAGTGGGACATGGTCGCCAGCTCGGAGAGCTGGAAGCACAGCCACAACGTCGTGCACCACACCTGGACCAACATCGTGGGCAAGGATCGCGACGTCGGCTACGGCCTGCTGCGCATCACCCGTGACTACAAGTGGCAGCCCAAAAACCTCGCGCAGCCGGCGATCTACGCCCTGCTGGCGCTGCTGTTCGAGTACGGCATCGCGTTCCACGACATCGACGTCTCCGCCGTCAAGAAGGGCCGAAAGACCAAGGCCCGGGCCAAGGAGCAGCTCGGTCAGATGGGCCGCAAGATCCGCAAGCAGGTGCTCAAGGACTATGTGCTGTTCCCGGCCCTGACCGGCCCGGCCTTCGTCTCGACGCTCACCGCCAACTTCACCGCCAACGTCGTACGCAACCTCTGGTCCAACGCGGTCATCTTCTGCGGTCATTTCCCGGACGGGGCCGAGAAGTTCACGGTCGCCGAGTACGAGACCGAGACGCCGGCCGAGTGGTACCTGCGCCAGATGTACGGCTCCGCGAACTTCCACGGCGGCGCGCTCATGACGTTCATGGCCGGCAATCTCAACCACCAGATCGAGCATCACCTGTTCCCGGACCTGCCCTCCAACCGCTACAAGGAGATCGCCGTCCGGGTCGAGGAGATCTGCACCCGTTACGGCATCCCCTACACGACCGGGCCGTTCCTCGTGCAGTACGCCCAGACGATCCGCACGATGCTCAAGCTGTCGCTGCCCGACTCTTGGCTGACCGCCACCTCCGACGACGCCCCCGAGACGGCGTCGGAGAAGAAGTGGGAGCTGCGCGAGGCGGCGGCCCAGGAGCTCGCGCACGCCGCCTGATCCCGCTCAGCACAGCCGAGCGGACGTCGTCCAGCCACGTCCTTTGTCGCGGGTACGGGGCGCCTCCACATCAGCTGCGTCGCGTCGGGGAGTCGACCCGTCCCCCCGGCCAGGTTGGCGTCAGGTCCGGTGAACGGACAACCCCGTCCAGCGCTGCAGGGCGTCGAAGTCCCGATCGGCGTGCAGCAGCGTCAGCCCGTTGCGCACGGCCACGGCCGCGATCAGGCAGTCGATGAGCCTGCGCACCGTGTCTCCGTGCTGGCGGCAGTCGCGGTAGAGCGCAGCGGCCAGCAGGTAGTCGGCGCCCAGAACAGGGACGAGATCGGCCCGGCCGAGCAGCGCCCGCAGCTGTCGCAGGTGCGCGTCGTCGCGGGCACCGGCCAGCACCTCCATGAGGATCGGCTCGGTGACCGCGAGCCCCCCGTCAAGCAGCCGGTCGAGCTCCCGGTCGACTGCGGATCCCGTCCCGCGCAGAAACTCGACCCAGGCCGAGGTGTCGGCCAGGATCACGACGCGACGCGTCCGCCACGCATCTCGTCGAGGTCCCCGTCCCAGCCGGTGCCTCGCATCGTGCGGGCCTCGTCCAGCTCCATCCGAGACGACAGCTCGCGCAAGGCGAAGTTCACCGCGTCGCGCTTGGTCGTCAGGCCCCACCGCTGCATGACGGCGGCGACCGCTTCATCGTCCAGGTCAATGTTGGTGCGGGACATGTGTAGAGGATACACATCGGCCACCGTCGGGGGAACCACCGGCTCCCGGACCACCGCCTCACGTCTCCTGGCCCATCAGTTCCCGGTTCTGCCGCTTCCCCTGGTGATCTTCAGGCCGTTCTGCCGTCCAAGATCACCGGGGGTCGCAAGCACGCCTCAACCCGGGTGATCTTGGCGCCGTTCCGCAGGTCAAGATCACCAATGCTTGCGTGATGCGTCTACCACTGGTGATCTTGAAGCCACTCGCGGCGCCAAGATCACCCGGGCCGTACCGCGGTCCGGCCGCGGACGAGACGTGCGCAGGCGGGTCAGGCGGTCAGGGGCGGGTCAGGCGGTCAGGGGCGGCTCCGGAGGCATGCCGGGGGCCGGTGACGTCCCGGGCACCTCGCCGCGAGCACGAGCGCCCGGAGCCTGAGCACGGGCGATGCCCGCCGCGGCGTACGCACCCTCCTCGTCCAGCGTCTCGGCCTTGAACAGCTCCGCGGACAGCGCGTCGAGCTGGCCCCGGTGCTCAAGCAGGATCTTGCACGCCTGCTCGTGGCACTCCTCGATGAGCGTGCGCACCTCCTCGTCCACCAGCTGCTGGGTGGCCGGCGAGGCGTTCTCCGAGCCGAACGGGTTCTCCGAGCCGGGCGCCGGCAGCACCGAGACCGGGCCGATCGCGTCCGACATCCCCCAGCGACCGACCATCTGGCGGGCGATCCGGGTGCACTGCTCGAGGTCGCTCTCGGCGCCGGTGGTCATGTCGCCGTAGACGACCTCCTCCGCCGCCCGACCGCCGAGCGCGCCGACGATCCGACCGCGCAGATATTCCGCGGAGTAGCCGTACCGGTCGACCTCCGGGGTCTGGAACGTGACACCCAGCGCCATCCCGCGCGGGATGATCGAGATCCGGCGCACCGGGTCGGCGCCCGGGGTGAGCATCCCGAGCAGCGCGTGGCCGGACTCGTGGACCGCCGTGCGCTCCTTCTCGCCCTCGTCGAGCATGATCCCGCGGACGCCGCCGAGCTGGATCTTCTCCAGGGCATCGGCGAGGTCGTCGGCGGACACCTGGGTGTGCTTGCGGCGCGCGGCGGTCAGCGCTCCCTCGTTGATGAGGTTGCGCAGGTCGGCGCCGACCATCCCGGGCGTCGTGGCCGCCAGCGCGTCGAGGTCGACGTCGTCGGCGAGCGGCACGTCACGGGCGTGCACCTTCAAGATCGCGATCCGGCCGGCCGCGTCCGGCGGGCTGACCGAGACCCGGCGGTCGAAGCGACCGGGGCGCAGCAGCGCAGCGTCCAGCACCTCGGGCCGGTTGGTCGCAGCGAGCACGATGACGTCCTCGTTTCCCGTGAAACCATCCATCTCGGTGAGGATCTGGTTGAGCGTCTGCTCCCGCTCGTCGTTGCCGCCGAAGCCCCCGGAACCGCCGCGGGACCGCCCGATCGCGTCCAGCTCGTCGATGAAGATGATCGACGGGGCGACCTTCTTGGCCTCGACGAACAGGTCGCGCACCCGGCTCGCCCCGACCCCGACCACCATCTCGATGAACTCGCTGGCCGCGATGGAGAAGAACGGAACGTCAGCCTCGCCGGCGACCGCGCGGGCGAGCAGCGTCTTGCCGGTGCCGGGCTGGCCGGAGAGCAGCACCCCCTTCGGCGTCCTGGCCCCGAGCTTTCGGTAGCGGTCCGGGTTACGCAGGAAGTCCACGATCTCCTCGACCTCGGACTGCACCTCGTCGATCCCGGCCACGTCGGCGAACGTCGTGCGCGGCCCGCCCTCCGGCTCGTAGCGCTTGGCCTTGGACTTGCCCAGCCCGCCGAGCCCGCCCTGCATCCCAGCTGCCGCTCGACGGATCAAGAAGAAGATCAGCCCGAAGATCAGCAGGGTCGGCAGGATCCCGACCAGCAGCTGCTGCCAGACCGGGGCCCCCTTGTTCGGGTTCTCCGCGTCGATCGTGACCTTGTTCTTCTGCAGCTGGGCAAACAGGTCGTCGGCGGCGAAGCTCGGCCGCTGGGTCATGAACCGGGTGACCTTCTGCTGCTTCTCGTCCTTCTTCGCCTCCGACGGATAGTCGACCTCCTTGCGGAAGGTCCCGTCGATCTCCTCCGCGGTGCTGGTGATGCTCTCGACGTTGTCGGCCTTCACCTGCGCGTCGAAAAAGGTGTAGGAGACGGTGACCGGGGTCTCCGGTCCGAGGACGCGGTTGGACAGCACCAGGTTGAAGGCCAGGAAGACGAGCAGGAAGATCAGCAGCGGATTGACCCGCCGTTTCTTCGGCGGCGGCTTCTTGGCCGACGGCACCCCCTCGGTCTTCCAGGGTGGCGGGGGCGGCGGCTCAGCCTGCTCGCGCTTCCAGGGCCGTTCCGGCGTGACCGGGCGCGAGGCCTTGCTCGGGACAGGGCGCGGATCCATGCAGCTCCTTCTGACGTACGTCCTCGTTGGTCATTCCCCACCTCGCCCTGGCCCAACGGTGATCCTGCGCTCACCGGGGGTTACGTTGCAGGATCGGGGCGCAGGCCCGTCCGGCGGCAGGAGGCGGCATGACGCAGACCCGGGATCCTGGGCCGATCCAGGCCGCGAGCGGGTCTGCGGGCAGGTGGTGGACCCTCGTCGCGGTCTGCCTCGGCACTTTCATGCTGCTGCTCGACGTGTCGATCATCAACGTCGCGCTGCCCGACATCCAGAAAGACCTCGGTTCGAGCTTTGCCGGGCTGCAGTGGATCATCGACGCGTACGCCCTGACCCTGGCCGCTCTGCTGCTCACCGCTGGGAGCCTTGCGGACCTCTACGGGCGGCGGCGGCTCTACGTGATCGGGCTCGGGCTGTTCACCGCCGCCTCCCTGCTCTGCGGGTTCGCCACCAGCACCTTGATGTTGCAGCTGTCCCGGAGCCTGCAGGCCGTCGGCGGCGCCGTCATGTTCAGCGTCTCGTTGGCGCTGCTCGCCAGCGCCTTTCGCGGAAAGGACCGCGGCGCCGCATTCGGCATCTGGGGCGCCGTCACCGGTCTCGCGATCGCGCTGGGCCCGGTGCTAGGTGGCCTGCTCGTCTCCGGGCTCTCCTGGCGGTGGATCTTCTTCATCAACCTGCCGATCGGGCTGGTCGCCGCGTTCCTGACGGTGACCAGGGTGGTCGAGTCCAGGGCGCCGTCGGCCCGCCGGCCCGACTGGCTGGGCTTCGTCGTGTTCAGCACGGCCCTCGCGCTGCTGGTCTTCGGGCTCATCGAGTCCAACCAGCAGAGCTTCACCCACCCCCTGGTACTCGGCTGCCTGGTCGCGGCGGCCCTGCTGCTCGGGCTGTTCGTCGTGGTGGAGCTGCGCGGCCGGCACCCGATGTTCGACCTCACGCTGTTTCTCAAGCCCACCTTCAGCGGCGGGGCGATCGGTGGGTTCGGGCTGAGCTCCACGCTGTACGCGATGCTGCTCTACGTCACGCTCTACCTGCAGAACGTCCTGGGCTTCAGCGCCTTGGGCACCGGGCTGCGGCTGGTGATCTTGTCCGGCGGCATCCTCGTCGCGTCCGTCGCCGCCGGCCGACTCTCCTCGCACGTGCCCGTCCGGCTGCTGATCGGCCCCGGGCTTGCGCTGATCGGCGTCGGGCTGCTGCTGATGCGCGGGCTGGACGCGGACACCACCTGGACGCACCTGATCCCGGGCCTGGTCGTCGCGGGCGTCGGCGCAGGCCTGATCAACCCGCCGCTCGCCTCGACCGCGGTCGGCGTCGTGCCGCCGGAGCGGGCAGGGATGGCCGCCGGCATCAGCTCGACCTTCCGCCAGGTCGGCATCGCCACCGGGATCGCGCTGCTCGGGAGCCTGCTGGGCGCCCGGGTCGCGGACACCGTCACCACCGGGGTCGCCGGGATCCCCGACCTCGCCGCACGCGGCCCCGAGATCACCGCAGCCGTCCAGGCCGGTGGCGTGGCACCGCTGCTCGCCTCGTTGCCCCCTGAGCTGCGGGACACGGTCGCCACCCTGGCCCGCACGGCCTTCGCCGACGGCCTCGACCGCATCCTGCTGCTGGGCGCGGTCGGGGCGTTCCTGTGCGCGGTGTCGGCGTTCTTCCTGATCCGGGAGAAAGACTTCGTCTCCCAGGACTGACGGCCGTGCCGGCCACCTGTCCCGTGCCGCCCGCACCTCCCACCGAGCCCTTAACCGGCTGATCTTCCTCAAACAACCGACATAAAGTACGAACAGCCCCCGTACGGGGAAGATCACCGATGGACGCCCGGCGATCTTCCGGAGATGAGGGGCAAAGCGGTCAACACGCCACCAGCCGAGGAAGATCGCGAGCGGCTCCTCAAAGACGGGCGGCGGGCGGCTGAACGAAGACGGGCGGCACGCCAGGCGGGCTAGAGGCCGATGCCCCGCATGGCTGCCTCGGGGTAGCGGGTGCCGACGATCGCCTCGACCGGGGCAGCAGCGGCGATGGCGGCCAGGTCGTCGTCGGTGAGCTGCACCTCCAGGGCGCCCAGGTTCTCGGCGAGCCGGCCGGCGTTGCGGGTGCCCGGGATCGGCACGACGTCCTCGCCGCGGGACTGCACCCAGGCCAGAGCCAGCTGGGCCGCGGTCACGCCCTTGTCGGCCGCGATCTGCTGCACGGCGCGTACGACCGCCATGTTGGCCTCGAAGGCGTCGGCCGCGAAGCGCGGGTTGGCCTTGCGGAAGTCGTCGTCGGCCAGGTCGTCGGGCGAGGTGATCCGGCCGGTCAAAAAGCCGCGTCCGAGCGGGGAGTAAGGCACGATCCCGATCCCCAGCTCGCGAGCGGTCGGCACGATCTCGGCCTCGATGTCGCGGCTCCACAGCGACCACTCGCTCTGCAGTGCGGCGATCGGGTGCACCGCCGACGCCCGCCGGAGCGTGTCGGCGCCGGCCTCGGACAGCCCCAGGTGCCGGACCTTCCCGGCCTGGACCAGCTCGGCCATCGCGCCGACGGTCTCCTCGATCGGCGTGCGAGGATCCACCCGGTGCTGGTAGTAGAGGTCGATGGTGTCGATCCCGAGACGCTTCAGCGAGGCGTCGCAGGCCTGGCGCACGTACTCCGGGGTGCCGTCGATGCTGCGGCTGCCGTCCTCGTGCAGCCGGATCGCGAACTTGCTCGCGATCACCATGTCGTCGCGCCGCTCGGCGAGCACCTGGGAGAGCAGGACCTCATTCGTGTAGGGCCCGTACATGTCGGCGGTGTCGAACAGCGTCACGCCGAGATCGAGCGCGCGGTGCAGGGTCGCGAGCGACTCGGTGTCGTCGTGGGCGCCGTAGAACGCGCTCATCCCCATGCAGCCCAGACCTTGGGCACTGACGGAGAGCGAGCCGAGCTGGCGGGTGGGGAGTGTCATGCCATACGCCTACCCCGCTCGTTCGTGGTCATGAGCGCCGGGCGGTCCCGAGCGGCTCAGCGCACATGATCACGAGGGCCTGGTGTCGGCGCGGCTGAACCGCAGGTGCGAGCGCGACGGCGTCGGGCCGCGCTGGTCCTGGTAGCGCGAGCCGTACAGGCTGCTGCCGTAGGGGTGCTCGGCCGGGCTGGTGAGCTGCTGCACGCAGATCTGGCCGATCTTCATCCCCGGATAGAGCTTGATCGGCAGGTTGGCCATGTTGCTCAGCTCGAGCGTGACGTGGCCGCTGAACCCGGGGTCGATGAACCCGGCGGTCGAGTGCGTCAAGAGCCCAAGACGGCCGAGCGAGCTCTTCCCTTCCAGCCTCGATGCCAGATCGGCGCCCAGCGAGATGACCTCTAGCGTGGACCCGAGCACGAACTCGCCCGGGTGCAGGATGAACGGCTCGTCCCCGTCCGGCTCGATCAGCTCGGTCAGGTCGTCCTGCTCCGCGGCTGGATCGATGTGCGTGTAGCGGTGGTTGGCGAACACCCGGAAGTAGCGGTCGAGCCGCACATCGATGCTGCTCGGCTGGATCATTGCCTCGTCGTAGGGTGAGATCCCCAGACGCCCCGAGGCGAGCGCGGCCTTGAGATCCCGGTCCGAGAGCAGCATCCGGGCAGGCTATCGGGCGTGACCGATCAGCCGGGGCTGTTCTCACGACCCACCGGCCGCTTGTTGCGACCTACTCGCAACAAGCGGCTATCATCAAGGCACCCGGACGCTCGGGAGCACAACCCCCGCCACCCCTGCCCGTCGACCCGCCGAAGACAGCCGGCACGCCTGAGGGACCTCCAGCCCAGACGGCACGGGTCCACAGGCAGGAGTGGCGCGGAGGACCGGTAGAGTGCGGAACCAGCACACGCGGGCGTAGTTCAGCGGCAGAACATCAGCTTCCCAAGCTGAGAACGCGAGTTCGATTCTCGTCGCCCGCTCCATCAAGCATCCGTTTTCTCGGGCACGCCAGCGAGACCCCAGGGCTCTGGCAGAGATCTTTGTGTCACGATCTCGGCATGAGCCTCTCGCAAGCCGCGTCGGAGACGCGCAGCTCATCTCGGGGCGTCCGGCGACAGGTTGCGGTGATCGTCGGAGGGCTCGTCGTGGTGCTCCTCGCAGGAGCCGCGTGGTGGGTTGCCCATCCCACCGAGCTGAGCGAGCTGGGGGAGGTCTCCCTGCCGTCTGCGGAGATCGGAAAGCCCTTTCTCCTCGGCGTCTTCCCCGACAACCAGGACAACCTTCGGCTGCGGGGCGTCTCACCCCGGGTGACTACGAACACCGCAGCCGCGGACGTGCGGCTCGTGCTCTGCGGGCGCCCGAAAGAGGTGGTCGGCAGTTTCTACGCGCGGGCCGAGGACGCCTGCCGGGAGCTGCTCCCCACCGCCGGGTCCACCCTGCCGGCAGACCTGCACGAAGCCCAGCTGCTGCTCGAGGTGACCCCGCGACGACCCGGAAAGGTGGTGATCGACGGGATCACCGTGCGCTACCGCCACGGCCTCCAGGTGGGCTCCCAGGTCACCGGCGGCCTCTTCAGCCTCACCGCCCCCTGACGGTCAGGAAGCCGGCTCGATCAGATACTTGCGCCCGGTCGCCATCGCGCCGTACGCCTTGACCGCCTCAGCCTGGAGCGACCCGGTCAGCGAGACCGTGTCGGTGTAGGCGCTGGCGAAGATCGTGGTCAGGTTGTCGGCGACCTGCTGACGCATGGCACCCAGAGCCTCGCGACCGGCTGCGGCCAGGAACGGGGTGAGCAGCCAGCCGCCGACGCCCCACGTGAAGCCGTAGGTCCGGTTGAGCAGGGTCGGGCCCTGGGCGAGCACGCCGTAGACGTACACCTGCTTCTTCGCGGTCGAGCCGTACCGGCTCCACTCCTGACCCTGGGTCGCGACCTTCTCCATCGCGGTCAGGATCGTGTCGACCATGTCGCCGCCACCGATCGCGTCGAAGGCCATGGTCGCGCCGGTGGCCGCAAGGGCCTCGACCAGGTCGGACCGGAAAGAGTCGACGCTCGAGTCGACGACGTACGCCGCCCCGTCGTCTTTGAGGATCTTGACCTGCGCGGCGGACCGCACGATGTTGACCAGCGGCACGTTCTCGGACTGGCACAGCCGGTTGAGCATCTGCCCCAGGTTGCTGGCCGCAGCGGTGTGGACCAGGCCGGTATGCCCCTCGTTGCGCATCGTGGCAACCATCCCGAGCGCGGTCATCGGGTTGACGAAGCTGGCCGCCCCGTCGCGAGCGGTCGCACCGTCCGGGAGCACGAGGCAGGCGGCGGAGTGGACGACCCGGTGGGTCGCATACATCGAACCGCCCGCGAGCGCGACCGTCTTGCCGATCAGGTCCTGGGCCTCGGCCCCGGCGGCCACGACGACGCCGGCGCCCTCGTTGCCCACCGGCAGCGACTGGCCGAGCCGGCCGCCCGCTGCCTTGAGACGGTCGGCCGGCAGCTGGGCCGTGAGCACCGGGCGGTCGGCGGTGCCACCGGTCTCGAACGTCGACGGGTCCGCGCCACCGAGCAGCAGGATGAGGTCGGACGGGTTCAGCGGCGCGGCCTGGACCTCGACGACGACCTCTTTCGGGCCGGGCTCGGGGAGCGGGACCTCGACGAGCGACACCTCGAGACGTCCGTCCTCGGTGACCAGCGACTGCATCTGCACGGTGGTGTCGGGCACGGTTCAGCTCCTGTGTTGGGGGATCGTGACCGTAGCGTCCTCACCGTGAGCGGAAGACTGTCGGCGCTCCTGCCGTTCGTGCTGATCTGCTTCACGGCGAACTCGTTGATCACGCGCCATGTCGTCGGCGACGGTCTCCTGGACGCGGGCCTGCTCACCGTGATCCGTTTCGTGGCCGGTGCGGTCGCGCTGGTGACCCTCACCCTGGCCAGGCACGAACGACCGGCGGTGGGACGGGCCAACCTGATGCCTGCGCTGTGGCTCGGCGTCTACGGGGTCGGCAACGCGTACGGGTTCCGCGCGCTGGGCGCAGCCCCCGGGACGTTCGTCTTCTACGCCACCGTGCTGCTCACCCTGGTCGGGAACGACGTCGTCCGCGCCGTCGCCGTGCCCCGCCGACGTGCCCTCGGTGCAGGGGTCTCGCTGGTCGGGATCGGGGTCCTCGCCTCGGCCGACAGCGCCGACGTCTCGCTGCAGGGCGTCCTGCTCCTCGCCGGGTCCGGCGCGGCCTGGGGCCTCTACACAGCCGCGGGCCGCCAGGGCGATCCGCGACGGGCGACGACCGGGCACTTCGTGCTGCTGGCCGCGGTCCTCGCCGGACCGGGTGCGATCGGTGTCGCCACCGGGCTGCCCCTGACCTGGTCGGGCGTGCTGTGGGCGGTGGCGCTCGGCGCCGGGACGACAGCGTTCGGCTACATCGCCTGGTACGCCTGCCAGCGAACGCTCTCGGGCACCGCCGCAGGCTCGGTGCAGCTGCTGATCCCGATCCTGACCGCGGGCGGCGCCGTCCTGCTGCTCGACGAGACGATCTCGAGCCGTCTGCTGCTCGCCGGCGCCTTCGTGGTGGCCGGGATGGTCCTCGGCCGGGCACGCCCCGCACCCGCCGACCGGCCCGTCGACGGCTGAGGTGCGATCGGGGCAGGGCGGGGAACAGCCGCCCAGCCCCCTCCTGCGATCGGACCCCTCATGGACCTCGGCATCTCCGGCCGAACCGCCCTCGTCACCGGCGCCGACTCCGGCATCGGTCTCGCCACCGCTCGCCTGCTGCACGACGAAGGCGTACGGGTGGCCATCACCGACCTCGACGCCGACGCGCTCGAGAAGGTGGATCTGCCGACGGCCGTCGTACGCGTTGCCGCGAACCTCACCGACCCCGCCGACGTGACCCGGCTACGCGAACAGGTCGGGGCCGTGGACATCCTGGTGCACTGCGCCGGGATCACCGGGGCGCAGGGGCTGTTCCACGAGATCGACGACGCCGGCTGGCAGCAGACGCTCGAGACCGACCTGATGGTGCCGGTCCGGGTGGTGCGCGCCTTCGTGGACCCGATGCGGTCTGCAGGATGGGGACGGATCGTGCTGCTCGCCAGCGAGGACGCCGTGCAGCCGTACGCCGACGAGATCCCCTACTGCGCCGCCAAGGCCGGCGTGCTGGCGCTGATGAAGGGCCTGTCCAAGACGTACGCGGCCGAGGGTGTGCTCGTGAACGCGGTCTCGCCGGCCTTTGTCGCCTCGCCGATGACCGACGCGATGATGAGCAAGCGCGCCGAGCAGAACGGCACGTCGGTCGAGGAGGCCATCACCACCTTCCTGGACGAGGAGCGGCCGGGCATGGCCCTGAAACGGCGCGGCGAGGCTGACGAGGTCGCCTCGGTGATCGCGTTCCTGTGCTCGGCACGAGCCAGCTTCGTCAACGGCAGCAACTACCGCGTCGACTCGGGGTCGGTCCAGACGATCTGATCCACCACCCGCCCGCCACGTGCCGTCACCGGAGGCCGCCCGCCACGTGCCGTCATCGGGGGATCCCCTGATGAGATCAAGCCCCATCAGAACGTCCCCTGACGCCGGGCGGCTCATCGGGGGAACCCCTGATGAACCGTGGGCCCGGCGGTCCGCCGGTCAGCCCGAGCCGGTCAGCCGCGGCCGGTCAGCTCGGCGCGCAGGGCTTGGACCTGTTCGGTCAGCGCCCGCAGGTCAGCACGGGTGGCCGTCTGCGCGTCGGCGTCGTCCTCCCCGACCCGGTCGATGATGTAGGAAGCCAGGGTCGCCGTGACGGTCCCGAGAACAGCGATCCCGGCGACCATCAGCCCGGCCCCGACCAGCCGGCCGATCCCGGTGACGGGGAATCGGTCGCCATACCCGACGGTCGTCATGGTCGTGATGGCCCACCAGAACGCGTCGCCGGCCGTCTCGATGTTGCCGCCGACCGCTCCACGCTCGGCGTCCAGCACCGCGAGCCCGGCCACGATCAGCAGCAGCACGGTCGAGCCGACCAGGTAGAGCACCACCCGGCCTCGCAGGGCCCCTCCGCCCGCATAGCGGTTCAGCACGCTGAGCAAGGTGATCAGCCGCAGCAGCCGGAGCGGCCGGAGCAGGGGGAGCGCGACGACCAGCAGGTCGAGCGGGTGCGTACGTACGAAGGTCCAGCGATCGTGGCTCAGCCCGAGCCTTGCGGCGTAGTCGATCCCGAACGTCACCCAGGTCAGCGTGACGATCAGCGCCCACGGCCCGGGCGTGCCCGGCCGGAGGATCGGGATGGCGTACGCCACGAGGAACCCCAGCGCCGCCCCGGTCAGGGGCAGCTCGGCCGCCCGTTCCCACCGCAGTCGCCGGGTGTCTCTCACGGTCAGATCCTGCCAGCGCCCCGCGCGCTCCTCGGTGATCATGGCCGTCTGCACCCCCAAGACGGACATCGATGGTGCAGACGGCCATGATCACGCGGGAAGTCGGGCGTGCGGGACTGTCGGTGGGGCATGGCACGGTGAAGACATCCGCGAGAGATCTACTGGAGGACACCGCATGCCGGTCGACGCTGACCCGAACCAGGACTTTTCTGCGTACGCCCACCCCGATCGCCTGGTGAGCACCGCCTGGCTGGCTGAGCACCTCGGCGACGACGGCCTGGTCGTCGTCGAGAGCGACGAGGACGTGCTGCTGTATGACAGCGGGCACGTACCCGGTTCGGTAAAGGTGGACTGGCACACCGAGCTCAACGACGCGGTGACCCGCGACTATGTCGACGGTGCGGGCTTTGCAGCGCTGATGAGCAGCAAGGGCATCAGCCGGGACACCACGATCGTGGTCTACGGCGACAAGAGCAACTGGTGGGCGGCGTACGCACTGTGGGTGTTCACGCTGTTCGGTCACGAGGACGTGCGGCTGCTCGACGGTGGCCGGACGGCCTGGCAGGCTGAGGGACGTGAGCTGACCCGTGACGTCACCCCGGTGACGCCGAGCGACTACCCGGTCGTCGAGCGCGACGACAGCGCGATCCGGGCCTACAAGGACGAGGTTCAGGACCGGATCGGCAAGGTGCCGCTCATCGACGTCCGGAGCCCCGCCGAATACACCGGGGAGCGCACACACATGCCCGACTACCCCGAGGAGGGGGCGCTCCGGGGCGGGCACATCCCGACGGCCGCTTCTGTCCCGTGGGCCCGCGCCGCCGCCGAGGACGGGCGGTTCAAGGGTCGCGACGAGCTGGCAGCGATCTACCACGGCGAGGCCGGCCTGGTGCCCGAGGAGGACGTGATCGCCTACTGCCGGATCGGCGAACGGTCCAGCCACACCTGGTTCGTGCTCACGCACCTGCTCGGCCATCGCAGCGTCAAGAACTACGACGGTTCGTGGACCGAGTGGGGCAACGCGGTGCGGGTGCCGATCGCGACGGGTACCGAGCCCGGGACGCTGTGACCGAGCCGGGCCCGAGGCTGCCGCCGAGGCTGGCCGAGATCGTGGAGGACTTCGCCTCGGTCGAGGGCAAGGACAAGCTGGCCCTGCTCCTCGAGCTGTCCGACGAGCTGCCCGACCTGCCGGAGGGGATGGAGCAGGCGGACATGGAGCAGGTGGCCGAGTGTCAGACCCCGTTGTTCCTGACCGTCGACGTCTCGAACCTCTCCTCGGTCAGGCTCTTCTTCCAGGCCCCGCCCGAGGCCCCGACCACACGGGGCTTCGCGTCGATCCTGGCCAACGGGCTCGATGGCGAGTCCCGCGAGACGGTTCTCGCGGTGCCGGAAGACTTCTACAGCGCGCTCGGGCTCGCGGACGCCGTCAGCCCGCTGCGGCTGCGTGGCCTGTCGGCGATGCTTGCCCGGGTCAAGAAGCAGCTGCGCGCGGCCTGAGCCCGACCTCGGGGGGTTGACGGCGCCGGTCCATGAGGCACAGTGATCCCTGATCAGTGATCCCCGACACAGCCTCGGCACCCCTGGAGCCCTTGATGGACCGTCTCAGCCCGCTCGACGCCTCGTTCCTCCACATCGAGGACGGCAGCTCGCCGATGCACATCGCCTCCACGGCGATCTTCGAGGGTCCCCCGCCAGAGCACGCCGAGATCCTGCGGATGGTCGCCAGCAAGCTGCCGCTCGTGCCGCGCTACCGCCAGCGGGTGCGCTTCGTCCCCTTCGAGCTGGGCCGTCCGGTGTGGGTGGACGACACGCACTTCAATCTCGACTACCACGTACGCCACACCGCGCTGCCGGTGCCGGGACGCGACGTCCAGCTGCGCAACCTGGTCGGCCGAATCATGAGCCAGACGCTCGACCGCACGAAGCCGCTCTGGGAGATCTGGGTCGTCGAGGGGCTCGAGGAGGGTCACTGGGCCCTGATCTGCAAGAGCCACCACGCGATGGTCGACGGGGTGTCGGGCACCGACCTGCTGGCCGTCATCCTGGACAGCGAGCCCGAGCCTGCCCGCGACAACCCGCCGCCGTGGCGCCCGGCGCCCGAGCTGTCGGGACCGGAGTTCCTCGGCGCCGCGATCGCCGAGCGGATCACCAACCCCTACGAGGCGGTCCGCAGCGCCCGGTCGCTGATCACCCGACCGCGTCGGCTCGTCAAGGACATCGCCAGCAACACCCGCGGGATGACGGCGCTGGCGTCGCTCGCCCGGCCCAAGGAACCGTCCTCGCTGAACGGACCGATCGGTCCGCACCGCCGCTACACCTGGGCCCGCGGGCAGGTCAGCGACGTCAAGGCGATCCGGTCCGTGCTCGGCGGCACGCTCAACGACGTGGTGCTCGCCGCGATCACGAACGGCTTCCGTGAGCTGCTGATCAGCCGCGGCGAGGACGTCGAGCGCACGGTCCGCAGCCTCGTGCCGGTCTCGGTGCGCAAGGAGTCCGACCGCGGCACGCCCGACAACCGGGTCTCCGGGATGTTCGCCGAGCTGCCGGTCAGCCTGGACGACCCGGTGGAGCGCCTGCACGCCATCACCGCGCAGCTCAAGCACCTCAAGGAGTCGAACCAGGCCGTCGCGGGCGAGACGCTGACCTCGCTGGCCGGGTTCGCCCCGCCGGCCCTGCTGTCGGCCGGCACCCGGCTCGCTGCGCGCTTCCCGCAGCGCAACCTCAACACGGTCACGACGAACGTGCCCGGTCCACGGATCCAGCTCTACGCAGGGGGCCGCCGGATGCTGGAGGCTTTCCCGTACGTCCCGCTGGCCGGCCACATCCGGATCGGGGTGGCCATCTTCTCCTACCTCGACACGCTCAACTTCGGGGTCACCGGCGACCTGGACAGCAACCCCGACCTGGACATCCTGTCGACCGGGATCCTCACCGGGCTGGCCGACCTGCGCAAGGCCGCCAACGTCTGAGCCCGTTCCGGCTAGGAGACGTCGAGGTCAGCCTCGACGGCCTCCTGGGCCTTGCGCGCCGCGATCAGCACCGGGTCCCAGACCGGGGAGAACGGCGGGGCGTACGACAGGTCCAGCCCGAGCACCTCACTCGCGGTCATCTCGTTCCAGATCGCGATCGCGAGCGCGTCGATCCGCTTCGCCGACCCGTGCTGCCCGACGATCTGGGCGCCGAGCAACCGGCCGGACCGGCGTTCCGCGAGCATCTTCAGCCGGATCGGCTCGGCGCCCGGCATATAACCCGCCGTCGTCGTGGAATCCACCACCGCGGTGACGAACCCGAACCCGGCCGCCTCGGCCTCCTGCGACGACAGCCCGGTGCGCGCCACCTCCAGCGTGCAGACCTTCGTCGCCGCGGTCCCGATCACCCCCGCGAACGTCGCGTAGCCGCCGCCGAGATTGATCCCGACCACCCGGCCCTGCTTGTTGGCGTGCGTGCCGAGCGCCACCACGACGCGCTGCCGGGACAGCCGGTGGACGCTCTCGACACAGTCGCCCGCCGCCCACACCCCCGGCACCTTCGTGCGCATCCGGTTGTCGACCGCGATCCCGCCCGAGGGGCCGAGCGGGATGCCCGCCCGCTCGGCCAGCACCACGTTCGGCCGCACGCCGAGCCCGAGGACGACGACGTCCGCCTCGAGCCGGCGGCCGCTCGTCGTCACCACCCCGTCCGCCCGGCCGTCCCCACCGGTGGTGATCTCGGCCGCGCCGTCGGACAGGATCAGCTCGATCCCCAGCCTGCGTACGGCGTCGGCCATGAACGCGCCCACGTCCGGGTCGACCGTGCCGATCGGCGTCTCGGCGCGGTCGATCACGGCGACCTCGAGCCCGCGGACCTGGCAGGCCTCGGCGATCTCCAGCCCGATGTAGCCGCCGCCGACCACCACGACCCGACGGGCCCCGTCCAGCGCAGCCCGCAGCGCCACCCCGTCGTCCAGGGTCTGCACCCCGAACACCCCGGGCGCATCGATCCCTGGGACCGACGGGCGCACCGGCACTGAGCCGGTCGCGTAGACGAGATGGTCCCAGCTCAACGTCCCGGTGCTCTCGCCCCTCGCCCCGGTCTCGTCAGCGCTGGCCCAAGACACCTCGCGACGCTCGAGGTCGATATCGGTCACCTCCGTGCACATCCGCACGTCCAGGCCGCGGGCCCGGTGCTCGTCAGGGGTGCGGGCGATCAGGTCCTGCTCGCTGTCGACGATCCCGGAGATCCAGTAGGGGATGCCGCACGCGCTGTAGGACGTCGCCCGTCCCTTCTCGAAGCAGACGATCTCCAGGTCGTCCTCGCCCCGTCGGCGGCGTGCCTGCGCCGCCGCGCTCATCCCCGCCGCGTCCCCACCGATGACCACCAGTCGCTCCATCTCAGCAACCTCTCATGCTGGCCTCGGTAGCGTCTGGGGTGTGGACACCCTTGCCCTCCTGCCCGATGCCATCTCGGCCGACAGCATCGCCAAGGCGGGGCTCGTCGTCGTCCTGCTCGTGGTCTTCGCCGAGTCCGGCCTGCTGGTGGGCTTTTTCTTGCCCGGCGACTCGCTGCTGTTCACCGCCGGGGTGCTGATCGCGGCCAGCGACATCTCGGTGCCGCTCTGGGTGTTCCTGGTGACCGTCCCGATCGCGGCGATCATCGGTGACCAGGTCGGCTACTCGATCGGGGCTGCGGCCGGGCCACGGATCTTCAACAAGCCGGACTCCCGGCTGTTCCGCCGCGAATACGTGGACAACGCCTACGGCTACTTCGAGAAGTACGGCGCCCGCACCATCGTGCTGGCCCGCTTCGTCCCGATCGTGCGCACCTTCACCCCGGTGATCGCCGGGGTGTCGAGCATGAACCGCAAGGTCTTCACGACCTACAACGTGCTCGGCGGCACTCTGTGGGGGGTTGGCGTCCTGCTGCTCGGCTACTTCCTCGGCCAGATCAGCTTCGTCGCGAACAACGTCGAGGTGATCATCATCGGGATCGTGGTGCTGTCCGTCGTCCCGATCGCCGTGGAGCTGCTACGGGCCCGTCGCACCCGGGCCGGCACGCCCCGCGTCGACTGAGACCTCGCTGTGGACCGAGGCCTGGGCTACAGGCCCAGGTCGGTCAGCGAGTAGACGAACCGGTAGGGCACCCCGGCCGCCTCGATCCTCTCGCGCGCACCGGTGTCACGGTCGGCGATCGTGGCGACCCCGACGCAGGTGGCGCCGGCCGCACGGACGGCCTCCAGCGCCTCGAGCGGGCTCGCACCGGTGGTGCTGGTGTCCTCGACGACCAGCACCCGGCGACGGTTGATGTCGGGTCCCTCGACCCGGCGCTGCAGCCCGTGGGCTTTCGCGCTCTTGCGTACGACGAACGCATCGAGCCGGTCGCCAGGCGCGTGCAGCATGGCGGCCGCGATCGGGTCGGCGCCCAGAGTGAGCCCTCCGACGGCGTCGAAGTCCCAGTCGGCCGTGAGCTCACGCATCACCCGACCGACCAGGGGGGCCGCCTCGCCGGACAGCGTGATCCGCCGCAGGTCGACGTAGTAGTCGGCCTCGCGACCGGACGACAGCGTCACCTTCCCGTGCACGATCGCATGGGCCTTCACCAGGGTCAGCAGGTCATCGCGGGCGCTCATGCTCCGCACGCTAGCCACCCACCGTCGCCGATCTTCCCCTGATGGGGGCCCGATGGGCGTTCTGCCGCATCTTTGGGGAAGATCGGCGCGGGCGGGGCGGGGCGGGGCGGGCGCGGGCGCGGGCGGGCGGGCGCGGGCGGGCGCGGGCGGGCGGGCGTCAGCGGCGGGCGGGCATCCGGGAGCGCCGCGCGCTGACCACCCGGGCCTGTGCGGTCGGGGGGACGATCCGGGTGGCGCCGACGACCAGCCTGTACGTCAGCCCCGGCACGCTGCGCGACCGTCCCCTGGCCAGGTCCGCGAGCCCGGTCGCGACGACCGTGTC